>JAHJJH010000274.1 GCA_018823105.1 Verrucomicrobiota bacterium | reverse complement strand
CCGGTCCGCGCGGACGCGCAGGCGGCTGCGCTTCTCGCCGGCCTCCGTCTGCCACTGGTCCAGTTGCAGACGGCCCTCGACCAGCGCGGGGGAGCCCTTGGAAAGATACTCCCCGCAGGTCTCCGCCTGCCGGCCCCACACGACGACATCCACGAAGGTCGTTGTTTCCACCAGTTCGCCGGCCTTGTTCTTATAGGTCTCGTTGACCGCGAGACCCAGATCCGTCACCGCCGTCCCCGTCGGAGTGTAACGAACCTCCGGGTCCCGCGTGACGTTACCGACCAAAAAGACCTTGTTAAGGTTAGCCATCTCGCTCTCCTCTTTCACCCGGTTCGACGGGCACTGTGATTCGACCGCTGCTGTGGGGGGACGGTTCGACGATCTGCACCCGGAACACGTTCTCGTCGAGACGGTAACGCGCCTGCAGGGGCACCACCTGCTCGGGGGGCAGGCGGATATCGGCCAGGACGTAGTAACCCGCGTTTTGCTTCTTCATCGGGCGGGCAAAACTGCGTTTGCCCAGGTTCGTGACGTTTTCGATTTCCCCGCCAAGCCGCTTGATCTCCTCCTGCACCTTGGTCAGGGCGGCCGCCAGGGCGTCGTCCTTCAAGGATTCCGGGAAGATAAACATGGCTTCGTATTTCTTCAATGCCGCCTCCTCATTTCGTTTCACTGTTACAAGTCAGTCCATAATTGAATAGACCTGCGTATGTTGTAGGGCCGCCGCTCTTGTCTCGCCGAAGTCTGACGAAGGCGGATGCGGCGCGCCGCTAAACGGCCATTCGCAAGCGAAGGCCCTACAGAAACTCCTCATTTCGTTTCACTGTTAAATCGGTTCATCGCCGGCTCGACCCCCTCGCCCACCATCTGCAGGACGGCCACTCCCGCCCGCCGGACGGCTTTGGCTACCCGTTCCCGTTCAGCCGCGCTGAATCGGGCCAGGACATAGCCGGTCAAATCCTCGCCCACCGGCCGCGGCCCGATGCCCAGGCGCACCCGCGGAAAATTCTCCGTCCCGAGCGCCGCCAGGACCGACTGCAGGCCCTTGTGTCCTCCGGCACCGCCCCGCTTCCGCAGGCGCAGACGGCCGGTCTCCAGATCCAGGTCGTCCAGCACCACAATCACATCGGCCGGCGACAATCCGCGACGCCGGACCAAGGGACGCAGGACTGCGCCGCTGCGATTCATGAACGTCATCGGCTTGACGAGCAGGACGGATTCCCCGCCCGCTTCTATCGTCGCCGATTGCAGCGGCATCAGCCATTTTTTCCGGAACCGCGTGCCCTTACGGCGCGCCAGCTCGTCGAGCACCTCGAACCCGATGTTGTGTCTCGTGTGCTCGTACTTCCTGCCGGGGTTGCCGAGTCCCACTACGATTTTCAACGGTCGGTTCTCCCCGCGGCGCTATTTCGCCTTCCTGCCCTCTTCCTTCCTGGCCTCGGGCTTCTTTCCTTCTTCCTTCTTCGCCTCGGGTTTCTTGCCCGCGGCCTTCTTCCCTTCCTTCTCTTCGCCTTTTTCGCCCTCTTCTCCCTCTTCGCCCTCTTCCTTCTTCTCGGTGATCACTTCCGGCTCGCCCTCGGCCGCCTCGCCCACCGCGGCCTCCGCCACGACCGGCTCCTCCTCGACGCGCGGCGCGGCCACGGTCGCCACGGCGACTTCCATCGGGGTCAGGATGGCATAGCGCGCCGGGTCGAGCTTGATATCCGCCACGGTCAGGCTGTCGCCGATGTTCAAGGCGCTCACGTCCATGTCCACGTGTTCCACGATGTCGGCCGGCAGGCATTCGACCGCCACCTGGCGGATCAGGTGCTCGAGAATGCCGCCCATCTGGGTTACGCCGACGGGCTCGCCGACCAGGCGGAGAGGCAGTTCGACGCGTATCTTTTCGGTCATGGACACTTCATTGAAGTCCGCGTGCGTCATGCGCCCCGAGACGGGATGGTGTTGGACTTCCTTCAAGAGCACCTTCAGGGTGGTCTCGCCCTGGATCTCAAGGTCCATCAACAGGTGTTCGCCCGCGTGGCCGCGCAGGGCCTGCTCGAAGTCGTGCAGATTCAATTGGACGGTGCGCACCGGCTTGCCGGCACCATAGACCACCGCGGGCAGCAAGCCCTCGCGGCGAAGACGGCCGACCTGGCCCGAACCCCGCGCCTGCCGCGGTTGCACCGACACTTTCAACGTTTTCATCGCTGTCTCCCTTGCTGTCCCCCGCCCTTGGCGGGGCTGGCTATATATTAAATAGCGAGGTCACCGACTGGTTGCTGTGGATGCGCAGGATGGCCTCCCCGAGCAGGTCGGCGACGGAAAGGACTTCCACCGGGAATCCCCGCCAGTCCTTCGCCGGGACGCTGTTCGTGGTGACCATGCCTTCGATGGGCGAGTCCCTGAGGCGGTCGATGGCCTGATTCGTGAGCACCGCGTGCGTCACGGCGGCGAAGATACGCTGCGTGCCGCGCTCCTTGAGCAGGTTGGCGGCCGCACAGAGGGTGCCGCCCGTGGTGCACAGGTCGTCCACCAGCACCGCGTTGCATCCCTTGACATCGCCGACGAGGTTCAGGGCCTCGACCTCCGTCGCGCTGCGGCGCTGCTTGGCCACGATGGCCAGGCCCGCCTCCAGCATGTTGGAATAGGCATAGGCCATCTTCAGGCCGCCCGGATCGGGCGCCACGACCACGAGGTTGGGAATCTGCTTGGCGCGCAGGTGTTTCACCAGCACCGGCGCCGCGAACAGGTGGTCCACGGGAATATCAAAGAAGCCCTGGACCTGCTGCGCATGGAAATCCATGGCCAGGAGGCGATTCGCCCCCGCCGCCACCAGCAGGTTGGCGACCAGCTTCGCCGTGATCGGCACCCGGGGCTGGTCCTTGCGGTCCTGGCGGGCGTATCCGTAGAAGGGCATGACCGCCGTGATGCGGGCCGCCGAGGCGCGCCGCGCCGCGTCAATCATGATCAGCAGTTCCATCAGGTTCTCGTTCGGCGGGTAACAGGTGGGTTGGACGATGAACACATCCTGCCCGCGGATGTTGTCCACGATTTTAACCCAGACCTCGCCGTCCGGGAAGCGGGTGATGATCACCTCGCCCAGCGATTGCTCCACGTAGCCGGCGATCTCCTCCGCCAGCGCGCGGTGCGCATTCCCTGAAAATATCCTCATTTCCACTTTATTAATCCCGAGCCTGGTTGCCCGACCAGGACTCGAACCTGGACTCTGGCCTCCAAAGGGCCGTGTGCTGCCATTACACCATCGGGCATCCCGCTCCTGCCCAAAAACCCGCCGCCGCCCGGATCCAAACCCTGATGGGGCCGTCGGGGTCCCGCGAAAAAACAAAAAAACGGCCCTTCGCCCGGCAATCCGCCCTCTCCGAGCCGTCACAAGCGCGAGAGACTAGGGAGTGAGACCGAAAAAGTCAAGGTCGCGTTCAAGAAACACTCTGGCTGGCCCGGGAGACCATGAACACGTTCCCCGGCCTTTGAAAGGAGGCGAAATCCCCCTCCTTTCACCTTACGCCTCCGCTCGCCCTGACCTTCCCCAAAACGCCATCGTTGAGACACTCATTTCCTGAGCCATTAGGTTTTTTGCACTTCCCGTACGGGCCGCATATGCTTTAACCTACCAAGTAGTATGACCCCATCCGCCCATCGCTCCATCGTCCTTCGGCTTGGCCTGCTCCTGCTCCTGCTCCCTGCCGCCCGTGCGCAGGTCCAGATCACCTCCTTCAGCCATGCCGGCGAGCTGGAGTGGACCAACACGCTCCCGCACGCGCAATCCTTCGACATTGAATGGATCGGGTCGCTGGAGGAGGGCGCGTGGCAGGCGTCTTGGGACTCGCTCGTGGGCATCCCCGCAACAGCTCCGACGTACCGCGTCAGCGTCCCCATGTGCTACCGCGTCGTCGCGCACACCAACGTCTTCCACAGCCGCTGGACCCTGCTGTACTACCTGGTCGGCGACAACAACCTCGAGCCGGACTTCATCGCGAAGTTCCTTGAACTGGGCCGGTGGAACAGCGACACCAACGTCCAGATCGTCGTGCAGTTCGCGCGCCTCGGGGAGGACGCCCGCTACGGCCAGTGGCACTCCTGCGAGCGCTTCTACGTCACCAACGGCATCGAGCCCACGCAGGACAACGCCGTGCCGGACTGGGGTGAAGGCGCCGGCGGGCGGATGATTAACATGGCCGACCCGGCCACGCTCACGGCGTTCATCGACTGGGCCGCCGCGCTCTATCCCGCGGATCGCTACGCGCTGCTGATCGGTGACCACGGTTTCGGCTGGAACGGCCTCGGCATCTGCGAGAGCTACGCCGAGTCGATCCTCTACCTCTCCGACCTCCGCGCCGCCCTGCAGGCCGCGGACGTTCCCGTCGACTGCCTGTTTCTCGACGCCTGCCACATGAATATGGCCGAGATGGTCACGGAGCTGGCGTACACGGACGTGCAGTACGTGCTCGGGTCGGAGACCTACGGGCAACCGGACTGGCCGTACGGGTGGATCATCGAGGGCCTGCAGGCGAACCCGGGCTGGACGCCGTGGCAGTTCGCGTCGGACGTCAACGAGCGGCTGTGGGACTACTACTCCGTGTCGACCGCCGTCGCCAAGATCACGCTGTGCACGACGGACCTGTCGCGGGTACCGGACCTGGTGACCAACACCGCGTGGTTTGTGGCGGGCGCCTGCGACACGAACGTGCCGCTGACGGAGGCGCAGGACCGCGCCCGGGCGGTGATGGCTTCGGTCACGAACGCCCTGGTGGTTCGGCACCTGGGTTCGAACTGGAACGACATCGCCTTCGGCCTCGCCGTCTACTTCCCGCTGAAGAACGGGATGGACGTGCACCAGTCGTTCGACGAGTACTCCGCCCGGCGAACGATTTTTTCGGTGGACGGGGATTGGCGGCGCCTGCTCGAAGCCTTTTACGACCCCATCAGCGGCCCGCCCTCCCACCCCCAGCTCTTCACCGCCCGCAACGCCATCACCAATTACCTCGACTACGGCGACGCCAACGCCAACGAGCACATCGATCTCTACGACTATTGCCGCGAATTCGCCAACGCCCCGCCGTAGCATGCCGTCCGCCCGACATCGTGACAGACAAGTCCTCTCGGGACGGCCAGGACGGCCAATACGTCGTCATAGGGATGGGGAGACCAAGGCTGGGGTCGATGCGCATCCCGCGCCTTGGCGTGATCCCCAGCGGGTTCGGCTTCAGGCGGTTTTCAGCATTTCGCGGAGCTTCCGGAGTTTTTCCAGCTTTTCGGCCAGCTCCGTCTTGCGGGCGCGATGCTGCTCGATGACCTCGGGCGGGGCCCGGGTCACGAAATCCAGGTTGTCCAGTTTCCGGGCCAGCTTCTCAAGGTTCTGTTCCACCTCTGCGACCTGCCCGTTCAGGCGTTCCACTTCCTTCGCGGCATCCACCAGGCCCTCGAGGGACAGGAAGATTGTGCCCACAGGACTCAACCCGCTCGGCATGGCGCCGGCCGGCGCGAATCCCGGGTCTATCGCCAGGGCTTCGGCCTTGAGCAGGGCCATGATCGTTTCCCGGTCGGCCTCCAGGGACGCCGCCGTCGCGGCGTTGACCGGACGGATGGTGAACCGCACTTTGGCGCCGGGCGGAATGCCATAGTCCGCGCGGAGCGTCCGGCCGATGCGCACCAAGTCATGGCGTCCGTCCACGTAGCCGACGAGCTCCGGCGTGATCCCCCACTCGTGCAGGTCCTCGTCCGGCCGCGCCTCCGGCCAGGCCTCGGTCATGATGTACGATGCCGCGCCGTCCTTCGCGTGCAGGGCGGCGTAGCCCATGCCGTGCCAGAGCTCTTCCGTCAGAAACGGCATGATCGGATGCAGCAGCCGCAGCGCGCGGGAGAAAACGTAGTGCATCACCGCCAGCACGTCGCGCCGGCGGGCCTCGTCCGGGCCGTACAGCACCTGCTTGGCGTATTCCACGTACCAGTCGCAGAACTGGTGCCACAGGAAATCGTAGAGCGCCTTCGCGTAGTCATTGAGCCGGTAACGGCCCAGGTTGTCCGTGCAGGCGGAGACCGTGGCATGGAGGCGGGCCAGGATGTGGCGGTCGTCCGCGGCCAGGTGCGCGGCGTCGAAGGCGGGCGCATCCGAGGCCGCGGCGCCCTTCGTCTGCATCTGGATGAACCGCGCGGCGTTCCAGATCTTGGTGCCGAAGTTGCGGCCGATCTCGAACTTGCTGTTCGAAAGGAAGACGTCCTGGCCGGTGGCGGTGAGCATGATCAGGCTGAAGCGCAGGGCATCCGCGCTGAACTGCTCGGTGATCGCCAGGGGGTCAATGGAATTGCCGAGGCTCTTGCTCATCTTCAGGCCCGTCTCGTCGCGGACGGTGCCGTGGATATAGACCTCGCGGAACGGGATGTCGCCCATGAATTCGAGGCCGGCCATGATCATGCGGGCGACCCAGAAGAAGATGATCTCCGAGGCCGTGGAGAGCGTCCCTGTCGGGTAGTAGAAGGCCAGGTCGGCGCTCTTTTCCGGCCAGCCGAACACGCTGAAAGGCCACAGCCAAGAGGAAAACCAGGTGTCCAGCACGTCCTCGTCCTGCCGGAAATCGCGCGAGCCGCAGGCCGGGCAGGCCGCCGGGCCGGAACTCGCGGCCCATTCCTTCTTGCACGCCGTGCAGTAGTACACCGGGATGCGGTGCCCCCACCAGATCTGGCGGGAGATGCACCAGTCGCGGATGTTCTCCATCCAGTCCAGGTACACCTTCGTCCAACGCTCCGGGATGAACCGGATGCGGCCGTCGCGGACGGCCTCGATCGCCGGCCGGGCCAGCGGCTTCATCTTGACGAACCATTGCGGCGAGAGCCGCGGCTCGACCATCGTGTGGCAGCGGTAGCAATGGCCGACCGCGTGATCATGGTCCTCGATCTTCTCCACGAGCCCGGCATCCCGAAGGTCCTCCACAATCTCCTCGCGGCAGGCGAAGCGGTCCATGCCGGCGTACGGGCCGGCCGCCTCGTTCATGGTGCCGTCGTCGTTCATCACGTTGATCGGCGTCAGGCCGTGCCGCCGGCCGATCGCGAAATCGTTCGGATCGTGCGCCGGGGTCACCTTGACCACGCCCGTGCCGAATTTCGGGTCCACGAAATCGTCCTCGACCACGCGCAACTCGCGCTGGAGCACGGGGAGGATGACTGTCCTTCCGACCAGGTGGCGGTAGCGCTCGTCGCGCGGGTTGATGGCCACCGCGACGTCGCCGAGCAGGGTCTCCGGGCGCGTGGTGGCGACGAGGACGTGTTCCTTCTTTTTCGAGTCCTTGATCGGGTACCGGATGTAGTAGAGCTTCCCGCCGAGATCCTCGTGCTCGCTCTCCTCGTCGGACAGGGCGGTTCGGCACCGCGGGCACCAGTTGATGATATACTCGCCCCGGTAGATCAGCTTCTTCTCGTACAGCCGGATGAACACCTCGGCCACGGCGCGGCTGAGCCCCTCGTCCATCGTGAAGCGCTCGCGCTCCCAGTCGCACGAGGCGCCGATCCTCTTCAACTGGCGGATGATCGTGGAGCCGTACTGTTCCTTCCACTCCCACACGCGCCGGACGAACGTCTCGCGCCCGAGGTCATCGCGTGTTTTGTGCTCCTCTTTCTTCAGCGCGCGTTCGACGACGTTCTGCGTGGCGATGCCGGCGTGGTCCGTGCCCGGCACCCACACCGTGTTGAAGCCCTGCATCCGCCGCCAGCGGACCAGGATGTCCTGGATGGCGTTGTTGAGGGCGTGGCCCATGTGCAGGATGCCCGTTACGTTCGGGGGCGGGATCACGATGCAGAACGGCTTGCCGCCGCGCGAGGCGTCGGAGTGGAACAGCCCCCGCTCGGTCCATTCGCGGTACCAGCGCTCCTCGATCGGCCGGGGATCGTAGTGCTTGGCCACTTCAGGCATTCTTCCGCCCCGCTTTTTTCTCCTCCAGGAACAGCTTGTACTCCACGCTGTCCACGAGCGCCTCCCACGAGGCCTCGATGATGTTGCCGGACACGCCCACGGTGCCCCAGGTTTCGCGCCCGTCGCTGGACTCGATCAGCACCCGGGTCTTCGCGGCGGTCGCCGTCTCGGGGTCCAGGATGCGCACGCGGTAGTCCGTCAGCACCACGTCGGCGATCTGCGGGTAGAAACGCGTCAGCGCGTTGCGCAGGGCCGAGTTTAGGGCGTCCACCGGGCCGTCGCCCTCGGCGACGGTATGTTCCGTCTCGCCGTTCACCGTGAGCTTGACCGTGGCCTCGGACAGGCATGGCTCGCTCCGGTGCCGTTTCTCGACGATGACGCGGAAGCCTTCCAGGGTGAAGAACGGGCGGTGGGCCTTGAGCACCTTCTGCACGAGCAGCTTGAACGAGCCCTCGGCCGCCTCGAATTCGTAGCCCTTCTTCTCCTGCCGCTCCAACTCGCGCAGGATCTCCCGGACCTCCTTCGAGGTCTTGTCGAGGTTCATTCCCATCTCCACGGCCTTGAGGAACACGTTCGAGGCCCCGGAGAGTTCCGAGACCAGCACGCGCCGCTGGTTGCCCACCGTCTCGGGCGGGATATGCTCGAAGCTGCGGGCGACCTTGCGGACGGCGTCCACGTGCATGCCGGCCTTGTGGGCGAACGCGCTGTCGCCGACGAACGCCGCCTTGCGGCTCGGCCGCAGGTTGGCGATCTCGTCCACGAAAAGCGACACTTCGCGGAGCTGCTTGAGGCTGTCTTTGGGCAGGCACTCGAATCCCATCTTGAGGATCAGGTTCGGGATGATCGAGGTCAGGTTGGCGTTGCCCGTCCTTTCGCCGTAGCCATTGATCGTGCCCTGCACCTGCACGGCGCCCGCCCGCACGGCCTCCAGGCTGTTGGCCACGCCCACCTCGCTGTCGTTGTGCGTGTGAATGCCCACCGCCGGGCCGACGGCACGGATTACCTCCTGGGTGACCGAGAAGACCTCATGCGGCAGTGTGCCGCCGTTGGTGTCGCAGGGTACGATCAGGTCTGCGCCGGCCTCGCGGGCGGCGCGCAGCGTCTTCAGCGCGTATTCCGGGTTGTCCTTGTAGCCGTCGAAAAAGTGCTCGGCGTCGTAGATGACCTCCTTGCCGTGCTCCTTGAGATGGCGCACGGTATCGGCGATCATGGCCAGGTTTTCCTTGTCCGTGGTCCGCAAGACTTCATGGACGTGGAGCCGCCAGGTTTTGCCAAAAATGGTCACCACGGGCGTATCGGCCTCGAGCAGAGCGCGGATGCCGACATCCTCGGCCACGGGTATGCCGGCGCGTCGCGTGCTGCCGAAGGCCGCGATCTTCGCGTGGGCCAGTTTCTCCTTTTTGATCTCTTTGAAGAACTCCATGTCCTTAGGATTCGAGGCCGCGAAACCGCCCTCGATGTAGTCCACGCCAAAAACGTCCAGGCGCTTGGCGATCCGGATCTTTCCCGCAAGGGAAAACGAGATCCCCTCCCCCTGCGCCCCGTCACGCAAGGTGGTGTCGTAGATGGCGATGCGTTTCTTGTTCATGGTTATTCTCCCGCGAAAAAGGCATGATACAATGACTTCACTGCTTTCCGCCGGTCCTCTTCCTTGACGCCGAACATTATGCTGATTTCCGACGAGCCCTGGTTCATCATTTCGATGTTCACGCCGCTGTCGGCGAGGGCGCGGGTCGCCCCCGCGGCGAGGCCGACGGTATAGCGCATCCCCTCGCCCACGACCATGATGAGCGCCAGGCCGCGCTCGACTTCCACATTGTCGGGCGCCAGTTCCGCCTGAATGCGATTGACCACATGCCGCTCTTTTTCCGGCGTCAGGAGGCGGTCCCGGAGAATGACACTGGTGTTATCAATGCCGGAGGGCGCGTGCTCATAAGGCAACCCCTCCTCCTCGAGGATCTGGAGCAGCCGGCGACCGAACCCGATCTCGCGGTTCATAAGGTACTTGCTCAAGAAGATCGTGCAGAATCCATCACAACTCGAGATGCCGACCACGCCTCCGGAGTGGTAGGGTCGTTCCGGGACGATCATCGTGCCCGGTGCCGCGGGCCGGTTGGTGTTCCGGATGCAGATGGGCACGTTCGCGAGCACGGCGGGGATGATCGCTTCGTCGTGGAAGACGCTGAATCCGGCATAGGCCAGTTCGCGCATCTCGCGGTAGGTCAACAGCTCGATCGGCCGCGCCTCCGGAACGATGCGCGGGTCGGTGGAATACACTGAATCCACGTCGGTAAAATTCTCATAGACCTCCGCCTTGACGGCGGCCGCCAGGATCGCGCCGGTGATGTCGGAGCCGCCACGAGGGAAGGTCACCACCCGACCGGCCTTTGTATAGCCGAAGAAGCCGGGGAAGATCGTCACGCCGGGCCGGTCCCGCAACGCCGCCAGCTTCGGGTAGGATTCGTCGAGCACCCGGGCATTGCCCGGCTCGTCGCTTAGGACCAAGCCGGCCTCGCGGGGGCACACGTAATGCGCCTGCAATCCCTGGCGGGCGGCCGCGGCAGCCACGAACTGTGCGCAGTAGTCCTCTCCCGCGGCCTTGATGGAGTCCGTGAACAGCGCCTTGTGACTCCGATCCCCGGCGAGACGGT
The DNA here is from genome assembly GCA_018823105.1 of Verrucomicrobiota bacterium. Classification (GTDB taxonomy): domain Bacteria; phylum Verrucomicrobiota; class Kiritimatiellia; order CAIQIC01; family JAGNIJ01; genus JAGNIJ01. The sequence continues at coordinate 1,276 of JAHJJH010000274.1, read as the reverse complement.
CCCGCAGGTCTTTTTCGATTCCGGCCATCAGGGCCGGGGGGAGGTCCAGTTCCCTTCCGATTTCGGCAAAGCGGGACACCACGGCTCGGACTTCCGGGTCCGCCTCGCCCCGCGCCAGCGCCGCTTTCGCACAGGCGATCAGCAGGTCCGTGACTTTGGTGTCATCTTTCGAGCGCTTGCCCGGCGCCGAAACAACAATCAGCCGGCGGTCCGGATCGCTCTTGACGATATCCAGGACCTTCCGAATCTGGCCGGCATCCGCCAGCGATGTCCCGCCGAATTTGGCCACTTTCATTTTCTAACCTTTCCAACGTGTTATAAAAAAATGTCCTGCTTTTTGTAGCTCCGGCGCTCTGTCGCCGGAGATTTCCGCCGACGGAGCGGCGGAACTACAGGTCTAAAAATCCTCGATCCGCAGCCGGACGGTGGGGGCGCCCACCTCCTCCAGGCGGTCAATCTCCTCCAGCGCGGCTTGGAACGCCTTCTCGGGCGCCTCGTGGGTGACCACGATCACCGGCACGTGCCCGCCCAGCCGCACCTCCTTTTGCATGACGGAGGCGATGCTGATGCCATGCCGGCCCAGGGCCTGCGCGACTTTCGCCAGTACGCCCGGCCGGTCCAGCAGCGACAGGCGCAAGTAGCAGCGGGTCCGCACCTCGCCGAGCGGACGCAGTTTCACGGGGCCGGCCTCGGGCAGGAATACGGGCGGGCGGCGGGCGCCGCAGGCCCGATGGTGCGCCACGTCGGCCAGGTCGGCCAGCACAGCGCTGGCGGTCGCCCGACGGCCCGCGCCGCGGCCGTAGTAGAGCGTGTCGCCCACGATGTCCCCGGAAATCATGACGGCGTTGAACACGCTGCCGACGGAGGCCAGCGGATGCGCGTGCGGGACGAGGGTCGGATGAACGCGCACCTCGATGCCCGCCGCTTCCTGCTTGACCACGGCCAGGAGCTTGATGCGATAGCCCATCTCCGCCGCGTAACTGATGTCGCCCGCGGAAATATCGCGGATGCCTTCCACGTGCGCGGCGGACATCGGCACGGGCGCCCCGGCCGCCAGCGAGGCCAGGATCACGGCCTTGTGCGCGGTGTCCACGCCGTCCACGTCCAGGCTCGGCTCGGTTTCCGCGTAGCCGGCCGCCTGCGCCGCCTTGAGGACCTCGTCGAACGACAGGCGTTCCTCCTCCATCCGGGTCAGGATGTAGTTACAGGTGCCGTTCAAGATACCGTAGAGGCTGACGATGCGGTTGGCCACCAGCCCCTCGCGCAGGGCCTTGAT
>JAHJJH010000273.1 GCA_018823105.1 Verrucomicrobiota bacterium | reverse complement strand
CCAGCGTCGTGTTCAAGGGGGTCTTCATGACCTCGGCGATCTCCCGGAACCGCAACCCCGAATAGGTGCGCAGGAGGACAACCTGCTTTTCAGCTTCCGGCAAACTTTCCACGGCCTGCGCGACAAGGGCGGCGGTCTCCTGATCCACCAACTGTTGCCCGGGGGGCGGGCCGGGGTCGACGGCCTCGGGCGGAGGCATCCCCAGCGCCGTCCAAGCCCCCTCGCCGACGGGGGCGCGTTTTCGCCGGCCGGCCATTCGCAAGCCCTCCCGGTACGCGATCTGGAACATCCAGCTTTTGAAAGTGCCTTTTTCGCTGCTGAAACGATCCAATTTCCGCGCTGCCCGGATGAAAGCCTCCTGGGCGGCGTCCTCCGCGTCGTGCCGGTTTCGCAGCATCCGGTAGAGGAAACTGAATATGCGCGATTGATAACGCCTCAACAAGTCCTCCAGCGCTGCTTCGTTGCCGTCGCGCCACGACGCGATCAATTCGCTGTCGAGATCGTCCTTCGCTCCGCTATGTGATACCCCGGACATGCACTTATTATTGCGGCTCCGTCGTGCGGCAAGGGCTTGATATCCAGACGCTATTTATTGCCGGCGCACCTGTCGAGATTGAACTCTTCAAGAGATCCTTGCCAGGCCGGCAATAGCCCGGGCGATGCGGGGGTATAACAGAAAAAGTGCTGCTGCACTTTCGGCGGCACAGATTGGCGGGTATTATGAACGAGGAGTTGTCGCCCCGTTACCGGAAGAAGGGCATGAACAAGACCTCTATGCACAGGTGGGCGATTCTGCTGCTGGGCCTGGCCGCGGCCTGGTGCGCCAGGGAAACCGGAGCGGGCACGGTCACGAGCGTATTTCAAAAAGGGGTCTCGCCGGGCGTCACCTATACCCAGTGCCTCGATTCCACCCTGCGCTCGCTGACGGGTTACACGTTCGGGATGCAGTCGCTGGGCCGCGCCCCGGCCATGGATCCGCGCTGGCCGGATAGCGAGGGCACGGAGTTGCTCCGGTTCGACGTTTCTTCCATTCCGTCCTACGCGAACGTTTCATCCGCGACGCTGCGAATCCGCTTCGAGCCGGACGAGTTTGAGACGACCTCCGGCTACCTGGTGATCTGTCGGCTGGGCGATCCGGACGGGACCGGACTATGGCAGGAAAACACCAACGCTACCCCGGCTGACTATGGGATCGCCGACCCGACGAATGCCTTCGGATGCGCGGCCTACAAGCGGCCCAACGTGGCCTGGACGGCGGCCGGCGGCGACGTTCTCAATGTCACCGGCAAGGTGGTCCGCGCCTGGCATGCGGCGGGGACAACGGAGTGGATTGAGCTTGATGTCGCGACGGCCGTTCAATTTTTCGTGCAAACCCCCGCGAGTAATCTCGGTTGGCTGGTCCAGGCCGAGACGGACGATACCCTGCGCGGAGACCTGTTCACGTCCGACGCCGCCGACCCCGCCAAGCGCCCGCAACTGCGGGTGGTGTATGGCCTGCCCGACAGCCTGCCGCCGACCGCCGACGCCGGGACGAACCAGGTGTTGACGGACACCGACACCAACGGATGGGAATGGGCCACGCTGGACGGTTCCGCTTCCAGCGACCTGGACGGGTGGATCGCGAGTTATCACTGGTCCACGGGAGGCGTGCTGCTGGTGACCGGGGTGACGGCGCAGGTGCTCTTGCCGCTGGGCACGAATGAGGTCACCCTGACCGTCACCGATGACGACGCCCTGGCGGACACGGACACGGTTCAGATTGTCGTGCGGCCCGCGCCGACAAACGAACCGCCGGTCCTGTCGCCGATCGGCGACAGGACCGCCTGGGTGGAGCATGAACTCCGGTTCACGGTGAGCGCGACGGATCCGGACGACGATAGTCTTGACTACACCGCTTCCAACCTGCCGCCGGGGGCGGTGTTCGCGGCCCAGCAGTTTGTCTGGACCCCCGCGACGGGGCAGACGGGTCTCTTCGCCGGCGTCCTGTTCCACGTGAGCGACGGGCGCGGGGGCGAGGATGCGGAATCCGTCGGCATCACTGTCCGCGAACCGTCCGGCCGTGCCGTGGTGGACGAATGGGGGCGGACGCTTCCGCCGCTGGCGGATATCCTGGCCGGGTGTATGCTGCTGGCGCCCGGCGATATCCCGGACTTTTCCTTCCCACCCCCGACCAACGAGGTGTTTGTCGCCACCCCCGCGGACGGGGGCAACGACGCCAACGACGGGCGAACCCTCGCGACGCCCTTCGAGCACCTTGAGACGGCCGTCGAATACGTCAACGCCCGGCCGGGTACGCCGTTCGCCGTCTATATCCGGCGGGGCGTGCACACGTACAAACGGGATGCGGCGTACGACTACCTGGAAATCACGCGGGGGAATCTGCTGGTCTCGGCATGGCAGGATGAGGAAGTCGTCATCCGGCCGCGGTACTGGCCGGGCAATCCGACCAACTGGGGTGACGCCCACGCCATCGTGGCCGGCGGCCCGTTCGATCGGTTGGGCTTTGAGAACCTGACTTTCGAGGGGTGGGGGACGGTGTTCTATCTCGGGTCATCCCTGGCCACGCCGCCCATGAGCAACATCTGGATGCGCGGCATTACGGCCCGTGATTTCAAGTACCGTGACGCGAATCCCAACTTCCTCCGAACTTTCTTCGAGACGGGCATCCTGCTGGACGATGTGTACGGCGCAGGCAAGAACATCGCCACCAATTTCCCCGAGGCGCAGTACCAGATCGAAAACCTGGTCATCGCCCAATGCCGGGTTCGCGACGCGGAAATGGCGGTGAACATCGGCGACGAGAACGACGCCAATGTCAAGGGGTTGCGAATTTCGGAGGTGGTTTTCCGCAACCCGGCGGGCAGCGCCGGCGAGAGCAGCGCCAATGACGGGTTCGCCGTGGTCAATTCCTACAAGGTGCTCATTGATCACTGTACCATCGAGAATATCCAGGACGAAGGGATCGACACCAAGTCGGAGGATGTGTCGGTGGTCAACTGCTTCGTGCGCGGCACCGGGCGCAACGCCGTAAAGTTCTGGTTGAGCGGCGAACTGATCAACACGATCATTTATGACGCGACGCCCATTGACGACGGCGCGATCATCTTCGAGAGCGGGCCCGGGCGGATGGTGAACTGCCTGCTGATGGAAAAACAACCGGGCTACGCGGGCACGATGAATTACGGCAATCCGCACGGCGTGGACGGCTACCGGTTCGAGATCATCAACTCCATCTTCGCCGACCTGGCCAACCCATTCTATTACCTGACCACCAATGTTTCCATCCGCAACAACCTCTTCGATGAACAGCAGACGGAATTGTTCGAGCACGGAAGCGGCTCCATCCAGGATGTGGCGCAGTTGAACATCGCGGCCGGCTGTTCGAACAACGTGGCGGGGCTGCCCGGCCTGCTCTCCCCGGCGTCGAGTAATTTCGTGCCGGGATACGCTTTTGCCGGCTTGGATGCGGGGACCACGAACGGAGTCGTGCTGCCCGCCTTCGACTTCTACGGCCGGCCCCGCGTCATCGGCGCGGCACCGGACATCGGCCCCATCGAGTACGATGAAACCTGGGTGGACAGCGATGGGGACGGGCACGTGGACGGGGACGAGCTTACGGCCGGGACCGACCCGACCAACAGCACTTCCATTCTGACGGTTGAGGCCATACGTGCGGGGCCGGAGACCGTCCTCCGCTGGTGGGGCGCGAGCGGGCGGGAATACGATGTGCTCTTCGCCCCGGCCGTGACCGGCGTCTGGGCCGAGGCGCTTGGAGGCACAAACCTCGCCGGTTCGGGTTCCGCGCTGGGCTTCACCAACCAGTTTCCGGACCCGCGCCGATTCTTCCGTCTCCGGGTCCGGTTGCCGTAATCACTCCATGCGCCGGGCAATCCCCGCTCCGCCTGTCCGTCGCAGCCTGAAGAGCGAAGGAGGGCCCCGAGCCGAGACCTTTCTGCTCCGCTGACAAGATCACCACTTCTGCGCTGGCCCCGGGGCGAAGCCGCGCTGCTTATTGCTTGGTGAAAGTCCGCCCGTTGATGGTCACCTGGCTTTTGTTCTGCACTGCGCCGTGGCCGTCCGTTTCGGGGGTTGGGCTTATCAGGATCAGCGTGGTGCCGCCCAGGTCCCATGTGCCTGGACCCGCCCCCGTGGTCGCCGACATGGCGCCGTAGGTCGTCGTGGCATACATGGCGGTGCCATCGGCATTCAGGGTGAAGGAGTACCGCACCTGTTGGCCATTCTGATCCTCCACCGGCGCTTCCCACGTGCCGACCAGTTCGGCCTTGGTCAACGCCGGCGGCTCGGTCTGCGAGCTGCTCGGGGGCGCATTGCTGGGCCCGGGATTGCTTTGCGACGAATTGCCCTGCGGCGAAGTGTTCTGCGACTGACTGCCTTGCGGCGTCTGGCTTCCCGAACTGCCGGAGGTGCCGCCGGAATTAGTGTCGTCTGCATCTTCGCACGCCGGCAACCAGGCGAGGCTGGATACCACGGTCAGAACTCCGAGCACTCTGAAACATGCGGCTTTCATGGGGATCACCTTTTTTCTTCCTGGTGCCAGGCCCTCCTGGGGGCCTCTGTTCCTCTGCACGGTGGAACCCGGCTGCCCTGATGTTTATTGCTGCAATGCGAAAGGAGACGTTTTCGCGCCTCCTTTCGAGCCGGCGTCTGTCAGGCAGACTTAAAACACCGTGTTATCGAACGCGCCCCAGACTTGCGGCGTGCCCCACAGCCAGAAGGGGAACTCCAGATCGTACGTGAATCCGAAGTTCTTATCTCCGAACGTGTTCAGCAGTTGGCCGGTCTTCTTGTCATAGGTCTTCCGCGTAAACTTTAACTGGAAGGGCATGGTGAAATACCAGGACTGGTTGATGTCCAGCCACCAGGGGATCTCGAATTTCCAGACCTCGATATCGTTTCCGCCGAAGTAGCCGGCCATGTTTTTGTCGTACTGGCACGGCCACTCGATCCAAGCCCCGCCGGGCACACGGACATGCGCGACGACCCCGTTGGTGTACGGGGCCGGGGTGAGGGTTCCTGCCGCTCGCGACGGGTCGTCCAGGCAGACTTCCCCCTCAAGGCTCAAGTAGGCCCAGGCAGGATACTTGACCGGGTCGAAGTGGAGGGGGGCGAAGAAATAGGTCCGCTTGCACGAGAGCATGCCCACGCCGTACCCGACGGCGCCATGGAACTTGTTCGCGTCGGTGTCGTAGTAGCCCTTGTTTCCATTCTTGTCATAGAACGTTCCGGCGACCGTCACGTACCGCACTACGAACGTCTTGGGCAGGTCGAACATCAGGCCGATGAACGAGGAATGATGGGCGTGAAACCGTTCAGGGGTTAGTTGAAAGGAGTGCTGGCCGCCATAGAGTTGCGAATCATAGTCTATGTACACCTTGGCGTTGTCCATCGCGCCGTGGTTTTTCACATGCACCTTGAACGAGGTGCGATCTCCCCCGTATTGGCTCGGCACCCATTGGGCATTGGCATAGACGAGCCGGACTTCGTGCTGTCCGCGCGCCGCGCTGCAGAAGGCCAGGAGGACGGCCACCGCGACCAAGCCGACTCGTATCTTCCTTGGCTTTTTCATCGTGATTCTCCCTTTCCCGGCGCGCTTATTCGATGAACTGATAGTAGGGATCCACAAAGTACGTGGCCGCAGGGGTCAACGAGGACAGGGCGGAAATGGGGCTCTCGTCCACCGTGAGTTTCCACGACGAATCAAGGCGGCACGCCTGGAAGATCAGCATGGGGTCGCCGAACATGTTGACGGCCTTGTACCCCGTATACGGGGCCGAAAAAGCCCAGACCTGGCAGTCGCCGCCGCCAAGGGCGGAGAAGTCGAACCAGTACTTGGCAAACGTGTACCGCCAGTCATAGCCATACATATTGTTGACCGGGACCGGTTGGCGGATCCCCGCGACCTGGGACAGCGCGTTTTTTTGCACGGCCAGAGCGCCTTCGACCCGAAGCGTGTTGTTGGTCTTTACCAGCCGGGCGCTGAGCAGACTGATCCCGTCTTCGACGATGCCCGCCATGCCCGCTTTCCATGGAGCCACCTTGAAATAGGCGCCGTTGTTGTTCTCGGTCCAGCCAATGCCCTTGCCCGAAACAGAGCCGTACGCAATGTAGAATTCGAGGTAGGCATTTGTCGCCCAGTACCGGTCGCACGTGGGGTCATTGCCCACCGGCAGGGTCAGCGTCCGGCGCCAGATGCTGTAGCCTTGGATCGGGGGTTTCTGCGGGCTGGCGGGATAGTAGTCATACACCCCGAAATTCATGCCGTAGTGATCCAGATAAACATCCCTCCATGAACCGGTTTTCGTGGGGCTGACCGTCCGGTAGATGATCCGGCAGGACATGTTGTTGACCGCGTGCGACGACGTCATTTCGCCCCGCACGGCAAAGATCACGGACCGCCATGACTGGCCGGCGGAGTCCTTGTATTCCGCCGGGATGGCGGCCACCAGTTTGACCGAGGTCGTGTTTCCAGCAAATACGACGTGCGAGATGGCGCAGACAAATAACAAAACGACAAGTAGCTTTCTCATCCCTGATTCTCCTTTCGGGTCGCGGGTGCGTCCGGAAGGTGAAACCCCGTCATGCGCCGTTTTATTGCCGTCGGGCGGCTGAAAAGACCCGCGTGGAGGGCCCGCGTCCCCGCGGGCCGGGGAACAAGACGGGATCGGTCGGGGAGTACGCGGTTGAAGAGCAGGCGTTCAGCGAATCCGCTTCCACATCTTGGCGGCCAGCTCCCGAGCCTTGTGGCGGAGGGAAGCTTCGTCGAGGTGGACCAGCGCGCCGTCTTTCATCAGCACCCGGCCGCGGCAGACCGTGGCGTTCACGCGCGACTGGTAGAGCCCGAACAGGAAGTGCCCGTAGAAGTTGTTGCCGGAGAGCGGCGTGAACGGGGTGTAATCGAAGACCGCCACGTCCGCCAGGGCCCCGGGGGCCAGGACGCCGCGCTTGGTCTTGAACAGCCGCTCGCAGATCGTCCGGTTGTTCTTGAGCAGCATGTCGCAGCATTCGCCGAACGCGACCCGCGGGTCGTGCTCGATCTGCCTCTGCAGCAGGTAGGCCGCCCGGGCGCTGGCGATCATGTTGGAGGCCATCCCGTCCGTGCCCAGCCCGGTCAGGATGCCCCGCTTCCACAGCCGGGCCAGCCGCGCCGCGCCGACGGCGTTGTTCATGTTCGATTCGGGGTTGTGCACCAGGATCGAATGCGTCTCGGCCAGGATGTCCAACTCGTGGTCGTCGAGGTGGACGCCGTGCACGAAAATGGACCTCGGCCCGGTCATCCCGGCGTCCCGGAAGCGCTCCATGCAACGCTTCCCGAATTCCTTCTGTGCGACCTCCTGGTCGATGAGATCTTCCGCGACGTGGACGTGGAACCCGGCGCCGTGCGCATGGCCGATGGCCGCGCAGCGCTCGAGCGTCCGCGCGCCCAGCGTCATCGAGGCGTGCAGGCCGAAGAGCGCCGTGACCTGGTCGTCGGCCGCCTGCGCGCACTTGCGGATGAAGCGCTCGTTCTCCTCGATGCCGCCGCCCTCGACGTTTCGGTCGGAGACCTCGTAGCAAAGGGTCGCGTTCAGTCCGACTTCGCGGACGGCCTTCTCGATGAGGTCCAGGCTGCCGTCGCGGCAGGAGGGCGAGGCGTGGTGGTCAATGATCGTGGTCACGCCGTGCTTCACGCAATCCATCAGCGGCAGCAGGGCGGAGTAGTACACGTCTTCCTCGTTCAGGGCGTAATCCAGCTTCCACCAGAGGTGCTTGAGGATGTCCTCGAAATTCGCGGCAGGCTCGCCCGGCGGCGAGAAGCCGCAGGCGAACGTGGAGTAGAGGTGATGGTGCGCGTTGATGAGGCCCGGCATCACGAGCCGGCCGCCGGCGTCGAGGACCTGGTCGGCCTTGTACCGGTGTTCGTGGAAATGGCCGACCTCCATGAGGCGGGCGTCTTCAATATACAGGCTCCCGTTCTCGATGACCTCGCCGTGCTCGTTCAGCGTCACCAGCAGGCCGTTTTTGATCAGTAATGTGCTCATGGCGTCCTCCGGGGGCAGACCTTGTTCCCAATGCTTGGAAAATAGCACACCCAAAGTTTCCAATCATTGGAAAAATTTGGCCGGTTTTTTCCAAACATTGGAAAAAAAGGAGGAAAATTTTCCAATGATTGGAAAACATGGAGGCGGGCCGCCCTCGGCCCGCAAGAAGCGCCGCGGGGGCGCGGCGCCCCCACGGATCGATCACTGCAAGTCGTTGTCGCGGCGCCTTTGCCAGGCGCCGGGAACCATGCGCGTGACACACGCGCATCTACAACGCGCCGCGGGGGCCCTCCCTTGACGGGCCGGCCGCAGCGCTTCCTGCCTTCCAGGATTACGGCTGGCGGCCACGGCGGCGGTGCGCGCCCGGCTTTTTCTTCCGCCCGCCGCCCGCCTGCTGCGCGAACAGATGGCTGTTCAGCGCGTTCAGGTAGGCCTTGGCGCTGGCCTCGACGATGTCCGTGCTGGCGGCCTTGGCGGAGACCATGTCCTTGCCGAAGGCCACGGTGACGCTGACCTCGCCGACGGCGTCCTCGCCGCGCGTAACGGCCTGGAGCGAGTAATCCTCCAGCGCGCCGGGCGTGCCGGTGATGCGGTCGATGGTCTTCAGCGTCGCGTCCACCGGGCCGTCGCCGCAGGCGGAGTCCTGGAAGACCTCTTCGCCCTTCTTCAGGCGCACGGTCGCGGTCGGGACGGTGCTGGTCCCCGTCGCGACGTGGAAGTAGTCCAGCGTGTAGATCTGCGGGACCTCGCTCATCCGCTCGCGCATGATGGCGATCAGGTCGTCGTCGTAAATGTACTTCTTCTTGTCGCACAGTTCCTTGAACTGGTCGTAGATGTTTTCCTTCTGGTCGTCGGCGGCCCGGAAGCCCAT
>JAHJJH010000272.1 GCA_018823105.1 Verrucomicrobiota bacterium | reverse complement strand
GGCACGGCTACCGCCTGTGCATTCCCGTCCTGCACGCGGCCGACCACAACCTGACGGCGCTCGGGATCCTGTCCGAAGAACAGGCCCGCCAGGTAGCGCTTTGGCGCGTCCTGCTGGCCGGCGCCCGCACCGCGGCGCGGGACGACTGGATACGCCGCCTTCGAGACCTGGGCATGCAGGTCCGAATCGCCGACGACATCGTCGCCACCCTCCATGCCGTCGAAGCGCCCGGCGAGTTTTCCGTGCTCGTCCTGGAGAGGAAACTGCTGGGCGACGAGGCGGCCGCCCTGCTCCGGGCCGTGCGCAAGCTGCGGCCCCACAGCGGGCTGGTCGTGCTCTCCGAAGACGAACTGGCCTGGAGCGGATCGCTCCATATCGAGTTGATCCGGGAGGCCGCGCCTTCGCTGGAAACCCTGTTGCAGGCCATGCTGCGCTCGGTGGAACCGCCGGTCACCGAGCGCACGCCCTGAAACGCCGACCGGGAGCCGCCGTGAACCCCGCCCGTGACAATCCGTGCGAGGAAATAGAAAAATCGGTCCCTGCCGAATTGCTTTTCGGCCTGGATGACCGGCCCCGTTTCTGGATCGCCCTGATGGCCGCCCTGCAGCACCTGCTGGCGATTTTCGTCCCCATCATCACGCCGCCCCTGCTGATCTGCGGCGCGCTGAACACGGATATGGCGACCACGACCGTGGTCGTGGGCATGTCGCTGTTCATTTCGGGCGCCGCCACCTGGATTCAGATCCGCAAGCTCGGGCCGATGGGCTCCGGATTGTTGAGCATCCAGGGCACCAGTTTCACCTTCGTGAATGCCCTGATTACGATCGGGCAGGCCGGCGGCCTGCCGCTGATTTTCGGGGTGTGCCTGGCGGGCTCGGCCGTGGAGATGGTCATCAGCCGTTTCATCCCGCTCGTGCGCCGGCTGATTCCCCCGCTGGTCAGCGGGATCGTGGTCACCCTGATCGGATTGAGCCTGATCGGGGCGGGCGTGTTCAACTGCGCGGGCGGCGGCGCGGCCATGGCGGACGGCTCGTTCGGCAGCGTTCGGCACCTGGCGCTGGCCGGCCTGGTCCTGGCGGTGATCCTGGCCTTGAACCGCAGCCGGAACGATTTCGTCCGCATGGGCTCCATCGTGGCCGGACTGCTGACCGGATACGCGGTCGCCGCCGTGACGGGCGGCGTGGATTTCAGCCCGATCGCCCGGCTGGATCGCGTGATCCTGCCGATCCCTTTCCGGTACGGACTGGCCTTCCGCTGGTCGGCGTTCGTGCCCGTGGCCCTGCTCTATGTCGTGACCGCCATCGAGACCGTGGGCGACATCACGGCCACCTCCATCGTGTCGCGGCAGTCGATCACCGGCCCGCTGTACGGACGGCGGCTCGCGGGCGGGATGCTGGGCGACGGGTTCAATTCGCTGCTGGCCTCCGTGTTCAACACGTTTCCCAACAGCACCTTCAGCCAGAACAACGGCATCATTCAACTGACCGGGATCGCCAGCCGCTCCGTGGGCTACCTGATTGCCGCGCTGCTGATGCTGCTCGGCCTTTCCCCGCTCGTCTCCGGCGTTTTCGCGCTGATGCCGGCGCCGGTGCTGGGCGGCGGGACCCTGCTGATGTTCGGCACCGTGGCGGCGGCCGGCATCCGGATCATCGCCACCCAGCCGCTGGATCGGCGCGCGCTGCTGATCGTCGCCGCTTCCCTGGGCACGGGGATGGGCGTGGTGATGGCGCCGGATGTCCTCAAGGCGCTGCCGGAATGGGCGCAGCAAATCTTCGGGTCCGGCGTGGTGACGGGCGGATTGACCGCCGTATTGTGCAATGTCCTGCTGCCCGATCACGCCGGGCCTCGCGATCCGGCGTAGCGGCGGCTTCAGCGAAGTCGCCCCGGCGCGTCGCAGACGCGCCGCTACAACGGTGGGCGCGGGCCGCGGGCCCGGTTCACCCGCTCATTGATGCGCCGGAACAGCCGGGAGGGGAAAGACAGGACATGCCAGGCCGCGCGGACGGCCCGGCTCGGCTTGTTCAGCACGCCCTTGAATGGGCAGAGGCGGTACATCCACCCCGTCGCCAGCGAACAGGCCGCGAGGAACCGGCCGGTCCATGGCGGGAAAGCCGCACTCGTTGAACTGACGGACCTGGTGGATCGCTGGATAGGGAAAGGCAGGGTTCAGGGTTCAGGGGAATCGAAGAAGTGATGTCCAAGGCCGAACGGTTTCACCTTGTTTCCTGAAACCTGACACCTGACACCTTTTCTTGGTCCACCGCGCGGATTGCCCCCCGGCCAAAACTTGGTATTCTCATGGCACTTGCGGCGGGCCGCCGCACCGTAATCATGTCGGATGATTTCAAGATCGTGCAGGGCAGTTGTCCCTCGTGCGGGAGTTCGGATGGCGAACTCATTCTCGACGCCTTGCATGACGTGGAAAACAATATCCAGGGAGATTACGCGATTTCCCGGTGCCGGGCCTGCCGACTCTACTACCTGTCCACCCGGCCCGACGAAGCGTCTCTGCCCGCCTGCTACGATCAAAACTACCATGTGCGATTCAACCGGTCGCTGACGCCCCTCCGGCGCGCCCTGTTCAACGCGCGCTATGCCGGCCGGCTGCGCCGCCTGCGGCGCCATTGCGGCGGGAAAGTGCCGTCCTCCATGCTCGAGATCGGCTGCGGCGACGGCAGCATGCTGATCTACCTGGAGCAAGTTCTGCCCCCTTCCGTCGAGCTGGCGGGCGTCGAACTGGACGCGAGCCACATCGCGCTTCCGGCCGCGAGCCGCATCCGCCTCTACGAGGCCGATTTCGACCGGCTGGACCTGGACCGCCGGTTCGACGTCGTGCTGATGTACCACGTGCTGGAACACTTTGCGCACCCCGTGGAGAACCTGAGCCGGATTTGCTCCCTGCTGAATCCGGGGGGATTGCTGCTGGTCCAGGTGCCCAATTGGGATGCGTGGTGGCGGAAGGCATTCCCTCGCCATTGGAACGGATTACAGATTCCTCGCCACCAGTTGTTCCTGCAACCGCCAACCCTTGAGGACCTGTGCCTGCGAAGCGGATTTCGGACAGTGAAGATTTCGGGACTGATTGATCCCGGCGACTTTGCCGTGTCCGTCTGCAATTGGCTTACGAACCGACTGCGGCTTAAAACGCTTCCCCGGCAGGCCTGGTTTTATATGCCCATGGTCATCCTGGGCGGCGGGGTGGCGGCCATTACCAACCTCGTCAGCGATCGGGCCGGCGAACTCGAAGCCGTCGCGCGGCCGGCCGGTTGAAGGGCACCGTCCGCCCGCGACTTGTTGAACAGAAGGCAACGAAGATAACAAAGGTTGGGGTTCCTTCGTTGCCTTCGTTATCTTTTGTTCCTCTCTTCCTCTCTTTGAGTCTTGGCGTCCTCCCGCTCAATCTCCCTTTTTGTTTTCCAATGGTTGGAAAAATCGGCTACCGTTTTTTCCAATGGTTGGAAAAACGTCAGAGGCGGTTCTGCCGCGATGGCCCCGGTGGGCGCCGCTGCTGATCCTGACGCTGGCCGTGGCGGCGGTTTACAG
>JAHJJH010000271.1 GCA_018823105.1 Verrucomicrobiota bacterium | reverse complement strand
CTGGTCGAGACATACCGGGAAATGGCCTCGGACCTGACGGACGTGTACCTTTCCAGCGTCAGCCAGAAGATGAACGAGATCATGAAGGTGCTGACGATCATCGCGACGATCTTCATCCCGCTGACGTTCATCGCGGGGATTTACGGTATGAATTTCAACCCGGAATCCTCGCCCTGGAACATGCCCGAGTTGAACTGGTGGCTGGGCTATCCGTTTGCGCTGGGCTTGATGGTGGCCACGGTCGTCGTCATGCTGCTTTTTTTCCGGCGAAAGGGCTGGCTGGGCGCGGCCCCCGTCACCCCCGAACCGCCCCGACCCCCCGATCCGCATGCCGATCGCCGCGAAAAAGTTCTGTAGCCGGCTTCGGCGTTGACGCGGCCTGCCCCGCCTTCTAGCATGCGCGCAACACAGGAGAAATCATGAGCGAGCATTCTGTCAGCCCATCCGGAGAAAAATTCCCCCTGCCCGATCGTTCCGAGTACGGGCCGGAGTTGAAACGGCTTGAGGGATTGGCGGCGGAAGCCCGCGCCAAGGGCCAGGAGGTGGTCGTGGTGATGGGCCTCGGCTTCGTCGGGGCGGTCATGGCCGCCATCGTCGCCGACACCACCGACCCGAAAACGGGAAAGCCCGGCAAGTTCGTCATCGGCTGCCAGCGGCCCAGCTCGCGCAGCTTCTGGAAGATCCCCCTGCTGGCGCGCGGGGAGTCGCCGGTCAAGGCCGAGGATCCCGAGGTGGCGCCCATGATCGCCCGTTGCGTGAACGAGAAAAAGACCTTCGTCGCCACCTATAACAGCGACTGCCTGGCGCTGGCCGACGGCGTGGTCGTGGACGTGCAGTGCGACTACAGCAAGCACGACCTGGGCAACCTCCGGACGGGCGAGGCGGACATGGCCGCGCTCGAGGCCACCATGAAGGTGATCGGCGCGAAGATCCAGCCCCGGTGCCTCGTCCTCATCGAAACCACGGTCGCGCCGGGCACCACGGAGTTTGTCGCCTGGCCCATCCTGAAGAAAGCCTTCCGGGCCCGCGGGTTGAAGGAGACGCCCCTGCTGGCGCACAGCTTCGAGCGCGTCATGCCCGGAAAAAACTACATCAGCTCCATCCGCGATTTCTGGCGCGTATGTTCCGGCTGCGACCCGGCGGCCCGGCAGCGGGTGGAGAAGTTCCTGCGCGAGGTGCTCAACACCCAGGACTTCCCGCTGACCGTCATGGACCGGCCGATCGAGTCCGAGACCACCAAGATCGTTGAGAACTCCTACCGCGCCACGATCCTGGCGTTCCTGGACGAGTGGAGTTTGTTTGCCGAGCGCAACGGGGTGGACCTGACGAAGGTCATCAAGGCCATCAAGATGCGGCCGACGCACAGCAACATCATCTTCCCCGGCCCGGGCATCGGCGGCTACTGCCTGCCCAAGGACGGCGGCCTGGGCTACTGGGCCTACCGGCACCTGCTGGGCTTCGAGGACGACATCTTCAAGATCACCACGACGGCCATTGACATCAACGACACGCGCGCACTGCACGTGGCGGAGCTGACCCGCGACGCCCTGCGCAACATGGGGCGCTACATCGCCGGCTCGCGCGTCCTGGTCTGCGGGGCCAGCTACCGCGAGGACGTCGGCGACACCCGGTACAGCGGGTCGGAGATCATCATGCGGCGGCTCGCGGAGATGGGCGCGGAGATGGGCGTGCACGACCCGTACGTGGACCACTGGTATGAACTGGAGAACCAGGACACCTACCCGGCGCCCGGCCACTCCTGGGCGCGCTTCTTCCGAAACCAGGAGGAGATGAAAAACGTGCGCGTGCAGAAAGACCTGCCGGCGGCGCTGCACGACGTGGACGCGGTCATCCTGGCCGTGCGCCACTCACCCTACCTGAAACTCAGCCCCGACGACGTGGTGAAATGGGCCGGCGAGCCCGTCGCCGTGGTGGATTGCTTCGGCATTCTGGGTGACGACCAGATCCGGCGCTATTTTGAACTCGGGTGCGAGGTCAAGGCCCTCGGCCGGGGACATATCCAACGGATCAAAGAGGAAGTTCGCGCCAGGCGGAAGTAATCCGTTCCAGCCACGCCGGTTACGAATAGCCCCACCCGCGGTACTGCGGGTGGGGCTATTTTGTCATCCCCAGTCGTTCGGCAAAGCCGGGAATGGACTTGATTTGGGCCGGGGACCTCCTATACTGCGCACCTTATCCTGTGATTCGGTAATGTCGCAGGCTGTGAAAAAACTCCTTCCAGCCGGCTGCATGAGAGTGCAACCTCTTCATCATAAAATGGATATGAGCGTATCCCCCGGCAAGGGGCGGAGGCCATGAGGGTTCTTATCATTGGCTCAGGCGATGCCGGACAGAACCTCGCGGCCAAGCTCTGCGAGGAAAAGCACGATGTGGTCCTGGTGGATAATCGGCAGGAGCCGTTGACCGAGCTGCAATCGCATCTGGATATTATGATCGTCCGGGGCGAGGGGTCCAGCCCGGTTGTCCTGGAAAAGGCAGAGATCGGCAAAACCGACTTGCTGGTGGCCGTGACGGACCGGGATGAAGTCAACATCCTGGCCTGTGTCATGGCGCATGCCGCCGGGGTGGCCCACAAGGTGGCGCGGGTCTCCAATCTCGACTATGTCCGGCCTCCCGAAGCGTACGACCTGCACAAGCTGGGTATTGATCTGGTCGTCAGCCAGAAGGAGGAATGCGCGTACGAGCTGTTCAACATCCTCCGGATGCCCGGCACCCTGGAGGCGGTGGACCTGCTGGAGGGCCGGGTGCTGGCTACGGGCATCAAGGTGCACATGGACAGCCCCCTGATCCGCGAGCCTCTGAAGGCCTTCCCTCGCCCCGAACTGCTTCAAACGATCCGTTTCATCGCGGGCAAGCGCGGAGACGAATTGCTGATTCCCCGCGGCGATTCCCAGTTCATGGTCGGCGACGAGATTTACTTCGTCGGCCCGCCCGACGATGTCACGGCCTTCCTGGAATGGGCATGGCCGGAGCACGCCAGTTTCGAAAAAGTGGTCATCGCGGGGGGCGGAGACCTGGGCCTCCGGCTGGCCCAGTTGCTCGAGTCCACGCCCATGCAAGTGGTCCTGCTGGAACCGGACGAGGAGCGCGCGGAGTACTGCTCCGGCCTGCTGGGCCGCACCCTGGTGATCCGCGGAGACCCGATGAACGACGAAACGCAAGCGGAAGCGGGCCTCGGCCAGAATACCGCCTTCGTCGCCGCCACCGCCGACGACGAGAGCAATATCATCGGATGCCTGCTGGCGGCCAAACTCGGGGCGCGGTACACCCTCGCGCAGGTGAACAAGCCGGAATATGTTCCGATCATTGACAGCTTGAGCCTGCTGGACCACGTGGTCAGTCCGCCGCTCTCGATGATCAACGCCATTCTGCATTTCATTCGCGGCAAGAACGTCAAAGCCGCCGCGCTCTTCCATCGGCTGCCCGGGGAGTTGCTCGACGTCGTCATCCCCCCACGCGGCAAATGGGTCGGCAAGGCGGTCAAGGATCTCGCCCTGCCGACGGGCGTGACCATCGCTGCCGGCCTGCGCGGGGACAAGGTGCTCAACGCGACGGGCGAACTGACGCTGGCCGCGGGCGATCGGCTGGTCATTTTTTCCACGGCCCAGGCCTTGACCAAGCTGGAAGCGCTGTTCAGGAAATGAGCCGGAGCTGCGCATGAATAGCCGCGCGGTTTTTCACCTGATCGCCCATCTGTTGATCGTGATCGGCATCGGCATGGCCGTGTGCTGGGGAATCGCCCTCTATTTCGACGATCCCTGGCAAACACAGAAAGCCCTCGCTTTATCCGCCGCGGTAACGCTTTTAATCGGACTGATTCTTAAAGTGAGCACGCCGCGAGTGGAGGATCTGTCCCTGCGCGATGGAATCGGGGTGGTCACATTCGGCTGGTTGACGGTGGCCTTGTTCGGGGCCTTGCCCTTCCTCCTGTCCGGCGAAATCCGGGATCCGACAGGCGCGTTCTTCGAGTCGGTTTCCGGATTCACCACGACAGGGGCCTCGGTAATGAATAATCTGGAGGCCGTTGCCCGGGGTGTGCTTTTCTGGCGTGCGCTGACGCATTTCCTGGGCGGCATGGGCGTCCTGGTCCTTTGCGTGGCCATCCTGCCCTTCCTGGGTATCGGGGGCATGTCGCTGTACCGGGCGGAAGTGTCCGGCCCGACCAAGGAACGCCTGACACCCCGGATCGCATCCACCGCCAAACTGCTCTGGGGCGTCTATGTTCTGCTATGCGCGGCGAACGCCGTGTTACTGCGCTTCGGAGGCATGACATGGTTTGATGCGGTTTGTCATGCGTTTGCCACCATCGCCACCGGCGGCTTTTCCACGCGCACGGCCAGCATCGGCGCTTACAACAGCCCCTACATTGAAGCCGTGACCGTTTTCTTCATGTTCGTCGGCGCCACCAACTTCGCTTTGCACTACGGCGCCTTGCGCGGCAAGGTGCTGGGGTACTTCAAGGACCCGGAGTTTCGTCTGTACCTGGGCCTCTGGCTCTTGAGCTGTCTGGCCGTCTCATGGAACATCTGGCATCGGGTCTATGACTCTGCCTGGTCGGCGTTGCGGAATGGCTTCTTTTCCACCACCTCGTTGCTCTGTACCACCGGTTTCGCCACGGTGGATTTCGATCTCTGGCCGGCCATGTCCAAAGCGTGGCTATTGGTGTTAATGATTCTCGGCGGTTGCGTCGGATCCACCGGCGGCGGCATCAAGCAGATGCGGACGTATATCGCCTTGAAAAGCCCCGGGCGCTGGGCGCGGGTCTTCATGCAGCCGCAAGCCGTGATCCAGGTTAAAATGGGCGCCACGCCGGTGCCCGATCCCATCGTTCTGCAGGTGATGGGATACATTGTGCTGTATCTCCTGATGTTGGCCCTCGCCGCCTTGGCCATGACGATTCTCACGGGCGATATCATGACCTCCTTCGCCTCCGTCATCGCCACCATGGGGGGCGTGGGGCCCGGCTTCGGACAGGTCGGCCCCATGCAGAACTACGCGGGGATTCCTGATGTGGGCAAGGGCATTCTCATCCTGTGCATGCTGTTGGGCCGGCTGGAGTTCTATACTTTGCTGGTGGTTTTTCTCCCCCGCTTCTGGAAAAAATAAACGGCGGCCGGAATCCACGCCCCGCCGCCGTCACGGTCTCTTTTCCAATGGTCTACCTGCGCGAATGGTGGCGCCGCACCACCCGGCGGGCCGGTACCCAGACCCGCACCTGCTGCGTCCGGTAGTAGCCCGGCTGCCACGCCCGTCGCCGGCAACCCCAATTGTCCATCGAATAGACCCAGCAGCCCTGCACCCAGAGCCGCTGGGGCTGCCACTCGTAGTAGCCCGCCGGCTGTTCGATAATCACCGGCGCCGGTTGGACGTACACGGGCTGTTCCACGTAGACCGGTCGTTCCACGTAGACCGGTCGTTCCACATAGACCGGCCGCTCCATGTACACCGGCTGTTCGTAATACACGGGCCTCGGGCCATTCACCGCGTTCGCCACGGCAACACCCCCGAGAAAGCCCAGGACGGCCGACCATTCCCTGTTGATCGCTTCCGCCCCCTGCGGCGACACCAGCGCCGCCGCCACCGCCAGACCCGCTATCGCATATCTCGTCTTCATGGCCGCCTCCCTCTGTTTCGTTCCAAACAGTGAGACGGCAGGGGGAGCTGTTTATTCAATAAGAAAAGGTAGGGCGGCTTGGCTCAAGCCGCCGCGGCGCGCTGGGCCAGCGCGCCCTACCAAGCCGGCCTAAACCCCGAGCTTTTTCAGCGCCTTGTCCATGGCATGCCAGCTCATGGTGGCGCACTTGACGCGCAGGGGAAACTGGCGCACCCCGGCCAACGCGGCGAGGTCGCCCAGCGTGCCCTCGTCCAGCTCCTTCTCGCCGCGCATGAAGGCGACATAGTCGGCGATCCTTCGCCGGGCTTCGTCCGGGGTCAGGCCGGGCATCCGCTCGCTCATCATGGAGGCCGAGGCCAGGCTGATGGCGCAGCCCTTGCCGTCGAACCGCACGTCCGCGATGCGCCCGTTTTCCACTCTCGCGGTCAGGCGGATATGATCTCCGCACGTCGGGTTCTCCTCGTCCACCAGCACTTCGCCGTCCGCCAGCGGCTGGAAGTGGCGCGGATGCTTGAAATGGTCCAGGAGGATGTCCTGGTACAGGTCGTCAACTTCCATGACGGAAAAATTCCTTGGCTTTGAGGATGGACTGGGCAAGGCGGTCCAGTTCCTCCTCGAGGTTGTAGAAATAGACGCTGGCGCGGCTCACCGCGGGCACGCCCAGCCGTTTCATCAGCGGCTGGGCGCAGAGATGCCCTGCGCGGATGGCGATACCGTCCCGGTCGATGAACTGCGCCAGGTCGTGCGGGTGCACGCCCTCGACCTCGAACGAGACGGCCCCGCTCCGCTCCGGGGCGCGACCGAAAATCCGAACGCCGGGGATCTGCTCCAGGCGCCCGATCGCGTAACGGGCCAGCCTCTCGTCGTAATCACGGATGGTCTCCATCCCCACCCGCTGCAGGTAGTCCACCGCCACGCCCAGCCCGATGGCCCCGCTGACGTGCGGGGTGCCGGCCTCGAACTTCTGCGGGAGGTCGGCCCAGGTGGAATCCTCCAGCGTGACCCGGCTGATCATTTCGCCGCCGGTCAGGAACGGTTCCATCCGCTCCAGGACTTCAAGCCGTCCATACAGCACGCCGATGCCCGTCGGCCCGAGCATTTTATGCCCTGAAAACGCCAGGAAATCGCAGTCCAAATCCGTCACGCTGACCGGCCGGTTGGGCACGCTTTGCGCGGCATCCACCAGGACCAGCGCGCCGGCGGCATGCGCCAGCGCGGTCATCCGCTTCACGGGATTGACCGTGCCCAGTACGTTGGAGATGTGGGTGAAGGCCGCCATCCGCACGCGGCCCTTCAACAACCGTTCGTAGGCCTCCAGGTCCAGCGTGCCGTCGTCCAGCACGGGCACGAATTTCAGGCGGGCGCCCGTTTCCTTCGCCACCAGTTGCCAGGGCACCAGGTTACTGTGATGCTCCATCCCCGTCAGGACGATCTCGTCGCCGGGTTTCAGGGACCGCCGGCCCCAGGCCGACGCGACCACGTTGATGCTCTCCGTCGTCCCGCGCGTGAAGATGACCGACCGCTCGCTCGGCGCGCCGATGAATCGCTGGATTTTTTTCCGCGCCTCCTCGAAACGCTGCGTCGCCTGCTCGCCCAGGTAGTGGATCGAGCGGTGCACATTGGCGTTGCAAGCCTGGTAGTACTCGCACAGGACGCAGACCACCGAGGCCGGCTTTTGCGTAGTGGCCGCGTTGTCGAGGTAGGCCAGCGTCTTGTCCCCGTGAACCGTGAGCGCCAGGATGGGAAAGTCCTGTCGCAGCCGCCGCGGATCGAACGGGCCGGCTCCCACCTGCTCGTTGCACACGCAAGCCACCGGGGGGACCAGGGGGGGAGGAGATGACGACGACGTATTACTCATTGCCTTGTCTTCCTGTGGTAGGGCGGCTTGGCCCAAGCCGCCTCGGCGCGTTCAGCAAACGCGCCCTACCTAAATTTTCACCAATATTTTACCGTCCTCGATTTTCACGTCGTATCTCGCCACCGGGCGCACGGCGGGTGGGCTCAAGTGCCGGCCCGTTCGCAGGTCGAACCGCGCCCCGTGCAAAGGGCACAGCACCTCGTGATCCGTCACCTCCCCGTGCACCAGCGAGGCCCGCGCATGGCTGCACCAGGCATCCAGCGCAAAATACTCACCCTCGACCTTGAAAAGCCCGATGTGTTTCATCGGCGTCAATTCAACGTACTTGCGATCGGTGGTCTCAAGTTCTTTTGTTTCAGCGATTTGCACCCAATCCGCCATATTCTCCACCCCTATCCTGGTAGGGCGCTTTGGCTCAAAGCGCCGGAAATCGGCGGCTTCAGCGAAGCCGCCCTACCATCTGGCCTTCCACACCAATTTTTTCCTCCACGTGCCGCTCGATGCGCTCACGGACGAACTCGAACGGCACCCGAGAGGAGATCTCTTCGAAAAAGCCCTTCAGCAGCGTGCGCCGGGCCTCGCGCTCATCCATGCCCCGCGTACGTAAGTAGAAAACCTGTTCCTCGTCAAGGTTCCCGATGGTCGAGCCGTGGCTGCACTTCAGATCGTCCGTATCAATCTCCAGGCCCGGCAGGGAATCCGCCCGCGCGCCCTCGTTGAGCACGATGTTATTGTTCTTCTGGTAGGCATCCACCTTGACCGCGCCGGGCCTGGCGATGATCAGGCCCTGGTACACCGACCGGGCGCGGTCGCGCACCGCGCCCTTGTAGAGCAGGTTGCTCGTCGTGTG
>JAHJJH010000270.1 GCA_018823105.1 Verrucomicrobiota bacterium | reverse complement strand
GGGGGGGAGCCGCCGCTACCATGTGCGGTGTGTTTATAATGCGGCGGCGTCCTTCGCGCAAGGGCTTGTTGCGTTGGATGGGTCTATACCTCGAAAACGTGGGGCGGTTCGAGAATCAGCCGGTGCAACATGGCCTGACGAAGCGCCGCTCGGCCCTTGAGCGGAAAGCGGCCCGGGCCCGGTGAACGGTTGTTGATGGAACTTCCCTGGAAGACCAGGCCGGGCACGCGGAGGCTTCTGACATTTATCACCGGGATCTTCGGTATCACCATCATTCCACGAATGCGCTGCCCCGTGCGAACCACTTCGGACCCGGGCGGCGGCTTGATCGCCTGCTCATACGCCTCGCCAGGCTCCGGTCCGGCGGGGGCGGGGGCCGGAGACGGCGGCGGGGGCGTGAGGGGGCGCGGCGCCCTGCGCTTCCGAATCCGTACCGGCGGCGCCGGTTCGGCGGCGACCATCGGCGCGGGTTCCGGCTCGATGACCGGCTTGGGCGGTAGCCCCATATCGGCTCCCAGCGAGCGGAGGAATTCCTCCAGGCTCGTATCGGGTTGAGCCGAACTCGGCGGCGGCGGCCGGGCCGGTGAAGCCTGCCCGCGCTTCTTCTTCGCGCTGCGGGAGAGGATCTGGACGACGACCCATACGACCGCCATCACGAGCCAGAACAGGCTCTCCTTGCCGCTGCCTGCCGCCAGGTAGATCACCGCGTGGTCCCCTCTTCATTCATCATGGGCCCTTCCGGGTATTGCGGCACCGGTCAGGTCTTGGGCGTTTCGTTGCCGCCCTCGGCCAGCGATTCGCGCATGGACGTATCGGCCATGATGTTCTGCATCCGCATCAGGTCCATGACGCCGAGTTTTCCGGCGCGCATGGCATGGCTGATGGCCTGCGGAATCTCCGCCTGGGCCTCGACCACCTTGGCCTGCATTTCCTGCACGCGGGCGCGCATTTCCTGCTCGGCCGCGATGGCCATGGCCCGGCGGCCTTCCGCCTCGGCCTGGCGCATTTTCTTGTCCGCCTCAGCCCGCTCGGTTTCGAGCATGGCGCCGACGTTGGCGACGTCGCGCGCGCCGGTGCCGCCGACGCTGATGTCCGCGATATCGATGGAGACGATTTCAAAGGCCGTCTGGGAATCCAGGCCGCTTTGCAGCACTTTCCGGCTGATGTGATCCGGATTTTCGAGCACGTCTTTGTAGGTGGTGGAGGATCCGATGGCGCTGACAATGCCCTGGCCGACGCGCGCGATGATGGTGTCCTCCGTCGCGCCGCCGACGAGGCGCGCGAGGTTGGCGCGGACGGTTACGCGGGCCTTGACCAGCAGGCGGATGCCGTCCTTGGCCACGGCGTCGAGCATGGTCGTGCCCTTGGCCGGATCGGGGCAGTCAATGACCTTGGGATTGACGCTGGTGCGCACGGCGTCGTAGACGTCGCGTCCCGCCAGGTCGATGGCCGCCGCCCGCTGAAAACTCAACTCGATAGTGGCCTTGTCGGCGGCGATCAGCGCCTGGACGACGTTGATGACATTACCACCGGCGAGGAAGTGCGCCTCGATGGCGTCCGTGTCCAGGTCGAGCCCGGCTTTGACCATGCGGATGCGCGCATCCACGATCAGCGTGGGCGGCACGCGGCGCAGTTTCATGCCGACGAGGTTGAACAGGCTGACGCGGGCGCCGGACATGGCCGCCCGGATCCAGACCTTGAGGAAGTAGAAAAACAGGCCGATCAGGACTAAAACGCCCAGGGCGAGCAGCACGAACAGGACAGTTACCACTTGGTTTAGCATGGTCTTACTCCTTTTTCAGGGTTTCTTGGTCTCTGGGAAAGAAGGGGGTAGAGGCGGCGGTGGCCGCGGAAATCCTTCCGGGCCGGGCAAGGGCGGCGGCTCCGCCGTTGCCGCCGGGGTGGGGATCACGGCGGCGAGGATCAGGCTGCCCAGGCCCAGCCATAAGCAAAGCAGCCACACGGCCAGGCCGATTCCGGGCAGGCTGACCAGGACATACAGCAGCACCAGGCCGAACCCCAGCGTGGACATGGCGCGCCAGAATGTCAGCGGCCCGCGCCGGCGCAGGATCCAGCCGCCCAGCGCCAGGCCCACCACGAGTTTGCTGATGTAGAGGAGCAGCAGAAAGAGCAGCAGCAGGACCGCGCTCAAGGGGATGCCGATGAGGGTGAACGGCAGGATGATGATGGCCATCGGGAACAGGCCGAAGGCCGCGAAGCCGGCCAGCGCGCATTTCCAGCCGGAGTGCTTCAGCCACTGCACGGATCGCCCCGCGTAACCGGGGAACGCGGCCAGGAAGGGCAGCGCCACGAGCAGGGCCGCGGAAAACAGCAGGACTTGAATGGAAACAACCTGGCTCAAGCCCATGGTGGGCCGCTGGAACACCGGGGCCACGGGTTCCTCCCGGATGAGTTCGCCCGACAACACGACCCGCTGGTCGAGGATGAGATCGCGCGAGGAGGTGTAGACGAGATCGCCCCGGATCTCCGTACCCGGCTGGACGACAATGTCCTGCGCGTTCAGGTGCACGGTGCCGTCGAACTTCCCGCTCAAGGTGACGCGGGGCGCGAAGATGCGCGTGCGGCCCCGGACCCGGCCTTCGACCACGACGTCCTCGCCGAGGAGCACGGCGTCGCCGGACACCTCGCTTTCGGCGGACAGGCGCACGGACTGGCCGATGGCCAGCAGGTTGCCGCTGGTGGTGCCCCTCACTTCAAGCGTGCGTCCCGCGATCCGCACATGGCCGGCCGAGCGTCCGGTGAAGTCCACCGACTCGCCCAGGGCCCACAGGTCGCGGCGCAGATCGCCGGCGACGATCAACGTGCTGCCGACGGCGATCAGGTCGTCCTCGACGGTCCCGCGGATATCCGCGGCCGCGGTCAGCAGCCACAGTTCGTTGGTCACCGCCTGGTCGTCGGCGAGGACGAACTGCTCGGGGCTCTTGAAGCTCAAGCCCGTGGCCTCCGCGCCCCGCAGGGAGAGCGCCAGGAGGACCAGTATGCCAAGGTATTTTCTCATGCGGTGGATCCGGGTTCGGACTCCTCGCGCACCACCACGCGGCTGCCTTCGACGTTCAGCACCCTGACGCGCCGGCCGCCTTCGATCCAGTTCCCCTCGGCGATCACGTCCACGCGGTGGCCTTCGATCGTGGCGATGCCGCCGGGATGGAGCGCACTATGCGCGATGCCTTCCTTGCCGATCAGGTCCTTCAATTCGGGCGACGCGGCCTTGAAATTCCGGCTGTCCCTGGAAAGGGTCAAGTGCCGACCCATGGCCGTCCGGGGAAAGAACTTTATCCAGAGGGCGATGCCCACGCCCGCCAGCAGGATGATCACGAACGCGCTCAACAGGCCTCCGCTGGGACCGAAGGCCTTGAAGCCGACCAGCATGGCCGCGATCAGGGACAGGGCGCCGATGGACCCGATGATCCCGCCGGGCACGAAAATCTCGACCCCGATGAGAAACAGCCCCGCCACGATCAGGGTGATGTATAGAAGAAAGGATTGGTCCATATTCAAACTCCACCCGCCGGTCCGTCTTCGACGGCCTCCACGACGATCCGGCTGCCATGGCTTTCGACAACGCGTACGCCGGATCCCGCGACAATGTATTCCCCGCCGGTTACCACGTCAATTCTGCGCTCTCCGAATTGCGCCGTACCGGCCGGGCGCAGCATCGTCAGGGCCGTGCCGGTCTGTCCCAGCAGGGAGCGGGTGTCGTCCGACGCGGCGAAACCCTCGGATCGTCGCGTGGCCTTGGCCAGCACCAGCCGGCTGAACAGGGGCGAAGACGGCAGCAAGCGGGCGAAGAGGGCCGCCGCCACGGCGCTCCCGATCAGGGCAATGGAGAGCTTTAACAGCGGCCCCTGCATATCGCCCCAAACGGGCAGCAACGGCCCGCCGGGGTAGCGCTGGACCATCGCGCTCAACATGGCCCACAGGATCAGCGCGATGCCCGCGATCCCCACCGCGCCGAAGCCGGGGATCAGGAATAGCTCGGCGGCGAGCAGGGCCATGCCGATGGCGAAGACGACCACCTCTTCCAATCCCGCGAGCCCCGCGATGTGATGGCCCCAGAAAAAGATCGCCAGCGACAGGATCCCCAGGATGCCCGGCAACCCGAAGCCCGGCGTCTTGATCTCAATGTAAATGCCCAGCAATCCGCCGAGCAAAAACAGGGGCGCCAGCGCGGCAATGAACCGCGCCACCCGCTCGACGGAGGTAATTTCCAGGTTGCGGGTCTCCGCCCCGGCCAGCCCGATCCGCTCCAGCAGGGCCTCCAGGTTTTCCACCGTGCCGCTCGAGAGCAGGGGGCGCTTTTCGTCGCCCAGGGGGCGCTCGGCCTCGACGTTCGTCAGCGTCAACAGCTGGCCGGCCGGGCTGATGACTTCGTCGCCGATCTTGAACTCGAGCTCGCGCCGGACCATTTTTTCGGCCAGCTCCTTGTCGTGTCCGCCCGACTCGGCGGCGGTCCGGATGATCGCCGCCACCGCGGAGACCGATTTTTCCTTCATGTCCTCGGACATCTCCTGCACCCCGCCGAAGGGGGTCATCATGATGGGCATCGCGTCGCCGATGATCGAACCGGGCGCCATGTAGATGTGCTTCGTGGCCAGCGCAATGATGGCGCCGGCCGAAAACGCATGGTTCTCCACGAAGGTGTAGGAAGGAATCTTCAAGCCCCGGATGGTGCGGACGATATCTCCGGCCGCATCCACCGTGCCGCCGGGCGTGTCCATGATGAAGATGATCGCCTTGGCCCCGGCCGCCTCCGCCTCGCGGACGCCGCGCCGGATGACATACAGCAGGGCGGGCTCGATCATCCCGCGGATGGGGATGGTATACACCACGTCGTGGCTCTGCGCCTCGACGAGCACCTCGGCCCCTCCCGGCAGAGAGAACAACAGGCTGAAGGCCAGTACCAGACCGATCCGGATGAAAGGTTTCATGGGCGCGTTAGGCTTCCTTGAAGAAATAGATAGCATAGTTCGTGCCATGCGGCAACAAGACAGGAGGAGAGTGCCGGCCGTCTCATTGGCGGGTGCCATGTCTTTTCCGCCGACAGAGCGGCGGAACTACAGAAGACCAGCTTCGCGGATATTGTAGCTCCGGCGCTCTGTCGCCGGAGGAGAAGCGGCTTTCACCCGAACAACTTGGATCCCCGGCATCGTTACTGATTTGGGCATGTCAGCCAAATCCCGGGGGAGGCCGCCGTCAATAGAAGTTGGAGCTTTTCTCGACTTTGCCGAAAAACGGGCCGAGGTCGAGGATGGCCTTGATCAGGACCTTTTTCCCCGCCTGCAAGGACAGGGATTGGAAAATCGTCCGGTCCGGCTGGCCGGCCACCAGTTTCTTTTCGTTGATCTCTGTCTTCATCCGGTCGAGGACGCGCCCCGAATCGCGCTCGACGACTTCGAGGGCAAGGGCCGAGCCCATGCCGGACTTCGGCACGAGACTCAATCGTCCCATCTGGCAGAACCCCGTCAGTGCGGGGCCCCGCATCATCCACGTCTTCACGCTCAACTCGGGCCGGGTCAGCAGCGGGAAAACATTGAGTGTGCCCGCCCCGTAGATGAAGTCGTTGTTGAGCATGCCTCCGAGGAGGAGCGCGCTGGTCTGGCCGGCGCCCGAGAGTTGGATGGTGGCCAGCAACAACACCGTATCGCTGCGCCCGAAGCCGCAGGAGAATTCCAGGTCCGCCGCCATCCGGATGTCGCCAAACGCGGACTTCAGGCGGATGTCCCGGAAACTCGAGATGCGGGTCTCCTCCACCTTGCGCCGCATGCCCGGGCGCGTAACGGTCCGGGTAAAACCCTCCGCCGAGGGGCTATAGAGGTAGAGCAGGGAGGGCGGCTCCTGGGGATCGGGCGATTCGAACGCGCAGTACAGCACGTCCGTCTTCGCCGGGCCGAATTGTATTCCGACCAGCATCGTGCGGGGCAGGTTGGTGCCCGCGAGGCCGGGGAACTGGTCCGCCGGCAGAGGGTCCGGCGCCGCGTACACCAGCCAGGCCGTGGAGGTATTGGTGTCGCCGGCCTCGGTCGCGGAGGCCGCGGAGGGCGGCGGGGTGGCCGGCGCGGGGACGGAGACAGGGGCGGAGACGGGGGCGACCGGCGCGGCTTCCGGGGGGGCGGCGGGACGCAGGTGGTTCTCGCGGAGGAAGACCTGGTCGTCGGCGCTCAACTGGGTCATCTGGATTTTGAACTGGCGCCCGTCCGTGGCGCGCAGGACGACAAACCCCGCCTGCATTTCCACGAACTCCGCCTCGACCTGGGAGCCCGCTTGGCTGGTCCAGAGCCGGGCTTCCGCGCCGAGAACCTGGGCCAGCAGGCCGAGCCCCGCGGCGCCGCACCGCCATACGCATTTCCCTTTCATCGCGTCAAACCTCGTACGTGGTCGAAGCCGTCGTGCCGCCGTGTCCCGTCCAGTTGGTGTGGAAAAACTGACCGCGCGGCTTGTCCGTGCGCTCGTACGTGTGCGCGCCGAAGTAATCGCGCTGCGCCTGCAGGAGATTGGCCGGCAGTTGCCCGCTGCGATACGCGTCGTAGTAAGCCAGCGCGCTGGAGAAGGCCGGCGCGGGGATGCCGAGCTTGATGGCGGCGGCGACCGCGCGGCGCCAGCCGGCCTGACAGCGTTTCAGCGCTTTCCGGAAATAGGGCGCCACGAGGAGATTGGGGAGGCCGGGCTCCCGCTCAAAGGCTTCCTTGAGGCGCCCCAGGAACTGCGCCCGGATGATGCAGCCGCCGCGCCAGATCATCGCGATCGAGCCGTAACGGAGAGCCCAGCCGTATTCCTTC
Organism: Verrucomicrobiota bacterium; assembly: GCA_018823105.1. Lineage (GTDB taxonomy): Bacteria > Verrucomicrobiota > Kiritimatiellia > CAIQIC01 > JAGNIJ01 > JAGNIJ01. The sequence continues at coordinate 9,845 of JAHJJH010000270.1, read as the reverse complement.
GCCGCCGCGCGCATGATCTGGAATCCCTGCGCGTACGAGCAGATCTTGCTGGCATACAGGGCGCGTCGGACGGCCTCAATGAACGGATCGCGGGAGGCCAGCGGTTTGCGCTTCGGCCCGGCCAGCAGCACGGACGCGGTGACCCGCTCTTCCTTGATGGCCGACAGGCAGCGGGCGAAAACGGCCTCCGCCATGGTCGGCGCGGGCGCGCCGAGATCGAGCGCGGCCTGGCTGGCCCACTTGCCCGTGCCCTTCTGCCCGGCCGTGTCCAGGATCACGTCGAGCAGGGGCTGCCCCGTCACCTCGTCCTTCCTGGCGAGGATGTCCGCCGTGATCTCGACCAGGTAGCTGTTCAGTTCGCCGCCGTTCCAGTCTCGGAAAACGGCGGACAACTCGTCGGCGGAAAGCCCGAGGGCGCCCCGGAGCAGGGCGTACGCTTCGGCGATCATCTGCATGTCGCCGTACTCGATGCCGTTGTGAACCATCTTCACGAAATGCCCCGCGCCGTCGGGCCCGATCCAGTCGCAGCAGGGGGTGCCGTCCACCCGGGCGGCGATGGCCTGGAAGATAGGTTGCAGCAGCGGCCAGGCCTCGGCGTGGCCGCCGGGCATGAGGCTGGGGCCGGTCAGCGCGCCCTCCTCCCCGCCGGATACGCCCGTGCCGACGAAGAGCAAGCCCCGGGCGGCGAGGGCGCCGGCGCGCCGCCGCGAGTCGGAAAACAGGCTGTTACCGCCGTCGATGATCACGTCGCCCGGTTCGAGGTGGGGGAGCAGCGCTTCGATCTGGGCATCCACCGGCGCGCCGGCCTTGATCATCAGCATCACCTTGCGCGGGCGGCGCAGGACGCGGCAGAAATCCTCGAGCGCCAGGCAGCCGATGATCTTCTTTCCCTTGGCGCGGCCCTGGACAAAGGCTTCCACTTTCGCCGCGGTCCGGTTGAAGCACGCCACGGTGAACCCGCGGCTCTCCATGTTCAGGATCAGGTTCTCGCCCATCACCGCCAGGCCCATGACGCCGATATCCGCCGTACTCATCAGCAAAGCTCCTTGCAGGTTTGCCACGTTAACCTAGAATGGGACGCGGCGCAATGCATCCGCAGCCACCGCCCGCGAACGCCCGGGCCGGCGGACCACGGGCGACGGGAGGTCGGGCATGAACAGGCACACGGCGATTCTACTCATCTCCTGCCCGGACCAGCGGGGCTTGGTGGCCGCCCTCTCGGGGTTCGTCTACGCCGAAAACGGCAATATACTGCACCTCGACCAATATGTGGATATCGAGCAGAATGTTTTTTCGCGCGGATGGAGTGGGAGCTCGAGGGCTTCCGCATCCCGCGGGAGCGGCTGAAGGAAACCGTGGCGCATACTCCGCCTCTGCGTCTGACGGAACACCCGCCGCAGAGGGATAAACATGGCGCGGCAACGGGTCGGGCGGCCCGCCTTCAGAAACCCGCTTCCGGTCAGGACACCCGATCTACCATGAACCTTGCGAGGGCCTCCAGGGCGCCGGCCTTCCGGCGGAGGGGCGCCAACGCGGCGATGGCGCTGTCCACCAAGGCGCGGGCCTTCTGCCGGGCGGCGTCCAGCCCGAACACCGCCACCCAGGTGACTTTCTCCTGGATGCTGTCGCCGCCGGCGGTCTTGCCCAGCGCCTCGGTGGTGGAGGTGGCGTCCAGGATGTCGTCCGCGATCTGGAAGGCCAGCCCGAGGTCGCCGCCGTACAGGGTCAGGGCCTCGAATTCCGTTTCCTTCGCCCCGCCCGCCATGGCGCCGATGCGCACGGCGGCCCGGATCAGCGCGGCGGTCTTGTGCAGGTGAATGTACTCGACCGCGTCCGCGGTGGCCGGCCGGCCCTCCGCCGCCAGATCCTCGACCTGGCCGCCGATGACCCCCTGGCTGCCGGCGGCCTCCGCCAGTTCCTGTATCAACTGGCCGGGCGGCCAGGGCGGGCGGGGCGTGCACCGCGCCATCCATTCGAAGGCCATCGTCAGGAGCGCGTCGCCCGCGAGGATGGCGTTGGCCTCGCCGTAGACGATGTGGCAGGTGGGCTTGCCGCGCCGCAGGGTGCCGTTGTCCATGGCCGGCAAATCGTCGTGGATAAGGGTGTAGGCGTGCAGGAGTTCGATCGCGGCGGCGGGGAGATACGCCGCTTCGACGGAGCCCCCGACCGCCTCGCAGGCCGCCACACAAAGGATGGCTCGCAACCGTTTGCCGCCGGCCAGAACGCTGTAGCGCATGGCTTCGTGCAGGACGGCGGGCCGCGCCTGCGCCGGCGGCAGGAACCGGTCCAGCGTCTGGTCAATCCGCGCGCGCTGCGCGGTCATATAGGCGGCCAGCTCAACCATGAAAACCACTTTATCGCCGCCCGCTCGTGCTGCAAAGGGCAAAGCGCGCGGTCTTGAACATTTGACAAGAATCGGCGTAATCCCTAGATTGTCGGCCGACCAACGTCCCGAGTCGCGGGGTGCATCCCGGAAGACCTGGAGCCAGCAGGGGGGGCTGTTGTCGTGGAGTATTGTTGATGCCGACGTATGAGTATGAATGCGGCCGGTGCGGGCACCGTTTCGAAAAGTTTCAGGGGATCAAGGATGCGCCGCTGCAACGTTGCCCGAAGTGTCGGGGCAAGGTGCGGCGTTTGCTGGGGGGCGGGGCCGGCATCTTGTTCAAGGGGTCCGGTTTCTATGCGACGGATTATCGGAGCCCCGGATATAGGAAAGCCGCCAAGGCGGAGAAAACCGGCGACGTGAAGAAAACAGCGCCGGCGGAGAAAGCCCCCGCCGGCGGCGGGCCCAAAACCGGGGCGGATGTATGACGCTGAAAAATCTCTGTCCTCAATGTGGAATACCGAACGAGCCCACCCGGCTGTTCTGTGGCACGTGCGGCGCGAGGCTGAATCTGGGCGGCCGGCGGTGGAGTGTTTCAGCCTCCGGGGGCCGCTGGCTGTTGCGGATCGTGGAAATCCTGCTGCTCGTCGCGATGGGATTGCTGCTGTGGCCGGCCCGGCCCGGGGGCGCGCCGGGCGGCGAGGCCGAGGCCCGGGAGTTCATTGGAAAGATGAGGATCCTGGCGACCGCGGCGGAACGCGGGGGCCTCATCGCGGAAATCGTATCCGAGGCCGAGATCAACGCCTACCTGGCCGAGCTCCTGAAACGCACCCCCGCCCTGTCGCGCTCGGAGGGCATGAGCCAACTGGGCATCGGCGAAGTGAACTTCCGTTTCCAGCCGGACAGCATCACGGTGACCGTGGTGGCGCTGTGGGGGCCGGTGCGGTTGTCGTATGAAGTGAGCGGCCGGCCGGTGTGGCCGGAGGGGCGGTTCGGTTTCGACGTCCGGAGCGCGCGCTGGGGCCACCTGCCGCTGGTGGGCCCGGCCGCCCACTGGATGATTCGGCGTTTGGAGGTTATGTTCTCCGGGATGGAACGCGAGCGCAACATTCTGGACCATATCCAGCGGCTGGATATGGGGCAGGGCCGGGTCCGCGTGGCTACCGGTTTGTGAAGTTGGGAAACGCGAAAGATCGCAAGAGAAAAGGAAACGGCGATGAAAGACAAGGAAGAGTTTTTCAATCTGCTCATGGAGATCGAGGGTAAGGAATTCCGGGAATACTCCCGATTGATCGGCGATTTTGATTTCACCCGGTACGTCCTGAAAATCAACCAGGTTCAGGAGCCCGCGAGCGGTCAGTCCACGCTGCTGCTGATCCGGGTGCCCCAGATCATCGCCGGCTTCCCGGCCCACCTCTCGAATACTCCGGTTCGCCGAACGGCGCTCGAGGATTTTCTCGTCCGGAAGCTTTCCGCGCGCCTCGAAACCCTGGCCCGGTACGATAGGGAAGGGATTTCCCGCCGGCGGATTCCGCTGTACGCCCCCGGCCAGGCGATCCTGCCCCGCACCTCGCTGCTCGTGGCCGACGACTACATCGAGGCGCGATTGTACCTGGACCTGCCCGCCCGGCACGGCTGCGTGGCGGCGGACAGCGCGAAGGAGGTGTTCTTCGAAGACCTCCCCGCGGTGGTCAATACCAGCCTCATCTACTGCAACCTGAACCAGCGCGAAGTGGAAGATTTCGTCAACCTGATGGAGGACGCCGACCAGATCCGCCAGGTGCTTTCCACGCGCGGATGGATCGGATTCGTGGGCGAAGGCGCGATGCTCGCCCGGGCGGGGGAAAGCGACGCGCCGGACTATGAGCTGATGACCCCGCTGGCGATCGAAGATTCGCTGGCCGTGGAAGTGGATGTGCCGAACGCCGGACGCCTTCGTGGCTTTGGCGTGCCGGCGGGTATCACGGTCATTCTCGGTGACCGGTATTCCGGCCGCGTGGATCTCATGCGCGCCCTGTCGGCCGGCATCTACAACCATATCCCCGGCGACGGCCGCGAGTGGGTGGTGACGCTCCCCGACACGGTACAGGTGGTGGCCGAGGCCGGGCGCAGCGTCCAGCAGGTGGATGTGAGTGCGTTCCTGCGCGAACATCCGGCCTGCCCCGATGTCAAGCGGTTCACCTGCGTCTCGGCGGATGCTTGCGCGGCCCAGGTGGCCGGCACGGTGGAGGCGATCGAGGCCGGCGCGCGTGTGCTGTTGTTTGACGAGTCCACTTCCACCGCGGAATTTCTCTCCGGCGACTCCCGGACGATCGGATTGCTGCCCGCGGGGAACCGGCAGGTCATCCCCTTGGCTTGGCGGGCGCGGCAGATGGTGGAGGAACTGGGCCTTTCCATCGTCGTGGCCGGCTCGGCCGCCGTGACGGATCTCATCGCCGTGGCGGATACCGTGCTGCTGGTGGAGGGTTTCAAGGTCACCGACATTACGAAGCAGGCGCGCGATCTGGCCATCCCGGCCCCGCCCACGCCGCCCTCGGCGGCGGAAATCGCGGCCCTGGCTGAACCGTCCCGCTGGATCATTCCCATCAGCATCGATCCCAGCCAGGACCGGTACGATGCCGTCATCGCCGCGCCCAACATCCGGACCCTCGTCTTCGGCCGGTCCGTCATCGACCTCTCCGGCTTGCCGCAGCTCGCGGATATCTATCAGGCCCGCACCATCGGGCGCATCCTGTATTACGCCAAGTTGCGTTACCTGGACGAGCCCCGGTCCGTGCGGGAAATCCTCGACCTGGTGGACCGCGACTTGAGCACGGAGGGGCTGGAGTCCCTCACTCGTGACCTCCGCGGCGACCTCGCCCGGCCACGCCGCTACGAAATCGCGGCCGCGCTGAACCGCCTGGATACCCTCCGGGTGGCGCATGCCGGCCGCTGATCCCCGGGGGAGCGCCGACGCGCTCGCAATGCAGCCTGCATGAAACTGGTCATCCAGCGGGTGAAGCAGGCGCGGGTGACGGTGGGCGGGGAGACGGTCGCGCGGATCGGGCGCGGCGCGGTCATCCTCGTGGGCGCGTCCCGCGGGGACACGCCGGAGGATGTCCGTTACCTCGCCCGCAAGACCGCCCAGCTCCGAATCCATGACGACGAGGCCGGCCGCCTGAACAAGGCCCTCGCGCCGGGCGAGGGCGAGTTCCTGGTCGTCAGCCAGTTCACCCTCTACGGCGACTGCCGGCACGGCAACCGCCCCAGCTACATGCAGGCCGCGCCGCCCGAGCAGGCGGCCCCGCTGTGCGAGGCGTTCGCGGCCGAGCTGGAACACCTGGGCTACGGCGTCCAGCGCGGCCGCTTCGGTGAAATGATGCTGGTCGAACTGACGAACGACGGGCCCGTGACCATCCTTCTGGAAAGTACCGGCCGCACGGCGCCGTGATCCCCCATGCGCCGTTCACACATTCCGCGCCATCGTGCCGACTTGAAGGTAGGGCGCTTTGGCCCAAAGCGCCGATATTCGGCGGCTTCAGCGAAGCCGCCCTACCTGTTTGTCATATTCATGGCCTCGGGGCTGGCCTGCGCGCTCGACGGCGCTGTTGCACAGGAACCTCTTCCTGGGAAAACACCCGCGCCCCGTGCCGTGTCCAGCGCGAGCCGTCGATTCCTGGTGACGGGACTCGACCCCGCGGCCGCGATGTCCCTGGCCGTCGCCGCGGAGGAAGCCGCGGCCCGCCTCGAGGCCATCCTCCGAAGGCCCATCCCCTTTGCGCGGAATCAGCCCGTGATCTTCTCCGCCCGCCGCGACGAAAAAACGGGGCGGGGGCTGGTGGTGAAAGGGCAGGGCTGGACCGACCGGGGCCTGGCCCAGGAACTGGAAATCGTCAACGTGGAGCAGGTGGACCAGGAAGACCTTCTCGAAGCGTTGAGTTGGCTGCTGGCCAACCGCTATCTCGCTGCCCGGCAGACCGCCGCGTCGCGCCGCGCCCGGCTGGCCGAGACGCCCGAGTGGCTTTCCGCGGGCCTGGCCCAGAACCTCTACCAGTCGCTGCGCGCCCGCAATGCGCGGCTGGCGCTCAAGCAGTGGCTGGACGGCAAGCCCATGTCGGTGCCGGAAATCGTGGCCCTCCACTACCTGCCGGCCGGCCGTTGGAGCGAAAAGGCGTTTTGTGGAGTGCTCACCGACTGGCTGCTCTCGTCTCCGGCCGGACTCAACGTATGGGATCGACTGGTCGCGATCTTGGCGGTGCATACGCCCGTCACCGCTCCCGGGCTGGCCGAAGTCCTGCTGGGCAAGAACGATCCCCGGGAGCTGGAAAAACACTGGGAACTCTGGCTCGCGCACCAGATGCAGATCCGGCGAATGGGCAAGGCCTCCGAAGACGATCCGGTGAAGGAACTCGAGGCGCAACTCGTCATCCGGCCGGAGGAATGGCCGGAACTCGAAAGCCTTGAACTGCCCGAAACCCTGACCCTGGCGCAGTTGATCGAGCATCGGGAGGAAAAATGGATGCCGTCCGTGGCGTGGCGTCTTGAGATCGGCATCCGCCACCTGAGCCTGGGCCGGGACAAGGCGTTCCAGCGCGTGCTGGATTCCTACGGCGCGTTTGTCTCGGCCCTGGCGCCGCGAAAAACGCCCGGGCTCTTTGGCTGGTTTCGCCGACTGCGCCCCAACGACGTCGCCCTGCGGAAACGGCTGGAGGCGGCCGGGCGGTCGCTGGAAGAATACCGGGCCGTGCGCGGCGAAAGAATCCGGTTTGTGAACCAGGCCGAGGCGGGATTCTTCGGCGGGGCTCCGGAAACGGACGACATGCTTCGGCGCATCCCGCGTTCGCAGCTGCAACGCTACGTGGATGCCGCGGAAGGAAATTTGCCGCCGTGAAGCAGGCGATGGAGGGCCGGGGCCAGCGGGCTTCTGTAGCTGGCCGCGGTGAGGCCGGCCCAATGGATGCCGCTGCCGGGGTCCACGACCCCGGCTACAGTTTTTCGCAATCTGCTTAAGAGAGATCCACGCCGCGAAGACGCAGGCCGGGCTGGTCGGACAGCCGAATATTGTATTTTCCCTTGGCCTGGCGCCTGCTACACTACACATCGAAATGAGTCTGAACATACACATGCAGGAACGGAAAGGGGGTGAAGGATTGTGAAAAGTTCCGCATGGCTATATTCTATCTCCTCGGCCTGCCTGCGATTGAGAAGTGCAATATTCATATCGCTGATCAGCACATCAATCTATGCGGCAGATTTAGTGACTTATGCTCAAGACCCAGGAATCCCATCCAATTTTTACATGACCCTAACCAATACAAATAGTTTTGATAATGTAACTCATCTAACTCTAGATTATGATGCAATAGAATCAGATTATGTAACAGCAAGAATAACAGGAGAGCCTATGTATATTGCAGGTTCAAGAAACTGGGTGTATGAGGGTTCTTCGAGTGCACAATTAACATTTAATCCTCTTATGAGTGACCCAGATGAATACTTGAGACCTGGCGAATTTGTAACATTCAGAGTCAGCCACGCCACAAACATAACAGGCACAGCACAGGCAAATGGCATAGCATCAACAACAGCTTCAGGAAGTATGCAAGCTCCTTTTAATGCTCCATCATATGCTGTTCCAGAGCCTTCAACAAACGTGTTGCTTACTGCCTCAATGTCAGAGCAGCTAATTAGCATAGTGATGACTAACATGTCGCCTGCCTATACCTGTATTATTCAAAGAACATTCAGCCTTCTACCGAGCTCATGGTCTAATATAGTAGAGATTGTGCCGCAGTCTTCTGAAACGAATTGGTCAGAGCAGATCAGCAATTCGTGGGAGAAGGCGTTCTATCGCGTCAGTCAGCCGTAGTGTTCAAGAATTGGCTCTGTCCCTTTCTCTCCTCCTCAGTTCTCCTGACTGAATCCGGCCTTGTAATAGAAACGACAGTCATGTAGGGCCGCCGCTTGCGGCGTGCCGTAGTCCGGCCATTCGCAAGCGAAGACCCTACAGAGCGAGTAGAAACAATTGTGAGAGGCTTGGTAAATGGCAAGGGGTACGGGCGTGGAGTGTTGGCGTCTCGGACGCGAGAGCAAACACTCTCGGAGGCGATATTACTCCGGCCACGATATACTTTACATTGGTTTGGTAGGGCGGCTTGGCTCAAGCCGCCGCGGCGCGCTGGGCCAGCGCGCCCTACCTCGTTACGATGTAAAGCATATCACGCCCTGATTAGTAAGTATGGGTCAAGACCCGGCTACTCTCCATTTGCGCGCACGCGAATATGGCCGGGTTCGACTATCCAAAGGGCTTTGTCCACAGGCATTCGGCGAAGCGCTTCCGCCAGTTCCCGAATAAGGAACAGCAGTAAGGCATGACTGGCGTGATGGGGGATACGGATGATGACAATGCCGCCGCACGACCTCGGATCGAAACGGATCGGGTCCGAAAAATCGAGGTCCAGTGTGACCAAGGATCTCTGTTCTTTATCGCAGGCTTCAAAGATGGCTGTATCCGGCGCTCCATTCAGCCGCTCGTTCCCCACCGTCTCGACATCATGACCGGCTTGTCGAAGAAGGCCGGCCGCTTGAGCGCCCAGGTTTTCGTCGAGCTTGAGTTTCATCCGACGGTTTCCATCGGGATCTCGACGAACCGCTCGCGAGACATCTCTGCCCCATAAGCCAACGCCGCGCGAATGTCCTCCGTGGCGAGTTCCGGGTATTCCTTGAGAATCGCCTCTGGGGTCATTCCATCAGCCATGAGATCGAGCAGAAGCGACACCCATATCCGCGTGCCCTTGACACACGGTTTTCCGAAGCAAATGGCCGGGTCCACGCCGATTCGCCGAAGGAGGTCTATTTCATTCATGGCTTCTCTCCCGCTAGGAACATCCTGAATACACTATAAGCTTGGCCCCGGGCTTTTGAAAGCCTCAAATGCAGCGAAGCCACATGACGACGAGATCGTGCGCGCTTGACTCCGCCCGTGCAGTCTATACGCTGGACGCCGGAACTGAAACACGGGGAGCCCATGGCCCGGAACCGCCCAACGACCGTCGGCGCAATCGACCCGGAAGTGCTGGCCTTCACGGCCGGCGATGACGTGGCGCTGGACCTGGCTCTCGTCGAACCCGACTGCCTGGGCACGGCCGCCCATGTCACCATGCTTTCCCGAATGCCGGTCGAGCCGCCCATCATCACGGCGATGGAATGCCGGAAGGTGATACGGGCGCTGGCGACGATCGTGGGAATGGCCCGGGAGGGGCGGCTCCGCATCGGACTGGCCGACCAGGATGTTCACCTGGCGGTGGAACGCCTGCTGACCGAGAAACTGGGGGAGCTGGGCCGCAAGGTGCATACCGGCCGGAGCCGGAATGACCAGGTGGCCGTGGATCTCCGGCTGTTCGCCAAGCCCCGGTTGCTGGAAGTGCTGGAGACGGTGGGCGGGCTCGCGCGGACGCTCGCCGAGTTCGCACGCCGGCACGTCGCGCTGCCCATGGTCGGGCGGACGCATATGCAGCCGGCCATGCCCTCGTCCGTCGGCCTG
>JAHJJH010000269.1 GCA_018823105.1 Verrucomicrobiota bacterium | reverse complement strand
TGAAGAGCGGCGGCGATCCTCTCGCCTTCCATCCTCTTTCCGCTCTCCTGTTTCTGCCGTTCTCTTTCCCGCCCCGAAACGGGGCGGCCTCGGCACGCGCGCGAAGAAGGAATGCGGTAGCGGCAGAAACAGCCTCGCTCCAATCAGTGCTACGCACTGACGCCGCCGCTCACAAGACAGAGCGCCAACAGCGTTTCCTGAACGGAAACGCCGTTCGCTTAACCGCGCCGCTTGCGCTCCTGAACATCGCGCTTAACGCGGCGCTCTCCACCCCCGCCGCATTTCAAGTGCCGGTTTCTCCGGCTTCGTTCACTCCGCGAAAAGGCGAAAACGCCTTTTCCCTCGTTCACCTCCACCGTCAAAACCCGTCGCTTCAAATGCGGCCCCAAAAACCGCCGGGCAATTCGCCCCGCGTGTTTGTCTACGCCAAAGCATCGGGGCCATTTGCCAACGTCCGGCGGTAGGAAGCCTGCCGGGCGCATTACAAAGGAAATGCGCCCGTCACCGCTGCGGCTGCGGCCTTCGGCCTTGTCCTCGCTGGCGGTCGGGCCTCCGGCCCTCCGCGGATTGGTTCTCCAATCTCCGAACAACATCTATCAATCAAGACCCCTGTTCCCCATCGCTCGCCAGCAACGCCCCTCCGAGGCTGAGCGCGCTTTTCTCTCCGTTCCGGGCCAGAACACCGGTCGCCCGCTACGCTATGCACGCGAGCGGGCTTGTTTGCCTGCGGCAAACACCCGGCGTTTCTGGCCGTCCACGGAGCGCGCGCTACGCCTCTTCCGGGGCGCCGCCGGCTTCGCTCATCACAGACCACCCGACCACCCTTTCGCGCGGGACGCCCCCCCAAGAGTCCCGCGCGATCATCGGCGTCGCGCCCGCGCCGCGTTCGCCGTTTCCCAAACGGCTCACTGCTTCGAGATGCAGACGTACATTTTTTGTCTCGCCTCGGGTTCCGCACTTGTGGCATACGCTAGGGCGGTTCCGCGAGTTGTGGGGCCATGATCTTTGAGAACCAGCTTTTTGCGTTTTACGCAGTAATCGTTTCGACCGAAAACCGCGAACTTTCGTCCTGTGAAGCGACACTGGCGGGAACGCGCCCCACCTGGGGCGCGGCTCCTTGCCTTGTGTTTCACAGGTGGGGCTTCGCGGTCCCTCGGTCGAGGCATGAGCTTGGAGTCCGCGCCTCTTTTTTTGGCGCGGATGGTGGCCAGCAGATTCCAGTAAGGCACATGGAAGGGGTGAATCATGAAGCAATGCAGCAGGATCAAAGTGGGGCTGGCGCTTGTCGTCTTGGCGTGCAGTCTGGCGGTTCTCGCAGTGAGCGGCACACAGGCGGATGAACCTGCGGTTGAGCCGGATGTCTATAAGGAGTTCTTGGACGCTCAGGTCTTCGATGTCTACGACATAGAGCAGTACTTCGTCGGTCAGCAGGACGTCTACCTGCCGATCATTCCGCCCGCGCCGGATTTCATCCTCCACCAGTCCGGCAGCCCCAATGTCCTGCCGTTCACATGGAAGGGATTCCCGCCCGAGTTCAGCAAGAACCTTGTCCTCGAATACGAGAACAGCGTCCCGGTCTATTCGATCACGATCCTCGAAGATCCGGTCACGCGCGAAACGGTGTTCCTAAACATGAAGGGAGAGAGGATTCTCTCCCTCCCGCCCCCGCTCGACTACTTTCCCTTCTCCTATCTCCGGTCCATCTTCCCCAGCCTCTACGCGGGCCGGTATTCCAGCGATCAGATTTCCTACTGGCAGAGCCTTTACGATCCGGCCCGCATTCAGATTTCGGCGAAGCTGATTCCAACCGAATATGTTGAGCCTTACCTCTACGTGTCCGACCGCATCGCAGAGGAAGCCGCGCTCGCCGCCGCTCTTGAGGGCGGCGGCTTCACGCTCCTACGGTCCGGGGAAGCCGACAGCAACATCGTCTTTGAAGTGATGGGGCGGACGAACGGCGGAATTCGGCTGGTCATCGCATACCCGAACGATTTCACGAACCGGCTGGACGTCTTCACCTGCAACGACCTGATGCAGTACATCTGGACGTTTGCGAAGAAGGAGCTTTCCACCAGCGGCACCAACGAAATAGCGTGGGTGGACACCAACTACTGGGTTGCGAGCGGTCCGCCGGTCCGGTTCTACTCCGCAGGCAACGCCGACCTGGACACCGACGGCGACGGCTACGCCGACGCCCGCGAGATGATGGTCTACAAGACCGATTACACTGACTCCAACTCCCGCCCGGTCCGCGTGTCGGGCATCGTGAATTACAGCGGCATCGAAACGGGAACGATCTACGTTCTCAGCGTCACAGCGTCAAGCAGCTGGTCCATTGCACAGTCCGTCCCGCTGCCCGGCCCTGGCCCGTACACCAACGATGTGGGCAACAATCAAAGCTACTGGTTCAAGGCTTTCCGGGACGTGAACAGCAGCTATGCGCGGGACGTGTGGGAGCCGTGGGGTCTCTACAGCAACAGTTCCACACTGATCACCGGGGACACTTCCGGGCTCAACATCACAATGAAGGACCAGCCGAGCATCTGGGGCACCGTCAACTACACGGGCACAGAAACGGGGGATGTCTGGATTGTGGCGGTGACTTCCTCCAATAGCTGGGACACGACCTACCGCTGTGTGCTTCCGTGGGTTCAAGGCGGCGACCCCTTCACAGGCGGCGTTATGTACCTCACATTCCCGGCGGCGTATTCCATCACCGGCCTCCCCGCCTCCAACTACTGGATTCGGGCTTTCATGGATTCGGACACGAACCAAGCCTGGAGCCCGCTTGAGGTGGCCGGACAGTACGCGTCCAATGCCATTCCCATCAGCAATCGCGTCACAGGAATCAACATCACGATGGCCTTTGACGGGGACAGTGATGGCATGCCGGACGGATGGGAGATCGTCAACGGGCTTTCGCCTGGAAACCCTGCCGACGCAGCCGAGGACCCGGACGCAGACGGGTTGTCGAATCTTCAGGAGTATGTCTTCGATACAGGCCCTCATTTACGAGACACGGATCAGGACGGACTCCCCGACGGCGAGGAAGTCGCGGCAGGGCTGAGCCCTCTCTTCAGCCCGCTTCCGCACCGCATGACCGCGCTGAGCTTCTCTTACGATAATCAAGACCGACTTGGGAGCGTTACGTCGGCGGTTTCCAGTATTTCGATGACCTACGATGACGCCGGCAACATCAGCACGCTTTCGTGCTCGAAGGGGGAATGAACATGAGGACACGCGCCTTTTCAGCAACTCGTGCACTTGCAGTGGAGAAGCCAACCATGACAACCCTCCGTTTCTCTTTTTCACTGGCCATCCTCTTGTGTTGGGTGGCCTCCAGCCCCAGCGCCAACGGCCAGGCAGTTACCGTCCCCGGTCGCAAAGTCGAGACAGCGGCTCCGGTCTCTCCCGATGCTTGGTACAAGGCAGAGGGCGG
>JAHJJH010000268.1 GCA_018823105.1 Verrucomicrobiota bacterium | reverse complement strand
GCCGCGGGCTTGCTTGATCGCCCCGGCCGGGAACCTGTAGAATCGCATCATGAGAGATGGGCGGCACGGCAAGGCATACCGCGGGCTGAAATGGTCATGGCTTTTGATGCAATGCCTGATGCCGCCGCTGGCGGCGTGGTATGTGGCCGGCCAGCCCGGGTTCGCGCATCCTCCGTGGGCGGAAGCCCACCCGCTGTGGCGGGGCGGAGCCGAGTGGTTGATGATCATGATGGGGAGCGGATACTTGGTGCTCTGGCTCATCGTCGAGGCCCTGTTGATCATGTACCGCTTCCCGCTCGAGACCCCGGCCGCCTTCACGCTAGTGGTGGGCTATGTGATTCAACTGGTGGTCATGGTACTCACCGGCGGGTCTCTTTTTTTCGCGGCCTTCGTATCGCTCTTCGTGACGCTGGGCGCACTATACGGCTGTGTCGTGCTCTTGCTGGGATTCTTCCTGGCCGAGGACTTCCGACGGAACCGGCCGGTGCGCAAGAAGTTTCTGCTGGGGCTGGCGTTCTGTTTGCTGGGGGTCCTTCCGTTCGTCGTCCTGTTCCCGTTCCTGCAGGCGGGGTTCCGGAACCTTGGTCGTGCCGCCATGGCGGTGATCGGTCTCGTCCTGCTGGCCAACGCGGTAGTGACCACGCGGTCCGTCATGGATTTTTCGATCTGGGGCCGACCCGACCCCTTGCGGCCACGCTACGACAAGGAATGGGAATCCTGGGCGGGCCCGACCATCATCCTGCTGATTCTTTCGGTGGTCGCCGCCGTCGCGCTGGCCGGAATTCGTGGAGCCTGATGCCGTTTCCGGATGAGAGGAAGCCGGCCGGGACCGGTTACAGGCGACGGGCGGCGTCGCGGATGCACTGGGCATCGCGGTCGGCCTCCTCGGCGCTGGCATGCCGCGCCAGGTTGATCAGCACCCCCACCATGGCCATCGAGGCCACCAGGCTGGAGCCCCCGAAACTGATGAACGGGAGGGGCAGCCCCTTGGTGGGCAGACTGCCGGTGACGACCCCCATGTTGATGACCGCCTGGAGCGTCAGCATCAGGGTGCAGCCGCAGCCCAGCAACTGGCCAAACCGGTCCGGCGCGCGATGACTGATCAGCATTCCGCACAGGAAGAGGCCCAGGAACAGCACCACGATGCCCAGCGATCCTTTCATGCCGAGTTCCTCGCCGATAATGGCGAAAATGAAATCCGTGTGCGCTTCCGGGAGATAGAAATGCTTCTGCAGGCTCTGCCCGAACCCCACGCCTCTCCAGCCGCCGACCACAAAAGCATAGATGGCGTTCAGGAGCTGAAAGGCCTCGTTTCGGGCGTACTGTTCCGGATTCAGGAAGGCCGTGATCCGCCGCAGTCGGATGGGATCGCGAAGGATGGCCAGGCTGAACAAGGCGGCTCCGGCCGCGCCCGCGACGGCCAGGGATCCCACGCGCGCCCCGCCCAGGAAGAGCAGCAGCATCCCGACCATGGCCAGCAACAAGGTGGTCCCGAAGTCAGGTTCGACGAAAACCAGCCCCAGGTAAAGGGCCAGGAGGCCCAGGGGGTAAACCAGGCCCATGCGCAGTTCGCGCGCATGACGCTGGAAACGCGCCATCCACCACGCGATCAACACGAGGCTGGAGAACTTGGCGAGTTCAGAAGGCTGGAACGTGACCGGCCCTGCGCGCAGCCAACGACTGCTCCCCTTGACGGTCAGCCCGATGCCGGGGATCAGCACCATGACCAGCAGGAAGACCGAGCCCAACGCCAGCGGAATGGCAAGCGTCTTCCAATAGCGGTAATCCAGGCGCGCGGCGAACAGGGCGACTACCGCGCCGACCACCAAGCCCACGGCCTGTCGCTTCACGAAGTAACGGGGATCGTGAAATTGGGAGGCGCCCTGTACGGAACTGGTGCTGGCCAGCATGATAAAGCCCATCGTCACCAGGATCAGCACAATACCAATGAGAATGTACATGGTCCGGTGCATTGTTCGCTGCGCACCTTTCAATAAGAAGGCCCGGGGCGCCCCTGCAACGGGTATCCCCGGGCCCCTCCCGCGACCCCGCGGCCGCGATTCCGCCGCTCCTTACATCGTCGGGACCTTGATCTTCTGTCCCGGCTTGAGCTCCGCTCCCTCCGAAAGATTGTTCAACTGCATGATCTGTTCCTTGCGGATGATATACATCTTCGCGATGGATTCGATCGTGTCGCCCGGCTGGACGACGTAGTCCATCGGCTGCTCCTCGCCGCCCAGGCGGGGCGACGACTCGACGACTGGCGCCTCCGGGGGCGGCGGGGCAACGGTCGGTTCCGTGGCCGGAACGGATTCCTCGGCCTTCTTCTCCGGCTCCTTCTCCTTGGCCTTGTCCTTTTTCGCCGCCTTACCACCGGGGATGACCAGTTTCTGACCCACGAGAATCTTGTCGCCCGTCAGGTTATTGGCCTCGCGCAGGGCGCTGACCGTGGTCCCGTGTTTCACCGCGATCTTCGAAAGAGAGTCGCCCGCCTGCACCGTGTAGCCCTCCGCCCCTTCCGCGGCCGCGGCCTTGGCTTTCGCCTTGGGCTTGGATGGCGCCTGCGGCTGACTCGACGCGTATTCCGGCAGGACGATCTTCTGCCCCGCCCTGATGTGATTCGGGTCCTTGATCTTATTCAGCTCCACCAGCTCGCGGGTACTGACGCCGAACCGGCTGGCAATCTTCGAAAGCGATTCGCCGTTCTGCACCTCGTAGAGGCGGCCCGACCCGGGCTCGATGGCCGCGGGGGCGGGTTCGACGGGTACGGGCGGCTGGAAGACCGGCTTGGACGCCGGCGGCGGCAATGAATCCGGCCGCGGCGGCAAGGGCGGCGCGGGCGGCGCGGACTGCTCCGCTGTGGGCCGGCGGGTCTCACACCCCTGCATGATGACCACCCCCCCCACCGCCAGCACGTGAATACCGACGACCGCCGTAATCAATACCGATGACTTCATTTCATTTCTCCTTTTTCATCTCCGGTTCGCAGTATAGAACCTCTCCCGTCCAGAATGCAAACAGTCTATGCGCCCTCGCGGCGCTGTAACAGGGTAGCCGCATTCCGCGCGTACTCGACGAAACGAACGCCCCGCTCCTCGTAGTTTCTGAACTGGTCAAAGCTGGTGCAGGCGGGCGCCAGAAGCACCGTTTCCCCGGGACGAGCTTCGGCGGCCGCGCGCTCCACGGCCCGCTCGAGCGTTCCGCACATCACGCAGGGGACGGCGTCCGCCCAGGCCCGGCGCATCGCCTCGGCCGCCCGCCCGACCAGGTAAACCCCGCGCGCGCTGGCCGCCAGCACGTGGCGCGCCGGTGAAAAATCCGTCTCCTTGGCCAGACCTCCGGCAATCAGGCGCACGGGCCGGCCGGCCATCCGCAGGGCGCCGGTCATGGCCGCCAGGTTGGTGGCCTTCGAATCGTTGACGAACCAGACGCCGCCGGCCTCCGCGACTTTCTGCATCCGGTGGGGCAACGGCTGGAACGCCCTCGCGGCCCGCCCGACGTCATCCGGATCCGCGCCACACGCCACGGCGGCGGCCACGACCGCCGCGGCACCCGGACCGAGGATCTCGTTGTCGAAGTAGGTCCCTTTCAGGTCGGCACACATCGCGCCGTTTTGCAGAACCGATCCCGCCTGCCACCGATAGTCCGAGTCGGGCTCCGTGCCGAAGGTGATCCAGCGCCCTGCTCCACCGGACAGCTCGCGCACCGGGCCCCGCAGAGCGTGCGGTATGATGCAGGCATCGGACGGCGCGGCGCGGGCAAACAACCGGGCCTTGAGGGCGGTGTACGCGGCCATATCGCCGTGGCGGTCCAGGTGGTTAGGCAGGACATTCAGCAGCACGCCGACCTCGGGGCGGAACGTGTTCACCGTCTCCAACTGAAAGGAGCTCACCTCCAGGACCAGCCAGTCCAGGTCCGGCTGTTCGCGGACCACGCGGCAGATCGCGGCCCCGTAATTTCCGCCCGGCGCGGCGCGCAGGCCGGCCTGCTGAAGGGATTCGGCCAGCCACTTGATGGCCGTGCTCTTGCCGTTAGAGCCGGTGATTGCCGCCACGCGGCAGGTCCGGCGGCACCAACCCAGTTCCAGTTCGGACAGCAAAGGCAGGCCGCGCCGGGCGAGCGTCTGGACCCAGGGCGAGGAAGCCGGGATGCCGGGACTGACCACGCCCAGGTCGAAAGGCCCGTCCGGCAACACGCTAGCTCCCGTCAGGACACGAATCCCCTCGCCGGTCAACACCGCGGCCTTTTCCCGCAACGCCGGGGTGTCCGCGCCGTCCACGGCCGTCACCGCCACGCCTTCCGAACGTAGCAACCGGGCCGCCGCCGCGCCGCTTTCGCCGATCCCCAACACCAGGGCGCTGGATGGTTTTCCCATCATCGAATCTTGAGGGTGGCGACGCCCACCAGGGCAAAGATGATCGAGAGGATCCAGAACCGGGTGGTGATCATGGTTTCGATCACCTCGATATCCCGGTGTTCAAGTTCCGCGCGCTCCTTTTCGAGCACTTCGAAATGGTGATGCAGCGGGGCGCATTTGAAGATGCGTTTCCCGCCGGTGAGCTTGAAATAAGCTACCTGCAGGAGCACGCTGGCCGCCTCGAGGACGAACACGCCGCCGACGATGATGAGCGCCAGTTCCTGCTTGATCAGGATCGCGACCATCGCGATGGCGCCGCCCAGGGCGAGGCTGCCCGTATCGCCCATGAAGACGCGCGCCGGATGGCAGTTGAACCACAGGAAGCCCAGCCCGGCCCCGAGCAGGCAGGCGCAGAAGACCGCCAGTTCGCCGCTCCCGGCGATGTAGGAGATCTGCAAATACTGGGCGAAGCGGGCGTGCCCCGCGACATAGGCCATGACCAGGTAGGCCACCGCCACGGAGTTGCTGCATCCGATGGCCAAGCCGTCAAGCCCGTCGGTCAGGTTCACGGCGTTGGTGGACCCCACCATGACGAGGGCCAGGAAGAGAAAAACCGCCAGCAGGCCCATGTGCCGGATCACGGGATCTTTGATGAAGGGGATCATGAGCTGCCGCACGTGATCTTTTGTGGTCGGGAGGACGAGGAGGATCGCGACAACGAGCGCCACCCAGCCCACCTGGTAGATCAGCTTGGCCCGCACGCCGAGACCACGGGCGCTTTTCCGGGTGACCTTCAGGTAATCGTCCCGGAAGCCCACGAGCCCCATGTAACACATCGTGGCGAGGGTCAGCAGGACAAATTCATTGGTGGGCACGGCCCACAGCAACGTGGAGACCAGCACGGCGGCGATGATCAGCAGTCCGCCCATGCAGGGAGTGCCGGCCTTCTTGCCATGGAAGATGAAGAGCGGCGGCGCCTCGTCCTTGCGCACCGGCTGGCCCATCTTGAAGCGCCGCAGCTCGCGGATCAGCCAGGGGCCGAACAACAGGCTGAAAATAAAGGCGGTGCCGGCGCCGGCCAGCGCCCGAACAGTGATGTACCGGAAGACGCGCAGAGGCGAATACCAATCGGTCAGCAGGTGCAGATAATAAAACATGCCCCATCCTTCATTCTAAAACTGCCCCGCGGCCTGTGAAGCCGCATAGGCCTCCTGGACTTTCTCCAGGCACTCGGTGCGCGAGGCCTTGAGCAATACAGCGTCGCCCGGTCGCGCCAGTTTGTTCAACAATCCGGCGGCCGACATCGTGTCAGGACAGCCAAACAGGCGGTCGGCTGACATGCCGGCCTCCCGCGCCCCCTCGGCGATCCAAGCTCCGCGCGGACCGACATAGAGCAGTCCGGCCCAGGGGCCTGCGGCCACATCACGACCCAGTTGGTGATGAAGATCGCACTCGGCGGCACCCAGTTCAAGCATTCCTCCCAGCACCAGCCATCGCCGCCCCGCGACCTCCATTTTCGCGAATGTCTCCAGGGCCGCACGCACGCTGACGGGATTGGAGTTGTAGGCATCATTGACAAACTCCACCCCGTGCAGCACGGCGCGGTTCCACCGCATCGGCAGCGGGCGATAACGGCCAAGGGATTCGCGGATCGCCTCCCACGTCAGTCCGCACCGGCGACCGACCGCCACGGCCAACAACGCGTTGGCCACCATGTACCGGCCCGGCAGCGGGGCCGTCAGTTCGGCGCGCTGCCCGGTAGCCCGTTCCTGCACCACAAAGCGCGATCCTGCCGCCGGGTCCGGTTGGGCCCGGTAGTCCGCCTCCGCGTCCAGTGAAACCGTCACGACCTCACAGGGCGAAGCGGCGCGGAGCCGGTCAAACCAGGCATCATCCCGGGACAGGAAAGCCAGGCCCTTGGCCGGCAGGATCCGCAGCAGGGCGGATTTTTCACGGGCGATGGACTCCACCGAATCAAAATACTCGAGGTGGGCCGGGCCGATGGCGGTGATAATCCCCCACTCGGGGCGCAAGTACTCGCAGAGTGCGACGATCTCGCCGGGGTGGTTTGTGCCCACCTCGAAAACGCCGTACCGGTCCGACGGCTCGATCATCAGCAGGCTGAGCGGCAGGCCGATATCGTTGTTCCAGTTTCCCCGGGTGCGCGCGGTAGGCGCGGCGGACGCCAGCAGGTCGGCGGTCATTTCCTTGACCGTGCTCTTGCCCACGCTGCCGGTCACGCCGATCAACCGGGCGTCCAGCGTGCGGCGGTAGCCGGCGGCCAGGGCGGCCAGGGCCTTGCGGGTGCACGGCACCCGGAGTACGGGTTTCCCCGCGGACTCCACGGCGGTCTCCGCCATGACCGCGGCGGCACCGCGCGCGAAAGCCTCTCCGATAAAGGTGTGGCCGTCAAAATGCGGTCCCCGCAAGGCCACATAGAGCTCCCCGGCGCGCAGGGTGCGCGTATCGGCGCAGATGCCGCGCACGGGGGGGGGCTCTCCTCTCTCCCAGGTGCCGCCGGACCAGGCCGACAGGTCCTTTGCCAGAAAAGAAGGCATTGCGCAGCAGTTCCGGTGGGCGCGAACCTTAGCACGCGGCGGCGACCGGCCACGTACTGATCTCGGCATGGACCTGTTCCATGCAGGCGGGACAGTAGCTGTGCGAGTAAAGCGGGTGGACCGCGGTGAATTCGTTCTCGCCCACCCAGCGGTCCTGCTGCCGCACGCGGCGACAGCGACAGCATTTCACGACGATGTGTTTCTCTTCCATGGCCATTTTCCTCCCTTTCCCACATCCTTCCCCAACCGACCTCACATGTTGCCAAGCAGCCGGCGGGCGACCTCGCGATCATCAAACGGCGCGATGGTGCTCCCGATCTCCTGGTACGTCTCGTGACCCTTGCCCGCGATAAGCACGGTATCCCCGGCCCGCGCGCAGGCCAGGGCCTTGAAGATCGCTTTTTCGCGGTTTTCCTCGATCTCGAAAGTCGCACCCTCCCCGAAGCCCGGGACAATCTCCGCGATGATCTGGTCCGGGGGTTCGCCGCGGGGATTGTCGCTGGTGAGCACCGCGTAGTCTGCGAGGCTGGCCGCCGCCGCGCCCATCATGGGGCGTTTTGTACGGTCGCGATCCCCCCCGCAGCCGAACACCACGATGAGTCGCCCGCCGGTGAACTCGCGCAAGGTGCGCAGGACATTGGCCAACGCGTCCGGCGTGTGCGCATAGTCCACGTACACGCGGAACGGTTTGGATGAAGCGATCTGCTCCAGCCGGCCAGGGACCGCCTCCATGCGGCTCAGCACGTCGGCCATGCGGGCCGGTTCGATGCCGGCCACGCCTCCGGCGGCCAGGGCGGCCAGCGCATTGCTGACGTTGAACCGGCCGAGGAGGCGGAGCTGCATCCGGGCCAAACCCCAGGGCGTGACGACATCGAACACCGAGCCGGAATCGGAAAGCTCCACATTCTCCGCCCGGACCGCGGCATTGGGATGCAGTCCAAACGTGATCAACGTCGCGTTGAAGCCCCCGGTGTTGGCGAGCTGCAGACCCCAGGGGTCATCCATGTTGACCACGGCCACGGCCTGCTTTTCCATCTGCCCCAGGCCCTGAAACAGCAGCGTCTTGGCGGCGTAGTACTGGTCCATGGTCCGATGATAATCCAGGTGGTCCTGGGTAAGATTGGTGAAGATTCCAACGTCATAATCAATCCCCCACGCGCGCTTCTGGTCCAGACCATGCGAGGACACTTCCATCACGGCGCTGCGGCAGCCGGCGTTCCGCATCTGGTCGAGCATTTGCTGTAAATCCGGGGCCTCGGGGGTAGTCCGGCCGGCCGGAATGGAACGCTCGCCGATCTCGTAGCGGATGGTCCCAATGAGGCCGGGCGACCACCCGGCCGCCTTCAGGATGTCGCGAACCATGAAACTCACCGTGGACTTTCCGTTGGTTCCGGTGATCCCCACCATGAACAGCTGGCGCGACGGTTCGCCGTAGAAGGCGCAGGCGACCTCGGCCAACGCGCGGCGCGCGTCCTCGACGCGGAGGAACGTCACGCCGTGACGTGGCGTCTCTTGCTGCTCCGACATCACGGCGACAGCACCGCGCTCGATGGCATCGGCCACGAAATCCCGGCCGTCCCGCCGCCGACCGGGCAAGGCCACGAACAGGAACCCGGGCCGCACATGGCGCGAATCGTAGGCGAGGCCCTCGATTTCGCAGTCCGTGGAGCCACGGAGCGTCAGCGGCTGAATGATTCGCGTGAGGTATTCCAGTTTCATCGCTTCCACGCAAAGCTGGCCGAGGATCACGGCCGCCTCCTCACAGGCGTGGCCCTCGATCGGGTTCGTTTTCCCGGGAAGCCACCGTCGGCGCGTCCGTCTGCACGTCCGGCGGAATATCCAGGTATCGGACGGCCTGGCGGGCGATCTCCTGAAAAACCGGCGCCGCCACCACGCCGCCCGTGCGCTGGGACAGCTGCGGCTCGTCCAGGACCACCATGATCGCAATGCTATCCGGGCTCTCGGCGGGAAGAAAACCCATGAACGAAGAATAGTTGGCCCGGTCCGAGTAGCCGCCGGGGACGGCCTTCTGCGCCGTGCCCGTTTTGCCGGCCACCGAGTAACCCGCCACGCGGGCGCGGGTCCCGGTGCCCCCTTCCTCCGTCACCCGGACCAGCAGCTTTCGCATCAGCCTCGCCGTATCCTCGCGGATCGGACGCGCGACAAACTCCGGCTTCGTTTCCATGATCGTGCGGCCGTCGGCATCCACCATGCGCCGGATGATCGTCGGGCGGACGAGGAACCCGTCGTTGGCCACGGCGCAGAGCATGTTGAGCATCTGCAGGGCGGTGACGCTCACCTCGTGTCCCATCGCGATGCGGGACAGGCTCAAGGACGTCCACCGCGAACAGTCGCGCAGGATGCCGCCCTCCTCGCCGGGCAACTCGATGCCGGACGGGCGCCCGAACCCGAAGGCGCGCAGGTACCGTTCCACCGTTTTCTCGTCCATCGTCAAGGAGATCTTCGCCGCCCCGATATTACTCGATTTCTTCAGGACATCGGCCACCGTCAGCCGCCCGTTCGGGTGATAATCCCGCAGCGGTCGGCCCTTGTAGAACCAGCAGCCGTTTTCGCAATCGAAGACCTGGTCGGGCGTCACGGTCTTCTCGTTGAGGGCGGCGGCAATCATGGCCACCTTGAACGTGGAGCCGGGCTCGAACACGTGGCCCGTTGCCCGGTTGAGCATCCGCTCCTGGGTGGCGGCCCGGAACTGATTAAGGTCGTAGGACGGGCGAGAGGCCATCGCGAGGATTTCGCCGGTGCGGACCCGCTGGACGATCGCCCAGGCCCCGCGGGTCCGCTGCTCGGCCATGGCCGCATCGAGGGCTTTCTCGACCATGTACTGCAGGTTCTGGTCTATGGTCAGATAGACGTCGGCCCCCTGCTGCGGCGCGATGTCCAGGACGCGCCGGTCGTACATCTCGCGCCCGCCGCCGTCCTTCTCACCGACACGCAGCCCCGGCTGCCCGCGCAGATAGGCATCCAGCCGCTGCTCGATGCCGGCGCTGCCGACGTTCTCCAGGTTGACAAACCCGATGACGTGGCAGACCAGGTCGCCCTGCGGATAGTGGCGCACACAGACATCATCGAAACGCACCCCCTGCAACTGCATCCGGCGGATCTGCTCGGCCGTGTCCTCAGGCACAAACTGTTTGATGTATTCGAAGCGCCGGTGGGGCCGGTTCAGACGGCCCATGACCATGGCCGGGTCCAACTGCAACACGCGCGCCAACTGCATCCCGGTGAAACGCAGGTGCCCGCTGGCGATGATTTCCCGGGGGTCGGCGATCACATTCTTCATCGCGAGGTCAAGGGCCAGGAGGTTGCCGTGGCGGTCCAGGATGCGGCCGCGCGGCTCGGGAATGCGATCCTCGTAGCGGCGGGTCTGCTCGATC
Organism: Verrucomicrobiota bacterium; assembly: GCA_018823105.1. GTDB lineage: Bacteria > Verrucomicrobiota > Kiritimatiellia > CAIQIC01 > JAGNIJ01 > JAGNIJ01. The sequence goes on along the minus strand of JAHJJH010000268.1, from coordinate 5,235 downwards.
CGGCGGCGCAGCGCGTCGTTCGCGCCCACGTGGAGGAGCGCCAGTCGCGCGGCCAGGGCGGCCAGCAGTAAAGCCAGCAGTCCCGCCACCAGGTCCATACGGATCCTGTACTTCCAATCAGTCATGGCGCGTCGCCGCCAAGCGCTGCGCGTACTGCATTTCCGCCGGCCCCTCGGGCTCCAGTTCGGGCCGGCGCAGGCGCACGGTGTCCCGCTCCCCCGGCCACACCATCTTCAGGTTGAACTGGGCCATGAGGCGTTCGATGTTCTGCGGGCTTTTCAGGTTCGACCACTTGTACTCCTCGCGGAGCACCTGGCGCTGAACTTCATCCCGGCGCGCCTCCAGATCTTGGAGGCGGCGGCCCATCGTATCGCACTTGTCGCGCAACCAGAGAAAGCCAAAGGCCACGCCGGTCACCAGCACCAGGATCAAGGCCAGGGGCACGGGAAAAACAGGCCCGTCCTGGATCGTTTTCCTGTTCTGTTTGCCGCGCCGACGCATGACCTATTCCATCCTTTCCGCCACCCGCAGCTTCGCGGAACGCGCGCGGGGATTCGCGCGACGTTCCTCCGGCGAGCAGACGATGGGTTTGCGGGTGATCCACCGGAATACCGGTCGCTCTCCCACCCAGCGCCGCCCCCCCGCCGGCAGCGACTCCCACCGGCCGACATGACGCGCCATCGCCGCCTTGACCCGCCGGTCTTCAAGCCGGTGGAACGAAATCACCGCCAGCCGCCCGCCCGGCGCCAGCATGACCGGCGCCACTACCAGGGCCCTGTCCAGGCTTTCCAGTTCGCGATTGACCGCTATCCGGAGCGCCTGGAAGGTCTGCGTCGCCGGATGGATCCGGCCGCGACGCCCGCCCTTGGCCCGCGCCACCAGCTCTGCCAGTTGACCGGTGGTCCGGAGGGGTCCACGACCCCGAGCTTCCACGATCCGCCGGGCGATCCGGCGGGCGGCCGGCTCCTCGCCCAGTTGCCGGAGCATCTCGGCCAGCGCGGCTTCGTCCAATTGCTCCAGGAGGTCGGCCGCCGTCAACGTCTGGGTGCGGTCCATGCGCATGTCCAGGGGCCCGTCCTGCTGAAAACTGAATCCGCGGCTCGGATCGTCCACCTGCTCCGAGGACATCCCCAGGTCCAGGAGAATGCCGTCCGCCTGCTCAATGCCATGTCGGAGAGCCAGCGCCTGCATATCCGCGTAGTCCCCCTGTTCCAATCTGTACCATCCCCCGACTTGCGAGAGCCGCTCCGCCGCGCGCGGCAGGGTCTGGCCATCCCGGTCAATGCCCAGTAACCGCCCGCGGGAACCGGCCCGTTCCAAAATCTTTACCGCATGCCCGCCGTCCCCGACCGTCCCGTCAATGTAGGTCTTCCCCTCCTTGATCCCCAGTTCCTCGACCGTTTCATTGAGCAGGACAGGCACATGCATGCCGCCCTCCACTCACAGGCCATCGGAGCGCCGCGAACCGATTCGTTCGGACGACATCCAGGCGCGCCGGTCATCGGCCGACACCGCCAGGTTCCGCATGAGTTGGAAGGGCACCGTTTTCTTGCGCGCGGGCAATGCAAACCAGCGCCCCTCGTCACGCCCGTCGTACACCGAACCCCCGATACGCAGGAACCGCGCTATACCCAGAGGAGTCATCGTTCTTCCTTTCCCGGCCACGGCGGCGCCCAATACCGTATGCCTTTTTTCCACCGCCCCGACGTGGAGCGATACAGGGACGGATTCTTCTTCCGCCGGGCGTTCGCGTTCCGTGAGGACGGCCGTCGTCGCGGGCTCCTCCCACAATTCCGCCTGGCGCCCCCGTCCCGCCTTGAGGTCGGTGGAAGGAGCGGTCGCCGGCTCCACGGGATCGTTCCACCACGCCGACGATGGCCCGGCGACCGCGTGCGATTTTTGGAAGCGCGCGCTGAAGCCGTCTAGAAGCCGACGTAGCGGGCGGCCTCGGCCATCTTCGCGGTATCGATCGAACCTGTCTTCTCTTTCCATTTCTCTGGACTCCACAGTTCAAAGCCGTCGAACGTGCCGGCCATCAATACCTCGTTCACCAGCCCGGCGTATTCCAGCAAGGCATCCTTGATGCGAATGCGGCCCTGGGAATCCCAGGGCACCAGTTCGGCGCGAGAGGCGAGCGTACGGGCGAATTGTCTGCCTTGATCGTCGGCGATGGAGAGATTGCGGAGTCTATCCATGCGGCGAATCAACTCACGGGCGGGGTAAACGCACAGGCACTTGTCGTTGACACCTTGGAGAACAAACAGTCGCCGGGGTACGCTCACCAACTCGCGCCAAACTGCGGGCACCGTCAACCGCCTTTTGGAGTCCAGGTAATGGGTATAGTTGTGGACGAAAAGCCCCTTATCGAGGGACTCATCAGGCCGCCCTATGTCCATATCCTGCACAGCGGTTGCCTCCAGGCACACTTTAAACCACTTTGACCCACCTTCCGTCAACACTTTTTTAACAAAAACAGCAACATCGGAACCGCTTGATTTTACGCGGCTTTTGAACAGGCGCCGCGATGAGTTAAAAACTTATTGCACTATTCTTTGACTCGTGGCTAACGATGGAGCTCCATTAGGAGAAAAGGAGTCATGAAAAATGACCAAAGATAGACGCATTTCGAACCTGGCCCGCGTTCTGGTTCGCTATAGTGTTCACGCCCGCCCGCGCGAACTGATCGCGCTGGACGCCACGCCCGCGGCCGAACCGCTGGTCCTGGCCGTATACGAGGAACTCCTCCGCGCCGGGGCCTACCCTATCGTGCGCATGAACCCCGCTGAAACGACGGAGCTTTTCTATCGCCATGGGAAATCCCACCACTTCGACACACCCCACCCCATCCAGCGGGCCATGGCGGAACACCTCGACGGCTCCATCCACATCGAGTCCAGCCCCAATACGCGCGCCCTCTCGAACGTGAACCCGGCCACACAGGCCCGCGTCTCCCGATCCACCCGGCCCCTGCGCGAAAAAATGATCCGGAAAAAATGGTGCCTCACCCTGTTTCCCACGCAGGCCTACGCCCAGGACGCCGACATGAGCCTCGCCGAGTTCGAGGATTTTGTGTATGCCGCGACCTTCGCGGACCGCCGCGATCCCATCGCCGCGTGGCGCGCCCTCTCCCGGCGCCAGGCCCGCCTCGTCCGCCGGCTGCGCGGCGCCCGGACCCTCCGTATCACGGGACCGGAGACCGATCTGACGCTGTCCGTGAAGGGCCGCGTTTTCATCAATTCGGACGGGCATCACAACATGCCCTCGGGCGAAATCTTCACCGGCCCGGTGGAGGATTCCGCCGAGGGTCATATTCGGTTCGACTATCCCGTCTGTCATGCCGGCCGCGAAGTGGACGGCGTCCGGCTGGTGTTCCACAAGGGACGCGTGGTCGAGGCCTCGGCCACGAAAAACGAGAAGTTCCTGCTCGCCATGCTCGACCTTGATCGCGGCGCGCGCCGGCTCGGGGAGCTGGGCATCGGTACGAACTACGGGATTGACCGCTTCATCAAGAACATCCTCTTCGACGAGAAGATCGGCGGCACGGTTCACCTTGCGCTCGGCCGCTCCTACGACGAGACCGGCGGGCGCAACCGGTCGGCCTTGCACTGGGACATGATCAAGGATTTGCGCCGCGGCGGCGCGCTCCACGTGAACGGCCAGGTGTTTCAGAAAGACGGGCGGTTCAGGAAATGAATGTAGCCGCGAGCGTGAGCGAGCGGTCCCCTCGCCCACGCTCGGGGCCACCCCTCACTTCACCACGGCGCCGCTGGCCTGGTCCCCGTCCACCGTGATTAGTCGTAACCGCTCGCCCTTCGTGGCGGCGAGCAGCATGCCCTGCGACTCCACACCCCGGATCACGACCGGCTTCAGGTTGGCCACCAAGACGATGGTCTTGCCGATCAGCTGCTCCGGCTCGTAATGCAACGCGATCCCGGCGACGAGTTGACGCCGCTCCTCGCCCATCAGGACTTCCAGCCTTACCAGCTTGGCGGTGCCCTGGATTTTGTAGGCCTGCAGGATCTTCGCCGTACGAAGCTGAACTTTGGCAAAATCGTCGTACTCGATCGGCGGGGCCGGGTTCTCCTCCGCGGACGGCGGACTGACGGGCGCCGCGGGCGGGGCCGACGGAGTCTCCGAGGGCTCGGGCGGGATCAGTTCGATCTGCTTATCCTTCCCTTCCTCTTCCTCGGTCAGCCGGGGGAAGAGTGCGCCGGGCGTCCGCACCGTAGCGCCCGGTTTGAGCACGCCCCACACGCGAAACCGGCGGATATCCGGCCGCGGCCGGGCCATCCCCAACGCCTTGCGCAGCTCCGCCATCTTCCGGGGCATGACCGGGTAAAGCAGTCCGGCGAGCACACGCAGCGCCTCGGAGGCGGTATAGAGACAGTCCCGCAGCGGGACGGGATCCACGGCCTTCGCCAGCGTCCAGGGCTGACGCAGTTCCAGATAGCGATTGACGGCCCGCACGGCCCTGATCACCTGTCCGAGGCCCTCATTCAGCCGCATCTGCTCCAGGGCGGTTTCCATCGTCTGCACGGCGGATTGGACGGTCTCCCACAGCGCCTTGCCGTCCGGCTCCTCCAGGACGGCAGTCGACGGCTCGGGCATTTTGCCCTCGCTATAGCGCGTGATCATGGCGAGGACACGGTTCAGCAGGTTGCCGAGATCGTTGGCGAGATCGGCGTTATACCGCCGCGTGAACGCCTCCGCCGTGAACGCGGCGTCCTGGCCGAGGACCATCTCCGCGATCAGGAAATAGCGGAAGGCGTCCACGCCCGTCTTGCCGATCATGTCCATCGGGTTGACCACGTTCCCGAGCGACTTGCTCATCTTGTCCTCGCCGGACAGCCACCAGCCGTGCGCAAAAACGGTCTCCGGCATCGGCAGGCCCATGGCCTTGAGCATGGTCGGCCAGTACACCGTGTGGGTCGTGAGGATGTCCTTCCCGATCAGGTGATAGCTCACCGGCCACCATTTCGCGAAGGTGTCGGCATCGTCCAGGTAGCCGACGGCGCTGATGTAGTTGACAAGCGCGTCGAACCACACGTAGGTGACGTACTCGGGATCGAACGGCAGATCAATGCCCCAGTTCATCCGGCTCTTCGGCCTCGAGATGCAGAGGTCGTTCAGCGGTTTGCGCAGGAAGCCCAGCGTCTCGTTGCGACGGAAATCAGGCTGGATGAACTTCGGATTGTCCCGGATGTACTGGACGAGCCACTCCTGGTACTTGCTCAT
>JAHJJH010000024.1 GCA_018823105.1 Verrucomicrobiota bacterium | reverse complement strand
CTGGCGACAGGTTCGGGCCGGTCGCGCGCCGCGGGGTAGCCATCGCGGCAATTTCGAGAGAGGCTTATTGTAGCCGCGCCTCTGCGAGGCGCGTCAGGCGGCTCACAGAGCCGCCGCTACAAAGGCTTCACGGCACGGGCGGCCAGGATTCCGTCGCGATCCGGTAGAAAACAGGGCCGCTTACGGAGGGCGGGTTGGTGTCCTGGATCGTGCGCGGGGCCCAGGGCAGGAGCTCTTCCGCCAGCGCACCGGCGTTGGTCCACGAGCCGGCGGCGAGGGTCAGCGAGCGCTCCAATTGATAGGTCCGTCCGCGCAAGGCCGTGAATTCGACGGCAAAGCTCGTCGCGCTGGCCGTGTCGATGACCGGCAGATGCTCCTCCTGTGCGAGGAGGTTGGGTTCGTCCCAGAGGCTCAAGATAAAATGATAGGTATCCGGCAGGCGCGCCGCCCAGGCTGCCTCGTTGTGTTCATGCCCGCAGCCCACCTCCAACAGGAGGTCGGCGTTGACCGCGTACTCGTTATCGAGCAGCTGGTCGTACGCATCCATGTTTTCATCCCACAGGCTGGGCTCCTCCGTGCCCATGTCCATGTAGATCCGCGGCCCGTGATAACGGTTGGTTTCGATCCGGCCGACGAATTTGTCGGCCGGCCAGAAGGCGGTGGACATCGGCCCGATCTTGCCGAAGACGTTGGTTTCAAAACCGAGGTAGAACGAGACCAGCCCGCCGAAGGACGAGCCGATGGTCAGCGTGTTGGACCAATCGTTCAGGGTCCGGTAGTGCGCGTCCACCATCGGGCGCACGTTGTGGATCAGGAAATTGGCATACTGGTCGGCGGTCCCCGATCCGGCGCCGGAATCGTCGCCCGGCGGGATGTACTCCCGGTTGCGCTCCGGCGAGTTGTCCACGGCGACAATGATGCATTCGCGCATGCGGCCCTGGCTGATTTCCTTGTCGGCGATCAGCTCGGCGTTCCAGCAACCGAAGATCCCGCCGGGCTGGAACACGTTCGTACCATCGTGCATGTACAGGGCGGGGTAGCGCTTCCAGGTATTTTCACCGTAACCGCGTGGCACGTAGATGCGGCACATGCGCGAGGGGATTGTCGGCGCCCAGCTGGACGTGACGTTGGTGGAGTCGATCCGGCTCGCGGAAACGTTCGTGGGCGGCCGGTAGTTGTAAATGTTCCCGTCCTGCAGGAAAAAGACGTCCAGCGTGGTGTAGTAGTTGCTGTCCCCGTAGCCGCCGTAGGGCGCGTGGTCCCAGTACTGCGTGCCGTTGTAGGTCCCGTAGGGGACAAACTCCAGGGGGTCGCCTTCTTCGCCGAACCCCTCGGCCCGGTACAGGTATTCGTTGACGGTCCTTCCCCCCCCGGCCTGCTGCATGGCCGTCCCGTACCAGTTGGTGCCGACACGGTACACGAGACCCGCGTTGGTCCAGCCGCTGTGGTAGAGGATCGTCTTGCCCGTGTACGGGGCGTCGGGTTGCGCGACGACCTGCGTCGAGAGATTGTCGCCGGCCATCCACTCGACGTTTTCACCGTTACCGTATTGGTCCGCCGAGTTGGTCCGGGCAATGAACTTGTACTCCAGCGCGGTTCCCGCCTGCACCGCAACCAAGCCGGTCCAGACATTTCCGGCCGTCCAGCACAACTTCACGGCATTCGTGGGACCCCATGCGCCGACGTCGTCATGGCTGCCCACGACAAACACGCTGCGGTCCGCGCCGACATCCCAGGCATACTGGAAAGTCAGCGGCTCGCGGACAGGACTGGCGGCATACAGAACGCCGGCAGTGATCCAGAACCACACAATGGTGACAACGTTCTTCATGGTGAAGCCGGTCTGGTGACGAATGGCAGGCATAGTACAGACCCGAAGCCCGGAACTCAATAGTCCGGACCTCACGACGCGGGGAAGCACAGCTTAAGAAGCGTGAAATCGTCGTCGAGCGGCCCTTCGCCGTGCAAGGTTCGGACATGTTGGAGAAGTGTGGAGGCCTCCGGCCGGCCCGCGGCGGCGGCCTGCTGCAGGAAGGCGGCGAATTCCCGGTACGTCCAGACCCGGCCGTTGGGCTGGATGATCTCGTAGGTCCCGTCACTCACGAGGAAGATCACCGCGTTCCCCGGGACGACGCAGGAGTCCTCGGTGTAGCGCATGCCCGGCAGGCCACCGAGCACCATGCCGTGCGCCCGCAATTCCCGCGCGGCCAGACCGCCGGCCTCGGGGGCCAGGAGCAGGGCGGGGGGGTGACCGGCCGAGGCGTAGCGCAAGGTCCGCGTGGACTTCCGGTACACGCCGTACCAGATGGTGAAGTACATGTTGTTGTGCTTCTCCATGAGAAACGCCTCGTTGAGCGCGGAGAGCGTCTCGGCCGGCTCCCGGAAATCCACGGCCGGCAGGGCCTGCGACCGGAGCACGTTCATGGCGGAGATGGAGAGCAGGGCCGCGCCCACGCCGTGCCCGCAGACGTCCAGGAGGAACAGCGAAAAATGGTCATCGTCGAGCCAGTGGTAGCCCAGCGCGTCGCCCCCCAGTTGCGTGGACGGAACGAAGCTCCATTCCGTGAGCACGGGCCCGTCGGCCAGCGGCGGCGGCAGCAGGGAATGGACATAGGCGGCGGCCTCGGCGAGTTCCGCGGCCAGCGTCTTCTGGCTCGCCACCAGCGCGCGCCAGGCCTCGTTGCGCTGGAGCAGGTTGATGTACCCGCGCGAGTGGTAGCGGATGCGGGCCAGCAGTTCGATCTTGTCCGGGAGTTTCACCAGATAGTCATTGGCGCCCAGGGCGAAGGCCTCGGCCTTGGTGGCCGCCTCCTCGCGCGTCGAGAGGACGATCAGCGGGATGTCCCGCGTCTTCTCGTTGGCGCGGAAGAACTTCACCAGCGTCAGCCCGTCCACGTCCGGCATGACGAGGTCCTGCAGAATGATCGTCGGGGCGATCTCCTCGGCCAGGCGCACGGCGCGGGTCGGGTCCGAGCAGTAGTGAAAACTGATGTCCGGCTGGTCCTGCAGCATGCGTCGGACGGCCTCGCCGATGATGGCCTGGTCGTCCACCAGCAGGACGGTGATGGTATGCTCGGTCAGGCCGGCCGGATGCGATTTCATGGCACAGTTCCTCGGGTTTGACCAGGCGCTCCGCGCGCTCGGGCGAAACGCCGCAGGGCGTCGGCGATCTGCGCGGGAGCGAGAACCTCGGCGGCGGCTTTCAGTTCGACGGCGGCGCCGGGCATACCCCAGATGATGCTGCTGTCCCGGTCCTGGGCGATGGTATGCCAGCCGGCGCGTCGCAACTCCAGGAGACCCTCGGCCCCGTCCCGGCCCATCCCCGTGAGCAGGGCGGCCCATCCGCGGCCGGGCCACGCGCCGGCGGCGCTGCGGAAAAAAGCGTCCACGGACGGGCGATACGCGCAATCGCGCGGTTCCGGCGTGAAGGACAGGGTCAGGTCGGGACGGAACACCAGGTGCTCATCGCGCCCGGCCACAAGGATGACTCCGGGCGGCGGCGATTCCCCCGGCTGCACTTCCCGCACGGGCATCGCGCACTGCGAGCCCATCCAGTCCACGAGGGCCGTCGCGAACTGGGCGTCCACGTGCTGCACCACGACCACCGCCAATCCAAGGTCCGGCGGCAGTTCCTGGAGCACGTCGACGAGGACCATCGGACCGCCGGTGGAGGCGCCCAGGACCGCCAGCGGCGGCACGTCGGCGCGGGTAGCGGGGGCGGTTGACGGGGGGAGCACCGGCGCCGCACGGGGCTTCCCGATCAGCCGGCGGATCGTGGCGATCTTGGCCAGCAGCGCGTCGCCACCCTCGAGGTGACCGTCCGCGCCCAGGACCGGCGTGCAGACGGCGTCCAGCGCGCCGTGGCCCATCGCGTCGAACACCTTGGCCGCGTTGCCGCTGACCGTCGCGGTGACCACCAGGATGGCGCACGGGCTTTGTTTCATGATCTGCCGCGTGGCCTCGACGCCGTCCATGACCGGCATGATCAAATCCATCAGCACCAGGTCGGGCGTGTCGCCGGCGCATTTCTCCACGGCCTCGCGGCCGTCGTACGCGATCCACGCCACCTGGTGCTCCGGCGCGCGGGCGATCACCCGCCGCAGCGCCTCCACGGCCAGCTTCAGGTCGTTGACAATGGCAATGCGCATCTCACGCCTCTCCCAGCAGGTTCTTCACGACGCGCGCGAAGCTTTCGTCCCGGAAGCTGCCCTTGGTCAGGTACTCGTTCGCGCCGGCCTCCAGCCCGCGGCGACGGTCCTCTTCCGAATCCTTGTAGGAAACGATCAGGACGGGCAGGTCGCGCCACCGCGGGTCGTCGCGCAGCCGGCCGATCAGCTCGAGGCCGTCCAGACGCGGCATGTCGACGTCCGTGATGATCAGATCATAGCGCCCCGTACGGGCATGGTCCCAGCCGTCGAGCCCATCCACGGCGGTGTCCACCTGGTACCCGCGGCTCTCCAACAGTCGGCGCTCCACCTCGCGGACGGTGATGGAATCGTCCACGACCAGCAGGCGCTTGACCGCGCTCGCCGCCGCGGGTGATCCGGCCGGTGGTGCGGTAGTATCCCGTTCCTCCAGAGCATGTTCCGCGCCGCGGACCAGGTCCTCGGCGTCCAGGATCAGCACGGGCGCTCCGTCCTCCAACACGGCGGCCGCGCCGATGCCGGGGACCCGACCGAGGCGCGGGTCCAGCGGCCGTACGACGAGTTCCTTTTCGCCGAGCAGTTGCTCCACGATAAGTCCGTGGCGGCTCGAGCGGTCGCTGACGACCACCACGGGCCATTCGCCGTCCGGCGCGACGGTCTCCAGCCCCAGCACAGCGGACGCCTGAACGAGGCCGATCTCCCGGCCGTCCAGCGTGAAGACGTTGCGCCCGTCCCGCCGCTGGACCTCTTCCGGAGGGAGCCGGACGACGCGGTCCAGGCGGCTCAACGGCAGGGCGTACGGCTCGCCGCCGATCTGCACCAGCAGGGCGCGAATGACGGAGAGGGTCAGGGGCAGCAGCAATTCCAGCGTCGTCCCCCGGCCCGCCTCCGACCGCACCCGCACCGAGCCACCCACCTCGCGCACCATGACCTGAACCACATCCATGCCGACGCCCCGGCCGGACAGCTCGGTCACCAGCACCGCCGTGGAAAATCCAGGAAGGAACAGAAATTCCATCAGCTCGGCGTCCGAAAGGCGGCCGGCCATATCGGGCGCCGCCAGCCCGCGTTCGATGACTTTTTGCCGGACGCTCTCTATTTCGATGCCCCGCCCATCGTCGGCGAGCGTAATGCACAGCATGCCGGCCCGGTGCGTCGCCTCCAGCGTAATCGTCCCCGATTCCGGCTTGCCGGCGGCGAGCCGCTCGGCGGGAAGTTCAATGCCGTGGTCGCAGGCGTTACGCAGCAGATGGGTCAGGGGGGCGTCCAGCTTCGCCAGGATGTCGCGATCCACCGGCGTGTTCTCGCCCAGGACGCGTAACTGGAGGCGTTTGCCCAGCTCCCGGCCCAGGTCGCGGACCAGCCGGGGATACCCGCGGATTCCGTCGCTGAAGGGACGCATGCGCACGGCCACGGTTTCGTGGTACAGGCGCGCGGCGAGACCCTCGGTGCGCAGGGCATAGTCGCCGAACTGGTCGGCCAGCCCCGCCAGCGCGATCCCGCAGTGCTCCATTTTGCCCGCGGCGAGGGTCAATACCGTCTCGCGCCGCTGGTCGGATGCGGACAGTTCGCGGAGCTGCTCGAGGAGCGCCGCCAGGTCCTTCTGCCCGGCTTTCAACTGCTCCAACTTCCGGGCAATCGTTTCCAGGCGTCGCGAATCGACCATGCTTTCGCCCGCGAGGCCGACGAGGCGGCTTAACGTCTCGGAGGTCACGGGAATCGCGGTCTCTCCGCCCGCCGGGGCGGGAGCGGCGGCCGGCGCTTCCATGGGAAGCGGAGCGGCGGCCGGCGCAGAAGCCGGCGCGGGCCCGCGGTTCAGTAACCCGCGCAGAGCGTTTTGCGCACGGTCCATCGCCTCCGCCTGGGCGGCCAGCCAGCCCGGCATCTGCGCCGGCTCCACGACGGATAGGCGCTTGAAGAAGTCCAGGCCCTTGAGCAGGTGATCCACCAACTCCGGCGTCACGGGCAGCCGGTTCTGCTGCGCGGCGACAAAAAGATCCTCCATGGCATGGGCCAGGCCCACGGCCTGGGTCAGGCCGACGATCCGGGCCGCGCCCTTGATGGAATGGGCGGCCCGCATCAGCGGCTCGATCTGCGCGGTGTCGCCGGGCTGCGCCTCGAGCTTGACCAGGCCGTTCTCCAGCGCGGCCGCGTGGGTTTCGACCTCCATGCGGAAGAGGTCCATCATGCTCAAATCGGCGTTGGGATCCGGCGCGCTCATGGATTCAGCTGCTGTTCGAGCGTTTTGAACAGGGTGGGCTCATCTACCAGCGGGACGGGACCGCCCTCCGTGTCGAACCGGCCGTCGGAAAGGCACGGCGCACGCACGAGGCCCTCCACCGCCTCCACGGGAATCGCCCATCGCTCCCCTCGTTCGTTCCGCAGCACCAGGATGAAAAGATGTTCCGCGCCGGGGGCCGCCCCCGGCGCCAGCACAGGACCGGCATCGGCGCAGAGCAGCAGTTCGCCATCCACGTTCGTCAGTCCGCGGAAGACGGCGCTGGTACGGTGCGGGACGCGGCGGATGCCACGGGCGACGGTCACTTTCACCAGGGTCGAAGATTTCACCGCAAAGCGGCTCCCGCCGAGACGGAACACGACGGCCGATAAAGTGTCGGCCGGCGCCTCCTCTTTCTCTCGGGCGAGGAGGGCCGTCCATTCTTCGAGATAGCCCGGCGGCGCGGCCTGGTCGAGCAGGACGCGCCCGCCCTCGGAGAACACAGGACAGTTCCGGCAGTGGATCTTCTCGCCCAACCGCTCGCACGAGCCATCACCATCCGTCCCGATGGTTTCCCAGCAGGGGCGGTCGGGAGGGGCGTTTTCTGGGTGCGCGGGATTCATACCTTGCGTGAAAAAGTATAGCTGATTTCCCGGCCAGTTGTCCGCGATCTTCTTCCGGTGCCCGTTTCGGGCTTGCGGGCGGCGAAGGCGCGGGGATGGGGCGCCGGCTCGTACTCGGGGAGGAAGACATGCGGCAGTTCGGCGTGCCCGAGGAACATCCAGCCGCCCGGCTCCAATTGCCGGTCCAAGCGGTCCAGCACGCGGCGCCGCGCCTCCGGCGTCAGGTAAATGAGCAGGTTGCGGCAGAAGATGATGTCGTAGTGATCGGGGGCGCCGGGCAGCGGCGCGCAGTTCAGGGCGTTGGCCTGCCGAAACTGCACGGCCTCGCGCGCGGAATCCTCCACAATGGTTCGGGTTCCGTCCTTTCGAAGGAATGCCGCGCCGAAAGGACATTTTTTTTCGCGGAAAGAGGCCGGTTCGTAAACGGCCTCGCGGGCGCGGCGAAGGGCGCCGGGGCTCAAGTCGGCGGCATCCACCGCGAACTGGCCGGGGCGCAGTCCGGCCTCCAGCAGCGCGATGACAATGGAGTACGGCTCTTCGCCCGAGGCGCACGGCAGGGAAAGCACCCGCCGCACGCGGCCGCCCGGCCATGCGTCCGAGAGAGCGAGGCGCTGCAGGAAGAGGAACGGCTCAACGTCGCGGAAAAACCATGTCTCCGGCACGGCCACTTCCTCGACGAGGGCATCGAACTCCGCCGGGTCGTCCGCTAATCGCGCCGCGTAGGCGCCCTCGTCCTCGATGCCGAGCCGGGCCATGCGCCGCCGGATGAGCACTGAAGCATGCGGGATGGCCTCGAGGTCGAGGCCGACTCGCTCACCGAGCAGCGTTTGCAGGGGGTTCATCATTCGAGAAGATCCGGGTGAGGACATGGGGAGGGACGAGTGCCTCCACGCGAACCGGGCGGCCGGCCGGCTCGGTCCCGCGCGCGGCGTCGGTGACGCGCTCCGCGACCAGGCCCAGCAGGCGCCCGTCCTCCGCGGGCGGATGCCGGACCAGGATGATGCGGGTGCTCAACCGGACCGGGCAGGGCGGCAGGCCGGCCAGCGCGGAGAGGTCCGCCACGGGCACGCGCCGGCCCCGGTACCGCAGGATGCCCGTCATCCATTCGGGCGCGCCGGGTACGGCCTCGAGGCGCACGCGGGGGACCACTTCCACCACGGCCTGCCCGTCGAGGGCATAGCGCTCTGCGCCGATCTGGAACAGCAGCGATATCATTTTAACATAATCCGCCGCGAATTATGAATCCTTTCACAATTGTTTAAGCGCGCCTCTGGTAGGGCGGCTTGGCCCAAGCCGCCGCGGCGCGTTCAGCGAACGCGCCCTACCTGTTTTAATGTCCTTTCTATTCTGGACCAATTACTAACGCTAATTAAGAAGCATTCCAATTCGCGGAATTCGCGTAATTAGCGGTCATTTTTCCTGTTCCATTTTGAACCGCGCGACCTCCGCGGCGAGGCCCTGTGCAGCGTCGTTGAGGTGATGCGTCACGCGGTTGAATTCCTGGAGGGATTGCTTGATCTGACCGGCGGCCTCGGTGAGGGCGCTGATCGTGTCGCGGATCTGACCGGCGCCCTGGTTCTGGAGATTCATCTCGGCACAGACGGCTTCCAGCCGGGGGGTGAGGGCGCGGGTCTGCTCGATGACGGTGGCCAATTGCCCACTGACGCGCTGGACCTCATCGCCGGCGCGCCGGACCTCGTCCATGAACTTGTCCATTTCCATGACGCCCGAGGACACCGCCGCATGCATGTCCTGGATCATGGTTTCGATGTCGCGCGTCGAGGCGGCGGTCTGGTCGGCCAGGCGCCGGATCTCGCGGGCCACGACCGCGAAGCCGCGTCCGGCCTCCCCGGCCTTTTCCGCCTCAATGCCGGCGTTGATCGAGAGCAGGTGCGTCTGTTCGGCGACCTTGTGGATGGTGGTCGTGATCCCCTCGATGTTCTCGGCCTGCCGGCTGATGGCGGCCAGGCGGGCCGAAACCGTGGTGGTGGAAGACACGAGCCCGCGAATGCCGGACTCCATGTCAACGAGCCCGGTCCGGCCCTCCCGCGCCATTTCCGCGCTGGCGCCGGCAATGGCGGCGAGGTCGTTCATCGTGCGGGCCAGTTCATCCGAACGTTCCGCGATCCGGCCGGCGGTGGCATTGACCTGGGCGGTGGAGCCGGCCTGCTGCGCGGCGAAACTTTCCATCTGTCGGGCGGAGGCGGCGATTTCGGCCGAGGTCTGGGTCACCCCTACCACGGCTTCGCGGACGCGTCCGAGCAGGGCGTGCAGCGACCGGCTCATCTCGATGAAGGCCATGGCCAGTTGCCGATACTCCCGCGTCGTCAGTTCCTCGGCCTCTTTTTCGAAAGCGGGCAATCGCTCCAGGGTGGCGCGCAGGTCCCCGGAGGCAATCAGGCCGGCCATGTCGGTGAGCCGCCGCACCGGGCGAACCAGGCGGCCGGTCATGACCAGGGACAGCGCGAGCAGGGCGGCGAGACCGCCGATGGCGACCAGTCCGGCGCGCCGGTTGAGCCGCCAAAGTTCGGCCAGCAGTTCGCGCTCGGGCAGGACCACGCCGAGGGACCAGCCCAGGGCGGGGATGGGCGCGTAGTACAGGCGACACGGCCGGTCGTCGTCGAACCCGGCCAGCGCCACGAACCCTTCGCCGCCGCGAATCATGTCCTCGCCCACGCGCTGCAACTCCGGGTCCCGGCGTTTGGCGGCGAGGTCGAACAGGCTCTCGCGCAGGATGCGTTGCGGGTCCGGGTGCGTAACGAACACCCCCTTGGCCGAGACGAGGAAGGCGTACCCGGACTCGAGGACGGACAGGGTCCCCACCGTCTGGCGCAGGCGGTCGAGCGACAGGTCGGCCGTGACGACGCCCTCGAACACGCGGCCGCCGTCGCCCTGGCGGTAGAACGGCACCGAGAAGGTGCTCATGATGATATCGCCGCCGCCCTCGTCGTAGTAGGGCTCGCTCCAGACCGGCCGGCCGAGCGCGCGGGGTACGGTGTACCAGTCCAGCTCGAAGACCCGGTACGACTCGCTGCCCAGCCACGACAGCTTGATTCCGTCGGGGCCGCGGAAGTAGTAGGGCGCGTAGTACAGGCGGTTGGTGTCGAACCGGTGCGGCTCAAAGGCGATCGTGGAGCCGAAGATTTCGTCGTCGGTGGCCACCAGGCTTCGGCAGAGGGCCAGGACGTCCTCTTCGGCGGCGGGGGGCCGGGCCTCGAGCAGGGCGACGGCATAGCGCGGCCCTTTCTCGACGCCGGCCAGGATGGTCGTAATCTCGTTGCGCGCCGCGTGGGAGAGGTGGCGCACCTGCGCGCCGATATCGCGCAGGATCAAGGCCCGAAAGGACATGTAATTGATGAGGAAGACCGCCGCGAGCACGACGAAAGCGCCCCCGACCAGGAAGCGACCCAGCCGGGCGGCGAGGCTCTGGGCGCGGACCGTCATGCTTCCATCCTGAAACTGGAAATCTCGCGGCGCAATTTCTGCACGGCGTCCGTCAACTGGCTCGTCGCCTGGTTGAACTCGCCCAGGGACGCGCGGGTCTGGGCCGACGCCTCGGTCAGCTGGCCCATGGCCGCGCTGATCTGCTCCGCGCCGGCACCCTGCGCCTGCATGCCCTCCCGCACCCGTTCGAACTGCGGATTCAGTTCCTGGACCCGCTCAATGATCCCGCCCAGCTCGCTGCCGATGCGGCCGACTTCCTCGACGCCGCGGCGGACCTGCTCGACGAAGCGATCCATCTCCATTACGCCCGAGGCCACGGCGGAGTTCATGTCCTTGACCATGCGCTCGATATTCAGCGTCGCCACGGCCGTCTGGTCGGCCAGCCGGCGCACCTCGCCGGCGACGACGGCGAACCCGCGCCCGTACTCCCCGGCCTTCTCGGCTTCGATGGCGGCATTCAGCGAGAGCAGGTTGGTCTGGTCGGCCACCTTGGTGATCGTCGTCACGATGCCGGCGATCTGGGTCGTCTGCTGGCTGATCGCCGAGAGGCGGCCCGTGACCGAGCCGGTGGCCTCGACCAGCTGGCGCATGGCGGTTTCCATCACCTGCAGCCCGGTACGGCTTTGCCCCGCCCGCGCGGCGGTTTCGGCCGCCACGATCGCCACGCCGTCCATGGTCTGCGCCAGCTCGCGACCCGTCGCGGAGATTTCGCGCGAGGTGGCGCTCACCTGGCTGGTGGCCGCCGCCTGTTCCGTGACGGCGGCCTCGAGCTGGCGCGCGGAGGCGGCGATCTGGGTGGACGAGGTCGTCACCTGGATCCCGGACTGCCGGACCTGCCCGACGAGTCGACCGAGGGCTTCGATCATGCGCCGGAACGAGAAGGCCAACTGGCGAATCTCGTCGCCCACGGCCGCCTGGCCTTCCGACAAGCCCCACCCGGTGAGGTCGAGCCGCGCCTGCTCGATGTTCCCGTCGGCCAGCGTTCCGGCCAGCGCGTTCAGGCGCAGGATCGGGCGCGCCATGCGACGCCCGAGCACCACGGCCAGGCCCAGGGCCAGGAGCATCACCAGCGCCCCACCGCCCGCGAGCCGGCCGAGCAGTCGTTTCAGGATGGCGGCCGTTGTATCGCGGGCGTCGAAATAATCGTCCTCGAACATCTCCGCCCCGATCACCCAGTCCCACGGCTCGAAATAGGTGACCGCCGCCACTTTCATGCGGGGCGGCGCCCCGTCGCGCTCTTCT
>JAHJJH010000267.1 GCA_018823105.1 Verrucomicrobiota bacterium | reverse complement strand
AACCGTCACGTTGTTGGCGAAGTCGAAGCGGATATTGGCGTCCGTCGCATGGTGGATCTCGAAGCCGTCCACCAGGACGTTCGTCACGCGGCTGGTGGCTCCGGCGCCCTTGATGAACATGCCTTCCGGGCGGCTGGACTGGCCGTCTATAATAGATTCCGACGCGCTGCCTTCCGTGCGCGCTCCGCCGCGGGGATCCACGCCCGCCTGGGCGCCGAGCAGGTTCAACGACTTGCTGATCGTAACCGTCTCCCTGTACGTCCCCGCCGCCACCCGCAGGACATCGCCGGCGCCGGCTTCGTCAACGGCGAGTTGGATCCTGTCGTAGTAAAGGTCCTTCGTGACGTTATGCACGGGCCCGGGCGGCGGCGGGGTCAGCTTGGCAAAGCCCAGCGCATTGGTGGCGCCGGGCACCGCTTTGAAGTCCGCATTGTAGACGATGACCCAATCGCCATCGGGGTCTGCATTGGGCACCACCCAGCACTCCCGCAAGGTGCGGGCCGTCGTGTTCGACAGGATGGGTGTCGTGTTGGTGTATAACCCGGTCGTCCCATTGTCCCACGTCCAGTTCGCCACGTTGGTAAAGGCAGCTTCAAACTCGGCCGGGGAGAGGTTGGCTCGGCAGGCCGTGTTGATCGCCAGATAGAAGCCGCTGCTTTTCCGGACGTGAACCTTGCCCAGCCCGCGGTTGTAACCGAGGTCAATAAAGGCCCCGCTGGGAATAGGCGACTCCTGCAGCCACAGGGGGCCATCCGCCTGCTCGTCGCCGCCCACTCTGGCGAATGCTTCCCAATCGTCCTTGCCGGTCGGACTGCGCACCATCAGGGTTCCGCCACCGTTTCCTTCACCCCAGGCGTAGTAGGTGCCGTTAATCAACAGCACGTCGTGGAACCCGTAGTAGGCAAACTCGCCCGGATTGAATCCCGTGGCGTTGGTGATCGTGAACGTCGAGACGCAGCGCCAGTTGGTCAGATCGTTGGCCACGTAGAAGCGGTGCTGGGGAATATTTCCAACGGCGCCCCATGCGCGGTAGGCATAGTTCGTACCCTCCACAGTAACAGGCATGGCCTTGGCGCAGAAATGGGTATCCGTGACATTGCAAATCGCCGCCTCGGTTGGGAAGCCGGTGGGGCCGTTGATCGTGGTGGCCGCGAAAACCGGATAGTTATCCGCCGGGTAGCCGGGCCGCCGATCCTCCCAGAAAACAGTGAACGTGTTGTTGCTGCCGAACCCGCTGATATAGCGGGGCTCGTACGTGGCAGGATCAGGATTCAGCAGGGGGGATGTCGGGGTCTGGTCTGTAACCTTGGCCGGTACGAACGTGCCCGCTTGGGCCGTCATGATGAAAAGCATACCCATCCCCACCGCCACGGCCCACGCCGGCAACCTTATGGGTAGTGCTCTCCTTGTATGCATACTTCGCGAAGGTTGATGGTCGCTTTATGTGGCAAAGCCGACAGGAAAACAAGACATTTTTTACATTAAAAACATTCATAACATCCGGTACTATTGGAAGTTGTTTGTTCATAATATGTTGTGAAAGTAAGAAAAAATATGCGGACTACGCCGATTAAGGAATGCTCAAGGGACAGGAACGGCGGACGCGGTATGCAGGCGGCTGGCGTAGCGCTCCATGGCCGGGCTTAGCACGCGCAACATCCCCCAGGCCACCAGGCAGGCGAACAGCGCGCTGACCGCGCCGACCTTGAGCCACTGCAGGAACCGGATGCGGATGTGGCTGTGCTTTTCCAGCAGCCCAAGCGCCACGATGTTCGCCGTGCTACCGATCATGGTGATGTTCCCGCCGAAGCAGGCTCCGAAGAGCAGCGCCCACCACAGCGGCAGGGCGAACATGGTCTGCGACAGGCTGCGGATGACGGGCGAAAAGGCCGCCACGAAAACCACGTTGTCCACGAACGCCGAGCCCAGCGCCGTGGTGGCCATGACCACCGGGATCAGCGTCGCCGGCTCATGACCGAAGCGCGCCGTAAACGCCTGCGCCATCCGCGTCGTCAGCCCGACATGCTCCAAGGTCCCGGCCACGGCGAAGAGGAGCATGAAGAACAGCAGCGTCCACCAGTCAATCTCGCGCTCGACGTAATGGCGCGCGCGGCCTGGGCGGAGGATCATCGTGATGCCGGCGCAGATGAGCGGGGCGATCAGCAGTACGCTGTTTTTTTCCAGCTTCAGGAACCCTTCGATCTGGTGGTGCAGGGCAATCAGCGTGAAGGTCCCGATCAACAGGGCCAGGCTGCGCTTGTAGGGCACGTCCAGGCGCGGCGCGAGGCTCAGGTTCCGCTCCAGGCGCGCGGCCAGCCGCGTATCGAATTCACGCAACTCCACCCGGTACCAGAATAACGTCACCGCCACCGTGGTGGCCAGCGCCAGCAGCATGATGGGGAACGCCCAGACGATGAAATCCTGAAACGTCAATCCAGCCTGCGTGCCGATATAGATGCCCACCGGGTTGCCCATCATCGTGCCCGCGCTGCCGACGTTGGTGCACAGAACGCAGATGATCAGGTACGGGGCCGGATTGAGCTTGAGCCGGTCGCACACCTGGAAGATCAGCACGCTGATGAAGATCATCGAGGTCACCTCGTCCACCAGGCAGGCCAGCAGCGCGCTGGCCACCGCGGTGACGGTGATGAACCGGCGGCCGGTCATGCCGGGCATCGAAATGATCGCCTGCACGACCCAGGTGAAGAAGCCCAGGTCGCGCAGGGCGCCCACGACGATCATCATGCCCGCCAGGAAGAGGATCACCGGCAGGGAAGCGGATTCGACGAAACGGGGGATGTCGAAGGAGCGCGTCAGGATCAGCACGGACACGCCGAGGAACGCGATCGAGAGGCGCAGGTGCCAGAAGAGCAATGTGCCGAGGATCGTGGCCAGGAAAACCCCTCCGGCGATGCACTGGTGAGGCTCCAGGCCGATCCGCCAGCCGAGCAGGCCGGCGCCCGCGCTGACGCCCAGCAGTATCAATAGCCGCCGCGCCAAAGCGGCGGATGACAACTCCGCACGGCTCTCTTCCGTGTGCATTTTATTGCCCAAACACTGGTTATGCCCAGAACAGTTTCGCGATGAATCCCGACAACGTCACCACTCCCATCAGTTTCCGGCCATCGAGCACCAGGATCTGGCGCACCCCCTCCGCAAGAAAAATACGTGCCAGTTGAATCGCGGGAACGTCCGGCGCGACGGAGGCGTATTCCTCGCGCATGAAATCGGCCAGCCGCGTTTCCTGCTCCTTGCGCAGCAGGTCGGCGAACGGCTCGAACTGCAGGATCGGCGTCAGGTCCTCGACCCACCGCACGTGTTCCGGCATGCTCAACCCCAGCACGTCCTCCAGCGATACCACGCCGCGCACGTCGCCCTGTTCATCCACGACGGGAATATCGTACAGACGGTGAACGCAGAAGAGGTCCAGGGCCCTTCCGAGATGATCGCTCTCCAGCAGCGTTACGGGCTGCGGATTCATCACGTGCGACGCGCTAAGGAACGGCGGCAAATGAGCACCCCCGCCCGCCAGCAACCCGCACAATTCCGCCGGGGTCGAGCAGCCTGCCAAAAGACCGACCTCCTTGAGGGCGGAAAGCGTGCGGCTCAAGCCCGCCAGGAACTGCAGATAGGCGCCGGGCTGTGACTTCGGCGTAAGGATCAGGAAGATGGCGCGCACCGGGACGTTTTCCGGCGAGAGGAAATCCACTCCCTGGGCGGACAGGCCCACCGCCAGCTTCAGACAGTCGAGGTCGTCCAGCCGCGCATGGGGCAGCGCCACGCCGGGATGGATGATCGTCGAGGCGGCCTTCTCCCGGATCAGGATTTCCGCCAGGGCCTGGTCGCGGTCGAAGCCGCCCTCATTGCGATGCAGGTGATCGAGCAGTTCGGCGATGGCCCCATCCCGCGCGCGGGACTCAAGGTTGCAGATGACGTTTCTTTCGTGGAGGACATCCGTGATTTGCAGGGTCGGCTTCGGGGTCATGGCCAGACGCTAACACGCCCGCGACCCGCCAGGCAAAGCGAAAAGCCGGGGGCTCTCAAGGCGCGCGCGTGACGCCCTGGCGCAGCATCGGAAGGATTTCCTCGCGCAGGGTGTAGCTGAGATCGAAAAGCATGAAGCCGGCGGCGCCCAGGCGCCGGGCGCACAGGATTTGCTCGATCACCTGGTCGGCGGCGAGCTGACTTTCGTCCGCCGTCACGCCGAGGCCGGGCATCACCCGTCCCTTCGCGCCCGGCAGCGACAGGTGCCGCTGCGTCTTCGCCGCGAATCCGGCCGCATCCGTCGTGTAGGTCATGGGACAGACAAAATCCACAATCCCACTTTTCAGCCACGCGGCCCAGTCCTGCCCCACGCTCGCGGCGCATTCGGGATAGGTGCTGAACACGGCGACGGACACCCGGGCCTTCGGGCGAATGGCCTTGACCTCGCGGGATACGGCCCGGACGAACGCGGTGATCCGGCCGGCCCGCCAGCGCTGGTACTCGGCGGCCAGCTTTCCGCCCTTCTGCACCGAGCGGGGCCAGTTCTCCACCCGCCGCCCCCGGTCCTTCTCGAACTCGCGCCGCGAGACGGAGGAAAAACAGGAATCCATGCCGGGATAACGGACGTAGTCCAGGTGCACGCCGTCCACGGGATACTTCGATACCAGTTCGCGGAGGGCGGCCAGGGCCAGCGCCACGTTGCGCGGGTCGGCGGGATTCAGCCAGGGAATCGTCTGGCCCGCCGCGTTGACCTGCAGACGCCCCTCCTTGCGCATGCGGGCCTGAAAATCTTCCGGGGCGTTCTGCAGGCTCCAGCAGACCATCCAGGCGTGAACTTCCAGACCGTTCCGGTGCGCGGCCTCGACGCTTGCCCGGGCCTGGTCGCCCAGCTTGCGCGAGCTGTAGGACTCCGGCAGAACCCGGCTGGGATAGTGCGCCAGCCCGCCCCATAACAGGTTCGGGAAGACGGCCGTGATGCCGGCGTCGGACAGGAGGCGGCAGGTGCGGTTCCAATCCCCCGGATACCAGCCCAGCCCGTCGTGTTCCCAGACCCCGCGGAACTCGCCGGGGCGCGGCGCCTGGGCCCGCGCATAGGCCTCGGTCAGGGTCTTGCGGAGCACGCGGCCGGTCGCCACGACATCCGCGAACCGCCCCTTGTCGTATAACGTTCGTATCTGCTGGTGCAACGCCACGCCGCGATCGAGGAGGGATTTCACCTCCGCCAATGTTCCCGAAAGCGCCGCCATGTGTCCGATGTGCTCAACCGCATCCGAGAGGCCCACGAATGAATCCACCTGGCCGGCCGTGTTCAGCCGGTGCCGCGCGGCCGCCTGCCAGACGGATGGATCAAGCCGGCCCAACAATCCCACCAGCATCTCCTGCTTGTGGCGTATGTCGTCATTCTGCAGGATATGCGTCATCCAGAAGCCTTGCGGCGAGGCCACCCAGGCGGGGTCAGGGGTCCGTTTGCCCGCGGCGTCCTCCCACCAGGCGATCACCTTCGAGCCTTTGCCGGCGGGATAGACGGGCTGGATATTGAACGACTCCTGGAACACGCGAGCGGGCAGCATCCGATCCGACGGGTCGGCCAAAGCGATGATGCTCCAGCGTCCGGGCAGATCCGTGCGCGCATATCGGCCGAGTTTTAATTCCATCAGCGCGGCCAGCCGGGGCGAGGCGCTGTAAAACACCATCAGTTTGCCGCCGGCCTCCAGGAACGATTTGAGCGCGCCCAGCATTTTCGAGGAAGGATGCGGGTTATAGGGCAGCACGGCCACGCGCGCCCCCCGCAGGGCGCCCGTCTCCACGTCGCCATCGCTGATTACGCCGTGCGGGATGCCCAGTTCTTTCAGCCACCCGCTCAAGCGGCGGGCCAATTTGGCGGAGACGGCCTGCTCGGAGGCGTCGCGCCCCGAGGTCGTGGCGCGCACCAGCAGCAGCGTATCTTGCCGGGCGGCGAGCGCGTGGAGGGTGAGCGATGCCGCCACGGGCGCACCGCGCCACGGCGAGACGCGGATCGCCTCGATCCGGCGCCAGCCCGCGGGTCGGCCTTCCGTGGCGAACTCTTCCTTCAAGAGGAGAAGGATTTGGCGCCCGGTCCGTTGGAGCGGTTTGCTCCAGAGGTACCAGCCGGCCCCGCTCTTGAAATAGATCGCCAGCGACCGGAGCGCCTCGGGTCGATCACAGGTCAGGTCCAGTTCCAGGCTCGTGTACCGGTCCAGGTTCAGCGACAGGGCGCGGTCCCAATACACGCGGTCCATATCGAGATGGAACGGGCAGGAAAAAGTCACCCCCCCCGGCCCCGCGGATACGGGGGGCGAACCCGCCAGAGGCCGCCAGTTTTTCCGCGCCTCGGCCGAATCGGCACAGGTAAAGGACTCGATCACCACGGCCCGCGCCGGGTTCATCAGGCCGAGTAACAAAAGCGCCGGGGTGAGCCATGGCACCACCCGGCCTCGTTTATGGTTGCATCGCCGCATGAAAGCGCATCCTGTTCTCCGGCGGGTATGCGGCAGTGTACGTGCTTCGCACGGCTGGTCAAGCGCATTGACAGGACCCATCGTTTTGTTATTTATTTCTCACATGGCCTCCAACGGCTCCAGGAAATCCCGACCGCTGGAAATTCCGCTGATGATTGTCGGCGTTCTGGCTTTCATCTACGCCTTCCCCCGCGCCATTATCCGGTGGTTGGGCGAATCCAATCCCTGGACGCCTTATTTTTACCTGTACGGCCTGGGCCTGGTGACCTTCCTGATCGGCCTGCGGATCATCCTGCGCGCGCGGGCCTGCCAGCCCGGGCGGGGCCGCGACACGTTCTGGTTCGGGGTGCTCCTGGCCGGCTTCATCTTCTTCGCCGTCCTCCACGCCGCCTGGATCCTGGCGGCGTTGTATTTTCCCTTCAAGGGAGGCGCGTGACATGCAAGAGGGGTTCGGCATCGAGATCACGAGGCACGCCACGATCATCGTCGCCGTCGTGGCCTTTGCCTATTTCATCCTGATCACGGCCTTCGGCACGTACTTCTCCAAGTTCAGCAAGAACATCAACGATTACTTCTACAGCGGCCAGCGATTCGCTTGGTGGCTGGCGGCGGCGAGCATGGTCGCGACGGGCATCGGGTCTTACAGCTACCTGAAGTACTCCGAGCAGGGCTTCAACACCGGCATGAGCGGCACGATGCCGTACCTGAACGACTGGTTCATCGTCCCGTTTTTCATGTTCGGCTGGCTGCCGATCATCTACTTCGCGCGTGTGCGCTCGATCCCGGAGTATTTCGAGCGGCGCTTCAACCGGACGGCCCGCTACATCGCCGTGGCCATCATCCTGATGTATATGTTCTTCTACATCGGTTACAACCTGTTCACGATCGGCGTGGCCATCGAGGGCATGTTCGGCATCCCGCAGATCTGGTCCATGCCGATCATCGCCCTGTTCCTGGGCATTTACGTCACGTTCGGCGGCCAGACGGCGGTGATCTTCACCGACCTGTTCCAGGGCATCATGCTCTACCTCGCCGGGGGCCTGGCCATCGTGGCGGGGCTGTGGGCGCTGGGCGGACTCGGCGAGTTCTGGGGCTGGCTGCCCGTTTCACACCGGCTGCCGTTCGTGGATCTGGTCAAGAACCCCGGCTACAACGCCTCGGGCCTTTTCTGGGGTGAGGCCCTCGCCGGCAGCATCGCCTTCACGTTCATGAACCAGGGCTTCATCATGCGCTACCTGGCCATCCGCAGCGTCCACGAAGGCCGGAAAGCGGCGCTCTTCAACGTCGCGGTCACCCTCCCGCTTTCGGCGGTCATCGTGGGCGCGGTGGGCTGGATCGCCCGCGCCGTTGTGACCAAACAGGCGGCCGTCGGCGGCGCCTTGGCAGGGATTGAGCCCATCCACATCGAAAAGGCCGCCCACACTTTCATCATCGTTTGCTGGGAAACCCTGCGCCGGAATTCGTGGCTGTTCGGGTTCGTCGTGGCCGCCCTGACGGCGGCCCTGATGTCCACGATCGACACGCTCATCAACGCCTGCGCCGCGATCGGCATTTACGACATCTACAAACCCCTGGTTAAACCCCAGGCCGACGACCGGCACTACCTCAAGGCCGCGCGCTGGGCTTCCGCCCTGGCCACCGTCCTGGGCCTGCTGCTGGTGATCTGGTTCAACAAGCAGCAGGGCAGCCTGATGAGAATACATTACAAGGGCATCATGCTGATCATCCCGCCCATCGTGACCACGATCTTCCTCGGCGCGTTCTGGCGGCGTTTCAACGGCCTGGCCGC
This sequence comes from Verrucomicrobiota bacterium, assembly GCA_018823105.1. Lineage (GTDB taxonomy): Bacteria > Verrucomicrobiota > Kiritimatiellia > CAIQIC01 > JAGNIJ01 > JAGNIJ01. Next base: position 9,029 of record JAHJJH010000267.1, on the reverse strand, counting down.
CTGCGTCTCCATGATCGTCGGCGTGGTCTTCATCATGGCCACCAACTGGCTGCCCGGCCTGGTCAAGCCGCTGGCCTGGTTCGTCGTCGGCAATGCCCGGGACATCTACATGCCCGCCCTCTTCGGCATGCTCGTCACCGCCGTCGTCGGCGTCGCGATCACCCTGCTCACCCCGCCCGACACGCACAAGAACATCTCGGGATTGACCGTGGACACGCTCGACGAGGCCATGGAAATATACAAGGGCGGCAAACCCAATCCCACCGTCGGCAAGCAGGTCAAGCGCCTGCCCTTCCGCCTCGACGAGGCCCTGCCCTTCGGCCTGATCTCGGTCTCCCCCGCGGCCATGGAACGCATGAAGGCCCTCGAAGGCGACATGGTCTATCTCACCGATGCCCGCTGGTATCTCGGCGGGCTGCGGTCCCAGCACGTCAAGTTCGCCGCCCCGCACGCGGGCACGGAACAGGTCGTGTTGATGTCCAAGGCCACCCAGGACGACGCCTTCCTCCTCGACGGCCGGCCCGTGACGCTGGACAAGATTTTCTGACCGCCGCGGGGTTTCCAATCATTGGAAAAAACAGGTTCGGGCTTTTCCAATCATTGGAAACTTTTCTGCTTATTTTTCCAATGTTTGGAAAAATTTGACCCGTGTTTATTAGTGATTGGAAACTTCCCCTCGCTCACGCTCGGGGCTACGTGTAGCTGCGAGCGTGAGCGAGCGGCTCAATACGCGTTCTTTCGCGCCGCGAAGGTCTTGAGGAGAATCTTGAAGTCGAGGGCAAGCGACCAGTTTTCCAGGTAGAACAGGTCGTACTGGATGCGGTCCCGGATGCTGGTATTGCCGCGCAGGCCGTTCACCTGCGCCCAGCCGGTCAGGCCCGGCTTGTGGACATGCCGCCACATGTAACGCCCGACGTCCTCCTTGAACTGCTCCACGAAGACCAGCCGCTCGGGCCGCGGGCCGACGAGGCTCATATCGCCTTTCAACACGTTCCAGAACTGGGGCAACTCATCCAGGTTGTACCGACGCAGGAAGGTCCCGAAGCGGGTCCGCCGCGGGTCGTCCTCCCGCGCCCAGACCGGCCCGGTCTTCACCTCCGCGTCCGTCCGCATCGTGCGCAGCTTGAACAAGTTGAAGCAGCGCCCGCCCTCACCGCATCGCTCCTGGCGGAAGAAGATGGGGCCGGGCGAGGAGCGCTTGATGAAGACCGACGCGACGGCAATGATCGGGACGGATAACGCCAGCCCCGCCACACTGCCCGCGATGTCTTCCGCCCGCTTGAGCACGCGGTTCCAGAAATAGTCGAGGGGCCACTTGCGCACGCTCAAGAGCGGCACGTCGCCCACATGCTGAACCTGGACGCGGCTGGTGAGCACGGCGAAAAGGTCGGGCACGAGCTGAAAGTGAACCAGGCCGCGCTCGCAATGCAAAATAATCTCCGTCATGCGCGAGTGCGGGAGGGACGTGTCGGCCAGGATCACCCCATCCACCTCGCCCCGCTCGATGAACTTTTCCAGGTCCCCCACCCCGCCCAGGATCTGGTCCGACGGAATCGCCGGGTCGGGTTCCGCCGCCGTGGTCCGTAGAAATCCTATGACGCGCGAGCGCAGCCGCGGGTCCAGCTTCAACGCCTGCTTGAGGCGCGCGGCGACGGCATCCGTCCCAACAACCATGACGCGGTTGATCTCCTCGCGGTGGCGCGCCCAGTGCAGTTCCAGGCGGAAGAGGATATAGCGCTCCAGGACCACCAGGAAGGTGGCCGAGAAGAAGGCCAGGACGGTCACCGCGCGGGAGAACGGCGGATCGGTGCGGATGATGAAGGCCAGGGCCGTGGCCAGCAGGATGCCCCAGCCGGAGGCGCGGACCAGGCGAGGGATCTTGTCTTCGAACCGGCCGAATTGCGGCCGCCGGTAAAGCTCCAAGGCGCGGAAGATGAACAGGCAAAGCAGCGTCGCCACCCCGCCGCCGTACACGTACATCATCCGGGGCGGCAAGCCCTCGCCCACGAGGGGAATCCAACCGCTGTCGAATCGGACCCACACCGCCAGCATGAAGCCAAGGTAAAACGCGGCGGCGTCGGCCATCACGGCCAGCAGGCTGCATCCCGCATCAAAGGTGTCACGCGTGCGCATGGACTGGAGATCCGTTATTCGTTATTGGTTATGGGTAGTTTCTTACCATACTGGGGCGAAGGAGAAAAGCCATGACAAAGGTGCTGATCCCCTTGGCCGAGGGCTGCGAGGAGATGGAGGCGGTCATTATCATCGACGTAGGCCGGCGTGCGGGTTGGGCGGTTACGGCCGCCGGGCTCCAGCCCGGCCCGGTGCGTGGCTCCCGCGGCGTGGTCCTGGTGCCCGATGCCCTGTGGGACAAGACGGATCCCGGCGCGTTCGACCTACTCGTCCTCCCCGGCGGCGGGCCGGGTACGCAGCGCCTGGCCGGGGATGAACGCATCCTGGCCGCCGTGCGCGCATTCCACGCCGCGGGGAAGCGCCTGGGGGCCGTCTGCGCCGGCCCCCTGGTGCTGCAACAGGCGGGGGTGCTCGACGGGCGGCGCGCGACCTGCCATCCGAATGTCGCCGGGCGCCTGACCCGCGCCCGATACGTGAACGAACCGGTGGTCGTGGACGGGACGATCACCACGAGCCAGTCCGCCGGCACCTGCATCGCCTTTGCGCTGGATCTCATCCGGCAAATAGACGGTGAAGAAAAATGCGCCGCCGTTCGCCGGGGGCTGGCCCTGTGAGGAGGCGGGCTAAAAAAACTTTAAAAAAACGCTTGTTTTGCGCCCGAAGCAGTACAAAATGCAAATCGAATATGTAGCGGTGGCAGGAGCAACAACATCAACGGAGGAGACGGACATGGCGATGACGAAATCGCAGATTCAGACGACGCTGGCGCAGAAGACGGGATTAGCCAAGAAGCAGGTCGTGGCGCTGTTCGACGAGTTGGCGAAACTGGCCTACAGGGAAGCGAAGAATTCCTTTACGATTGCCGGCATCGGGAAACTCGTGCTGGTCAACCGCGCGGCGCGCATCGGCCGCAACCCGGCCACGGGCGAGCAGATCCAGATCCCGGCCAAGAAGGTCGTGAAATTCCGCGTGGCGAAGGCCGCCAAGGTGGCCATCCTCGGCAAGTAGTCACCGGCCGACAACGCGATTCGTACGGAAGAGATGGCGACAGCGCTGCCATCTCTTCTTTTTTTTCGCAGGATCGCCAGTTGGACCGCCGCCGGCCGATGGGCGCGCGCGTCGGGAACTTGACACCGGCAGTGTTTTGATGCCGGGGACCTACGTGGCGGGAATGGAGTCAATAACGGGCTGTGACTCTCTCTGATTTCAACCCCGTCAAAGGGGAAAGGGCACTAGCGGTGCGAAGCCGATATCCTCGAAGAACTCCAGTCCGCTTGCAGGAGTTCACATGGTCAGCAGCGTGCCGGTTTTTCCATCCAGCGCCTGCGGTATATGTGCAGGATCTGTAATCAGCCCCTGGCTTCCGCCGTTTTCCAGGAATCGCAAGATGGCCTTTACCTTCGGAAGCATGGAGCCCGGCTTAAAATGTCCCTCTTCGATGTATTTTTTGGCTTCCGCGACGGTTACTTTATCCAGGGCCTTCTGGTCGGGTTTGTGGAAATTGAGATAAACCTTTTCAACGGCGGTGGAAATCAGGAGAAGGTCCGCCTTGAGAAGCGTGGCCAACAGCGAGGAGGCCAGGTCCTTGTCGATCACGGCCGACACCCCTTTTAAGTTGCCGTCTTCCCCCCGGATGACGGGGATCCCGCCGCCGCCGACCGCGATGGTTACCACTCCCGCACTGATCAGCGTTTTAATCGCGGGAAGCTCTATGATCTCTTTCGGATCGGGAGACGCCACCACCCTTCGCCAGCCCCTGCCGGCATCTTCTATAATATCCCATCCATCTTTTACTTTCCGCTTCTGCGCCTCTTCTTCAGAATAGAACTGCCCGATGGGCTTGGATGGCTTCTTGAACGACGGGTCGTCCTTGTCCACAAGCACCTGGGTGACCACGGTGGCTACCGACTTGTTGATCCCCCTTCTCCTGAACTCGTTGCCCAGCGCCATCTGGAAATTGTATCCGATGGCCCCCTGCGTGTCCGCCCCGCAGGAATCCAACGGGACTTCATGCAAAATCCCGCGGGAATACTCGGAACGGGCCAGGATGTATCCGACCTGCGGGCCGTTCCCATGGGTAATCACCACATCCCAGCCTTTTATGATCATCTCTACGATATGCTTCATCGTTTCGTAGGCTGCCTTGTACTGGTCTGAGACCGCCTGATGCTTGTTATCCAGAATCAGGGAATTTCCGCCTACGGCCACCACGGCAACTTTCTTGGACATAAATACCTTTTTCGAATTGTGCAACCAAATGAACGGCGGCGACTTTACGTAAACAATACGCCGGCTTTGCTGTTTACTTTTGCCCGGCGACTTCCGTCACAAGCAAAAGTTTGCGGCTACCGACAGTGGCTATTTACCGGCCATCGTCAAGGCCATGATGGCTTTCTGAACATGGAGGCGGTTTTCGGCCACATCATAAATGATGGAGTTGGGCCCCGAGGCCACTTCATCGGTTACTTCATGCCCCCGGTCAATCGGCATGGGGTGGATGTAGAGGCCGTTATCGGACAATTTCATTTTCCGCGCATCGCAGATCCAGTCCGTGTACTTCAAGGCCTTCTCGACTTCTTCGGCCTTGTGGAATTCGCCATCGTGGTAGGCGCCGGGGCTCATCCAGTTCCTGGAATAGACCACATGGGCACCCCGGTAGCCTTCCACCGGGTCATGAATGATCTCAAACTTCTGGCCACTTTCCTTGCAGTGCCCCCGCGTCGTTTTGATCACTTCCGGGTCCAGGTCATAGCCTTCCGGTGATGCGATGGTCACGGCCATCCCCAACCGGGAATACAGCAGGGCCGCCTCTTGGACGGAGCACCACGACCGGCCAAGCGCCCCGTGGCCCCAGTAAAGCAGCAGTTTCCGCCCCTTCAGGTTTTTACCCAGATGTTTTCTCAATCCCATCACATCCGCCAGTCCCTGGCAGGGGTGATACTTGTCGTGCGCCATGCTGACGATCGGTATGTCGGAATATTTTGCATATTCTCTCAGCAAGGCATCACCCTCACCGTAGGCGCCGATCTTGTCCTCCAAGATTCTTATACCCAGACCACAGGCATATCTGGACATAACCTTGGCGGCATCCTCGATTGTTTCACCGGCCGTCGTGGCGGTCTTTAACCGCATGGACTTTGGTTCCAGAAACTGGGCATGCCCGCCCAATTCCGTGGCGGCGCACTCAAAAGACTGGCGCGTTCTCACGGACGGATTGTAAAAGAACATGAAGAACGTCTTGTCGCGCAGAATTTTCGTGTACTTCACCGCGAACCGGTGTTTCTGCATGTCCTCGGCAAGTTCCAGCGTGTGAATCAGCTCGTCCCGCGACCAGTCTTCCGTACAAATCAGGTCCCTGCCGGCTAAATTAATTTTCTTCCGGGCCTTTTTTGTCGCCATGGCATCGTCTCCTTTTTAATAACCATTATTGAAATACAAACGAATCACTCCTCCCGCGCCGCCGTTATCCTGCGGCGCGGGATAGGGCGGGATCGCCAGCCCGTCGCTGTCGTGCATCGTCGGTCTGCTTATTAAATTCGGCTTCCCATCAGCAGCGCCATGATCGCCTTGTGAGCGTGGAGCCTGTTTTCCGCCTCGTCAATGACCACGGACTGCGGTCCGTCAATGACGTCATCGGTAACTTCCATGTCCCTGTCGGCCGGCAGGCAGTGCATGTAGATTCCCGACGGTTTAACGAGCTTCATCTTCTTGGCATCGCAGATCCAGTGCTTGTTGGCATCAAACAGGGTCTTCATCCCGTCCAGGTCTTCATTCTTTATCTTTTTCCCATTTTCATCAACTTGGGCAAAATAATCCCCTGAGCCCCAGCATTTAGGATAAACGATATCCGCGTCCTTGAATGCATCCTCCATGCTCTCGGTTTCCGCGAAAGAGCCGCCTGTCTCTTTGGCAAAATCATGGCATTTCTTGATGACTTCGGGATCAAGCTCGAAGCCCTTCGGCCTGGCAAAGACCACATCCATGCCCATCTTGGCGGGGGCCAGGACCAGGCTCTGCGGTACGGCAAAGGGCTTGTGGGTCGAGCCGGAATAAGCCCAGGACATGACGAACTTGACTTTTTTGAAGCCGCCGAATTTTTCCTTTACCGTAATCATGTCCGCCAGCGCCTGCGTCGGGTGATACTTGTCGCATTCCATATTGATCACCGGGACGTCGGAATATTCCGCAAATTCCTTGATGGTGGCATTGGCAAAACCATAGATCCATTGCGCCGGCTCGCCATACATGCGGATGGCAATGGCATCGCCCACCCGGCTCAACATCCGCGCCACGTCGCAGATCCGCTCCGTTTTGTAGGGGACCTCATAGCCTTTTCTGGCCGGCGTGTAGGTTTTACCCGGCTCCAGGTCGACATGGAAACCGCCGAGTTGCTGAATGCCGGCGGCGAAGGTGCTTCGTGTGCGAAGCGACTGGTTGAAAAACATCGTGTAAAGGGTCTTGCCCTTTAAGAGATGCGTATGGTCTTCGCCCATCGCATACCGTCTTTTAAGATCCAGGGCCACATCGATTAATGTCTCCCACTCTTCTTTTGTGAAATCCAGTTCCGCATCAATCCAGTCCTTGCCGTTAAATGATTCCGTCTTCATGCCGTACCATCTCCTCTATTGTAATGTTCCCGACTCTTTACCAAATTTGAAGATCAACGATCTCACTTGAATCCGGGGCATTCCCTCCCTTTGTTCTTCTCCGCTCGGGGAACCCGGATTCCGGCCTCTTGCGACGCACGCCTGAAACAGTTTTTTAGCGTGGGCCGGAGAATAACTCGGCATAGAAATGCCTGTCAATTCTTATCATTTACCCGTTTTCTTGCCAGTTTTCGTTTGCCCCTTGTCATCGGCTTTGGTAGCGTTTTTTGTTATAACATTCGCTGGTTTAAGAATAAATAGGGGGCGTCATGTACTTCACCGGTTTTCAATGCATTGCGTGCTCGGCCCTGCAATCGGCTGATTATGCGGGCTATACCTGCCCGGCATGCGGCGGCAACCTGGACATCACGTACGACTACGACGGGCTGAAGAACCGGCTGGGCAAGGAGCGACTGGTGACATTCGGCCGGCCCGACATGTTCCGTTATGCCCCCCTGCTTCCGCTGGACCGCCCGGGCCTGGCCCCGCCGCTGCGTATCGGCTGGACACCGCTCTACGCGGCGGGCCGGCTGGGGGCCCCCCTGGGCCTGAAACAGCTCTACATCAAGGATGACGGACTCAATCCCAGTGCCTCGTTCAAGGACCGCGCCGGCGCGGTCGCGCTGGTGAGGGCGCGCGAGAAGGGCGCCAAGGTCATCGCGGGCGCCAGCACGGGCAACGCGGGCAGTTCGATGGCCTGCCTGACGGCCAGCGTCGGTTTGCCGTGCGTCATCTTCGTGCCCGAGAAGGCTCCACCCGCCAAGATTGCGCAATTGCTGGTCTTCGGCGCACGCGTGCTGGCCGTACGCGGCACGTACGACGATGCGTTCGACCTCTGCATGAAGATTTGCGACGAGCGTGGCTGGTTCAACCGAAACACCGGACACAATCCCTTCACGCGCGAGGGGAAGAAAACGTGCAGTTACGAGATTTGCGAGCAGCTCGGGTGGCACGCCCCCGACCGCGTTGTGGTGCCCACGGGCGACGGCAATATCATCAGCGGCATCTGGAAGGGCATGAAGGACCTGTACGCCGTCGGGCTGATAGACCGGCTCCCGAAGATAGACTGCGCGCAATCGGAAAAGAGCAACGCCATCACGCGCGCGGTGGAACAGGTGCGGGCCGCTCATCCCGACGGCGCGGCCTCCGTGGACTGGCGTCATGTGCGGATCGAGCCCGTCAAGGCGACCACCCTGGCCGATTCCATCAGCGTGGACGTGCCGCGTGATGGGCTGGCCGCCGTGCGCGCGGTGATCGAGTCCGGCGGCGAAGCCTGCACCGTGCCGGACGAGGAAATTCTCGCCGCCATCCCCGAGCTGGCCCGTGGCGCCGGGGTCTTCGCCGAACCCGCCGCCGCCTGCGCCTGGGCCGTCACCCGGCGCCTGGCGCAGGCAGGCCGGATTCAGCCGGATGAAAAGGTGATCTGCCTGGTCACCGGCAACGGGCTGAAAGATGTCGGCGCCGCGCGCAAGGCCGCCGGAGAGCCCGTGCTGATCAAGCCCACGGTCGAAGCGGCCAACGACGCCCTGGCCGACCTTTAATCCTTCGTGCGAGATCAGGGTCGGCCGAGAGGCTTTCCCTCTTGGTCCACCAGTTGTACATCCGCGCTGAACAGCCAGACCGGCTTGCCGCAGGGGCCCTCGCATTGGAACCAGCCGCGTTTCTCGAGCACCATCGGCAGGCGGGTCCCGGCCGGCACCCAGCCGCACCGCCGGAATCGCCAGAGGGTCGGCGCCCGGAACACCGGCGTGCGCGGCCGGACGGCCTTGACGAAAGGCTCCACCGGTCTGTCTATCTCGGGAATGGTCTCCGCCACGTCGCCGAAGACCTGGTAGGCCAGCAAATCGAGGGCCTGGCCCTTGGAGTTGTTCCAGATATCCGCCAGCAGAAACGGAATATCCAGGGGGTTGAGGGTCAGGGGAATGGCGCTATTCCGGCGCTGGGCCTGGGCTCGCCACAGCAGGACGTCATCTTTTGCCGCCCGCAGTTCCAGCCGCGTGGAGAGCGCGATGGAGGAAAAGACCACGAGATACAAGCGCCCGTAACTCCGGCTGATGCCCAGGACATAGGAATCCGCCTTCAATTCCTTTCGCACGATACTATCCACCAGTTTCCGGTAGTATTCGCGATAAAGCTCCTCGTTCTCCTGAAAGAACATCTCCAGGTCCAGCAGGCTGGTCATGCCAAGGACGTCCAGTTGGCGCACGGCGTCGGCAAACTTCCGGAGGCGGGTTCGGATTTCTGGATTTT
>JAHJJH010000266.1 GCA_018823105.1 Verrucomicrobiota bacterium | reverse complement strand
GGCGATCGGCTCGCGATTCGAGAGCCGGATCGAGACAAAATACGCGTTCCAGGAACTGGACCTGCTGCCGGAGGGCCATTCCGTGCCCGCCGACCGCCAGAAGCCCTGGGGCACGGGCCATGCGATGTTGATCTGCCGGGGTCTCGTGGACGCGCCGTTTTCGGTGATCAACGCCGATGATTTCTATGGCACGGACGCGTTCCGGCGGATGGCGCAATTCTTACGCAACGCGCCGGCGGACGGCCACGAATATGCGATGGTCGGATACACGCTCCGGGATACGTTGTCCGACCACGGCACGGTCACCCGCGGCCTCTGCGAGTGTGACGACCAGCTCTACCTGCGTCGTATAGTTGAAACGAGCAAGGTGGCCCGGGATGGCCGGGGCGCCGCGTGTCCCGACGCTTCCGGGCAGGTCCACCGCCTTTCCGGCGACGAGTGGGTGTCCATGAACGCCTGGGCCTTCACCCCGACGATCTTCGCCCACCTCGACAGTGAATTCCGTCTTTTCCTGAAAACCCAGGGGAAGGATCCCAAGTCGGAGTTCTACATCCCCGCGGCCGTGGGTCGATTGATCGGCGACGACCTCGCGCGCGTTCGCGTGCTGCCCGGCGACAGCCGCTGGTTCGGCATCACCTACCGGGAGGACAAGCCTGCCGTCGAGACCGCCCTCCGCGACATGATCAATGACGGGGTCTATCCCGAAAACCTCTGGGGATAATAAAAAAAGGAGCTCTACATGCGTCCTCAAGCCAGCCGATGGTTCGTAACTGCCGCCGTGTTATGGGGGAGCCTCGTGGGGGTGCAGGGGGAGGAACTGACCCTGGCCTGCAGCAAGGACATGGCCCGGGCGGCGGTGCATCAGGCGGCGTTGGGATTGTCGGCCTTGCTGGAAGACCTGCCCGATGAAGCCGGGAGGATCGAACTGGTACGGAAGTATATCGCCCCCATCCGATTCTTCCCCGACCAGAGCGGCTATTTCTATGTCTATGACTTCTCCTGCGTGAATATGGCCCACGCGACCCAGAGCGACCTCCCCGGGAAAAACCTGCTGGATCACCAGGATGCCAAAGGCAAGTTCGTCATCCGCGAACTCTCTGCCGCGGCGCAGCAGGGTGGAGGATTTGTCGAATTCCACTGGGTTAAACCCGGCGAGACCGGCGAGCATCCCAAGCTGGGCTACGTGGAGCCCATCCCCGGCACCCCCTGGTTCATCGGCACCGGCGTTTACTTGCCGGAATAAACCGCGCCCGCCAGTCCTGTGACCCCGCGTTTCGTTCGAGCTCCGCAGGAAACAGCCGCAGTGAACGGTTTTGACGCAATTACAATTATGTAATAACATTGGAGATGACAATACGGTATTGTGAAGCACTCAAGAATTGCATTTCTTTTTTTCCGATGCGCATCTATTTTCATAATAAATAGTTACGCGGATGTTCGGGGCCATCGCAATCATGTCCGGCACGGGGGTTGCTAAATGATTTGCCTGAAAAACGTGAATCGTCCCGCGAGGGCGTGTTGCTTTTGCGGGGAGAGTCGGTAAAAGCTAAGGACTCATCAAATCCATTCAGGAAAGAAAGAGGCGCACCCATGACGATTGCACGACATGACGCCATCATGGCCGTGACCAACTACAAGCCGATCGAGAAGCCGATGGACTTCTCGAAGACTCCGTCGAAAGAATTGTTCGGCTCCAACGTTTTCGGCAACAAGGTGATGAAGAAACGCCTTCCGGACGCCGTGTACAAGGCGCTCCGGAAGACCATTGAGCACGGGGCCAAGCTGGATGTTTCCGTCGCCAACGCCGTGGCGGAAGCCATGCGCGACTGGGCCATTGAGAAGGGGGCCACCCACTACGCCCATGTCTTCTATCCGCTCACCGGCCTGACGGCGGAGAAACACGACAGCTTTCTCGATCCCGACGGCAAGGGCGGCGTCATCGCGGCCTTTTCCGCCCAGCAGCTGATCCAGGGCGAACCGGACGCCTCGAGCTTCCCCTCCGGCGGCATCCGCGCCACGTTCGAGGCACGCGGCTACACGGCCTGGGACGTCACCAGCCCGGCCTACATCCTCGAGAATCCGAACGGCACCACGCTGTGCATCCCCACGGCCTTCTGTTCGTGGACCGGGGAAGCGCTGGACAAGAAGACCCCCCTGCTCCGCTCCATGCAGACGCTGAATGCGCAGGCCCAGCGGGTGCTGGCGCTGTTCGGCAGCAGGAATCCGGGGCTGGTCTTTTCCACCGCCGGCTGCGAACAGGAGTATTTCCTGATCGATCGCAACTTCTTCTTCGCGCGGCCGGACCTGATCAACGCGGGCCGCACGCTGTTCGGCGCGAAGCCCCCGAAGGGCCAGGAACTCGAGGACCAGTATTTCGGCGCCATTCCGGAGCGCGTGCTGGCCTGCATGCTCGAGACCGAGCGCGAACTCTACAAGCTCGGCGTCCCCGTCAAGACCCGCCATAATGAGGTGGCCCCGGCGCAGTACGAAATCGCGCCGGTGTTCGAGAACGCGAATCTCGCGACAGACCACCAGTACCTGACGATGATCACGCTCTCGCGAGTGGCGCAGAAGTACGGCATGTCCTGCCTGCTGCACGAGAAGCCGTTCGCCGGCATCAACGGCTCCGGCAAACACCTCAACTGGTCGCTCGGGACGAAGGACGTGAATCTGCTCTCGCCGGGCGACACGCCGCACAGCAACGCGCAGTTCCTCGTCTTCTGCGCCGCGGTGATGCGCGCCGCGCACAAGCACGCCGACCTGCTGCGCGGGTCCGTGGCCCACGCCGGGAACGATCACCGGCTGGGCGCGAACGAGGCGCCCCCGGCGATCATCTCCATGTTCCTCGGCGACCAGCTTACGGACATCTTCGAGCAGATTGCCAAGGGCGGGGCGAAGAAGTCCAAGCAGGCCGGCGTCCTGACGGTCGGCGTGGATACCCTCCCGCCCCTGCCGAAGGATGCCGGGGACCGCAACCGTACCAGCCCGTTCGCCTTCACCGGCAACAAGTTCGAGTTTCGCGCGGTCGGTTCCAGCCAGTCGGTCGCCGGCCCCCTGATGGTCCTCAACACCATCGTGGCCGAGTCGCTGGACTTCATCGCGACCGAACTGGAGTCGAAGACCAAGGGCCATCCGAACAATCTGAACGAAGCCGTACAGGAAGTACTGCAGCAGATCGTCAACGAACACGACGCGATCATCTTCAACGGCGACAACTACAGCGAAGCGTGGCACAAGGAGGCCGAACGTCGCGGCCTGCCGAACTTCCGCAACACCGTGGACGCGATACGCGGCATGGACACCGACGAAAACGCGGAGTTGTTCGAGAAGTACAACGTGCTCACCAAGCGCGAGTTCAAGAGCCGCAACGAGATCTACCTCGAGAAGTACGTCAAGGAGGTGAACATCGAGTGCCGCCTGGCCTTCCGGATCGCCAAAACCATGATTTTTCCGGCCGCCGTGGAATATCAGTACAGGTTGGCGCAGACCTCGCTCGGCTTGAAGTCGCTGGGAAAGGATCACTGCACGACGGTGCTCGACGAACTGAACAGCCTGCTCGCGAAGCTGCAGGGCGCCATGGCCACGCTGGACTCCGCGATCCGGCACGAATCCGGGAGCGGCCTGCTGGAGCATGCGAAACACATGCGTGACCAGATCATCCCGGTGATGGCCGAGGTGCGGCAAATTTCGGACAGGCTCGAAGGAATCGTGTCTGACGAACTGTGGCCGCTCCCGACGTACCAGGAGATGCTGTTCATCAAGTAAATCCGCTCCCCCTACAGATCGGGAAATCCCCCGCCTTTCGGCGGGGGTTTCTTTTTCTCCCCCGAATCGTCCTCGTTCTCTTGCTCGGGATCGAAAATAGGAGACCCTTTGGACCACGAGGACGAGAAGGAGAAGGATTGAAGTTTCGTAACTTCCCCATGTTCTTCCCTCCCGCCTTTCTCTTTGTAAGAATCTTCCGACTCTGTTACATATTTGTAATATGAAATTGCTTCTCGTTGCGCTGGCCCAGTTGGACGTCGCCGTGGGCGCCTTGGCGCCCAATGCCACGAAGATCATTCGAAAGGCCCGTGAGGCCGCCGCGGCGGGAGCCGCCATGATTGTCTTCCCTGAACTGGCGCTCTGCGGGTATCCGCCCGAGGATCTTGTGCTGAAGCGGCATTTCCTGGACGACAGTGAACAACAGATTCAGCGATTGGCCCGGGAACTGCCGCCGGAGGCCATTGTAGCGGTGGGATCTCCCCGATCGAAGGACGGGAAGACGTACAACTCGGCCGTTATTTTCCACGGGGGGCGCGAAGCGGCCTGCTACCACAAAATGGTCCTTCCGAATTACGGGGTCTTCGACGAGAAGCGGGTTTTCGAGCCGGGTCATCAGGCCCTTGTTCTGGACGTGGACGACCTGCGGATCGGCGTGCACATCTGTGAGGATTCCTGGGATCTCAACGAGGCCGCCGTCCACCTGCTACGGGACCAGGACTTGGACGCGCTGGTGAATCTCTCCGCCTCGCCTTATCATCGCGGCAAGCTTGCGCGGCGTGAGGATATCCTGCGCGGGGCGGCCCGGTTCCTGGACGGCACCGTCCTGTATGCCAACCTGGTCGGCGGGCAGGACGAATTGGTCTTCGACGGGGCCAGCCTGGCGATGGCGGCGGACGGCACGCTGATGGCGCGGGCGCACCAGTTTGCGGAGGACATTTTATACGTGCCGGTTTCCGCGCGCTCGCGAAAGAGCGCCCCTTCCCCCACCCCGCCGGAGGTGCAGCGGATAATCCTTCCGGCTCCGGTGACGGCGTCCGGCCCCGGCCCGGCCCTCCGCGTGGAACCCGTCCTGGAAGATCCCGCGGAAGTTTACGCGGCGCTGAAGCTGGGCCTGCGGGACTACGTGGATAAGAACGGGTTCGACAAGGTGGTGGTCGCGTTAAGCGGGGGTATTGATTCCGCGCTCGTCGCGACGCTGGCGTGCGACGCCCTCGGGCGCGACCGGGTCAAGGGCGTGACCATGCCCTCCCAGTATTCCTCCGCGGAAACGCTGGACGACGCCGGCCGGCTGGCTGCAACCCTGGACATTGAATTGTTTACCCTCCCCATCCGCCGGTTGTATGAAACGTTTCTCTCCGAACTGGCCCCGACTTTTGAAAAGCGGCCGCCGGACGTGACCGAGGAAAACCTGCAGGCCCGCATTCGCGGCAACCTCGTCATGGCGCTCTCCAACAAGTTTGGCTGGCTGGTGCTGACGACGGGGAACAAGAGCGAACTGGCCACGGGGTACTGCACGCTCTACGGCGACATGGTCGGCGGTTTTGCCGTGATCAAGGACGTGCCCAAAACGCTGGTCTTTGAACTGGCCCGATGGCGTAACGCGCAGGCGTCACGTCCGCTGATCCCGCCCCGCACGATCACGCGCGCCCCGTCCGCGGAACTGCGCCCGAACCAGAAGGACACGGATTCGCTGCCGCCCTACGACCGGCTCGATGCCATCCTCGAGCGCTACGTGGAGCTGGATGAAAGCGTATCGGCCATCGTCGCCGCGGGCTTCGAGCCGGCCACGGTGCGTCGCGTGGCCCGGCTGGTGGATCGCAGCGAGTACAAGCGGCGGCAGGGCGCGCCGGGCATCAAGATCACGCCCAAGGCCTTCGGCCGCGACCGCCGGATGCCGATCACCAATCTCTACGACGAACGGACGGAAGGAGAATCCCGACCATGAACCCGGCCGGCCCCTCCCCCAAGGAAGACGTCCGCCACCTCCGCGAAGTGACGCTCCTCTACCACGTCAGCCGCGTCCTGGACCAGAGCCTCGACATGCGCGACGTGGTCACGCCCGTCCTCGAGGCCCTGTCCGAATACCTGGACATGAAGTACGCCACACTGACCCTGCTCAACCGCAAGACCGGCGACATCCTGATCGAGGCCGCCCACGGTCTTTCGCCGCAGCAGGCCCGGCGGGGGCGCTACAAACTCGGCGAAGGGGTCACCGGCCAGGTGGTGCTGACCGGCCAGCCGGCCATCATCTCCAAGACCAGCGAGTCGCCGCTTTTCCTCGACAAGACCCGCCGCGGCAAACGGGCCGATACCTCCTTTCTGTGTGTCCCGATCCAGGTCGGGCAGGAGGTGGTCGGCGCCTTGAGCGTGGACCTGCCGTACCGCCCGGAGGCCAACCTCAAGGACGATGTCCGGTTGCTGACCATCATCGCCTCCATGATCGCCCAGGCGGTCAAGCTACGCCAGGCCGCCCAGGAGGAGCAGGAGCGCCTCGAGAAAGAGAACCAGCGCCTTCGCGAAGAACTGCGGAGCCGATTCCGGCCCTCCAACATCATCGGCAATTCCCATGAGATGCAGACCGTGTACGACCAGATCGCGCAGGTCGCCCGGACGTCGACCACCGTGCTGATCGAGGGCGAAACCGGGACGGGCAAGGAACTGGTCGCCGCCGCGATCCACTACAACAGCGAGCGGGCCGACAAGCCGTTCGTCAAGGCTCACTGCGCCGCCCTGCCGGAAAACCTGATCGAAAGCGAGCTGTTCGGGCACGTCAAGGGGGCCTTCACCGGAGCGTTGGCTGACCGCAAGGGCCGGTTTGAACTGGCGCACGGCGGCACGCTCTTCCTCGACGAGATCGGCGACATCCCGCTGTCCATCCAGATCAAGCTGCTGCGCGTGGTCCAGGAGCGCGAGTTCGAGCGGGTCGGCGGCACGGCCACCATCAAAACGAATGTCCGGCTGATCACCGCCACCAACAAGGACCTGCCCGCCCTGGTGGCGGCCGGGAAGTTCCGGGAGGACCTCTTCTACCGGTTGCACGTCTTCCCCCTCTACGTCCCGCCGCTGCGCAAACGCAAGGCGGATATCGTCCTGCTGGCCGACCACTTCCTCGAGAAATATTCGAAGGAAAACAACAAGAAGGTCCGCCGGCTGTCCAGCGCGGTGATCGACATGCTGATGAGCTATCACTGGCCGGGCAATGTCCGCGAACTGGAAAACTGCATCGAGCGCGCCGTGCTGGTCGCCGAGGGCGACGTCATCCATCCCTACCACCTGCCCCCCACCCTGCAGACGGCGGAAGCCGCGGGCCCCGCGACGCCGGGCAACCTCAAGGGCCTGGTGGAATCCTACGAGCGCGACCTGATCCGCGACTCGCTCAAGTCCTCGCGCGGCAACATCGCCGCCGCCGCGCGCGCGCTGGACAGCACCCAGCGCATCCTGGGCTACAAGATCATGAAATACAAAATCGATCCCAAGCAGTACGTGTCGTAAGGGAGAGTTACCGGTTACTTGTTATTGGGCATTGGATGTTCGGCCAGGCAAAGATGAAGCCATGACAAGAAACAGGCATCTGATCCTGCAACGGCATTACTATCCCCTGGCGATTCTGCTCACGCTTTGCCTTCACTCTGTTGCGCCGGCAACATCACCTCTCAACGATATCCAGTGGCAAATCATACAGAATCTTAAAGACGCGATAGCGCAGTCTGGAACACCGGATGCGAACGTGGATCTCAATCCCGCGCTATTTCCGAGCTCGACCAATTTGGATCAAGCCGCTCGTTTTCTCCTTGTGCCGGCCGTTATGGAAATCAATGGACTGACAGCCATCCGCTTCTCGGTTCTGGACAGGATTCTCCGCTTGAAACTGCTGGACGAGACGTTGATCTGGGACGAATCCCGCCCCGATGAAATTGTCCAGCGCATGATGGACACATTTTCCCGGATTCGCGACAAAGCGCAGAGGCCCGACTGCATCATCGTCGCCGTGCCGCCGCTCCTGGGCCGCAACTTGAGTTTCGAATGGAGCTTCCTTGAGCGCACACTCGCCGTCGTGATTGAGAATGCCCTGCTGGCCTACGAAAACATCATCGTACTCGCATGGGAAGATGCCGCGGCCCTAGGGCCCGCCGGCACAACGCTTGGATCGGGTCCCCCCGCCATTGTTCTCTCGGTCGCAGGAAGCTTTTTCGTTTCCATCACCAATGACCAACCGATGATTCACCTCAACCTGCAAACCCGCAAGGGCGACGTCGTTGTGTCAGAGAAAGAGGCCCAGATGGCCTGGGCGGCGGATCTGCCTGTCAGGTTGGCGGCGGTTATGGGCCGTCTGCTTGCAGAGGAACCCCTGCCGCCCAGCGGCAAAATCGACGCGGTGATCCTGTGCCGAGACTTGGGGACGCGCAGCAGGACGCACCTTCAACTCGGTGCGTGGGGGCTTGCCCACGCCATTTCCGAATACGTTGTCCTTTTGTGCCCGGGAGATTACGACGCACGAGTTACAGCCCTTGGCGCGCTGTGCGAACTGGCCGGTTACGGTCATCACTCTGACGCCGCAGAGCGAGGGATCCCCAGGTCGTTCTTCCCGCGCCGCCTGTGGGCGGCGGAAACAGGCCTGAAACATGTCGCCCCCCTTCTCTATAACGAAGCCCTCGGCGATGTTCGCTGGCGCACATTGAGCACATTCCGTCAGTCCACCATGATGCAGCATTATGACTTTACGAAGGATCCGGACGACCTGGCCGAACGGTTCCGGGACTATTGTGCGCGGCGGGCATTCCTCTACCAGGACTATTTGGAACGGCACGCAGCGGATGCGGCGTGGATGGCTGAAAAATCGCCACATTGGCTGAACGAAGTGGTCTACTTCGCGGACCAAGAGGCTCTCGTCAACCCTCGCGCGGCCGTGGATCGATTGCACGCTCTCTTTGCCCTCCTCCCCGATTTTCCGGAGGCGGCACGTCTTGCCTTGAGGATATGCGTCAACGCATCCATCTACACTCGGTTGACCAGCGGCGGGACCTACGACCTGATTCTCTCGCCCCTGGAGACGTCTTCGCGCCGGGATTTCCGGGCTGCCGCCGAGCTTGCACGCGTGTTTCTTGCCGTGAAAGACCGCGCGTCCCGCGACGATGCCGTACGACGGATTGACGAGGTCATCCAGCGCGAATCACTGTCACACGCCGATCGTATGGCCTTCTTTGAATTACTGAATCGATGTCTCACCTTGAGATCGATACCTCTTGATGCCAACCCCCTCGCCGAGGAGCCTGTGCAGGTGCCCGAACTCACCGATATCTCGGAGGCTGTGCGTGCCGCTGTGAGCGGCGCGCATCTCCGACAAGGCGAGTGGATCACAGCCGGCCATGAGTGGGACGTTCTCAACACAGATCGCGGGATCATGGCCATTCATCGCGGGGGCGAAACGCGCTGCGTGTTCACACAAAGCGTACTCCGGGCCTCTGCCTCGGAGGGTGTGATATGGGCGCTGGGCACTCACCATATTCTTGCTCACGATTTGCAGTCCGGCAGGACCCTGGTGGAGATTCTTCCGGATCTCGACATTGACAGCCTGGAAGGGGCCGTGTTGTGCTCTGCCGGGCGGCGGGCATTTATCATCGGGTATAACAAATCCGAGCGAGCGGCGATACGCACGTGGTATCTCCGCGCCAGCATGACCGGGCAACACATCGATGTACAATTGATCTATGACGGCCGGCTTCAAAAAGATAATGCCCGGCAATATAGCGAACCACGAATGGCTTTTCAGCCGGAATGGTCGCTGCTGTGTCCCGGGAAGGGCGATCTTAGCCGTGACGGGGCTCATGTCATCGTGGGTCGCCGGTATTATACGCAGCCCTTGGTCATCGATAGCGACACGGACCAAGTAGCCATGATGCCGACCGCCTGGCCGCTTTTCATGGAATGGCCTTATCTTTGTTCGCGGGCCATTGAACATGACAACCGCATCTATATCTTGTCCGGACAACTTCACCGGGGGCGACAATGGTCGGCTGTCCACGTGGCTGATGAGTGGAGCGCCACGCCCTCTATACTTGCAGATTTCGGACTGCGGAGCGTTCAGGGCTTTCAGAGAGACAGCCCGCCTTACTATCAGAGCGCTGTTGTCTTCAACGGCGTATTGCATCTGATCTCGAGGTCAGCAGCCCTTGCCCCGCAATGGAGTGCAGTAGACCTTGACACTCAGACGACGTACCAGCTTGTAACGGCCTTTGCTGGTGATGACCGTGATATCCGGCTGATCAACTCTCCTACATGGGGTTTACTAGTGGTAAAAAAGGACGGAATATACAAAGTAACACTGCCTGACCAAAAGACTTGGCCGTCCTACCCGCCCGGACCGCAGGATCTTGTTACCTTCCATATAGAGGCTCCACAAGCGCATACAGTATCCATTGCCGGTGACTTCAATGGATGGAAACCGAATCGCCTGCTGTTGAAGAAAGATACAGCGGGAAGTTGGGACGCACGCCTTCGGCTCCCCCGTGGCAAGTACGCCTACAAGTTGGTTGTTGACGGTGAGTGGAAGCTCGACCCCAATAATCCTGCAACCATTAATGTCGATGGCCATGAGAATTCGCTACTCGTGACAGCAGGCACTGATGGAAGGAACGAATAATGGAGAAAGCCCGACGAGCAGCTTCATCCCCTGGCTCACCCGCGGCGCGTTCGCCAGCGGTGCTTTGTAGCGTTGGACGTTGGACGTTCATTCTTCAATCAGATCGTGAATCAGAAAAAGCATAAATGGCAAGCCGTCATCCTCGCCGGCGGAAAAGGCACGCGGATGAGCGCGCTGTACCCCGATCGGCCCAAGGCCCTCGTCCCGATCGCCGGGCGTCCGTTCCTGGAGCGGCAACTGGAGTGGCTGGCCGCGGGGGGGATTTCGCGGGTGCATATCGCCGCTGGCTACATGGCCGACAGCCTGCTGGACTGGTTGCGCGGGCGCGGGGAGCCACTGGAGAAAAGTGTTCAGTGTTCGGTGTTCGGTGTTCAGCGGCTATCCACTATTCACCAATCACCATTCACTGTCTCCTTGAGCCGCGAACCCGTGCCGCTGGGTACCGGTGGCGGCCTGAAATTCGCGGAGCCCTGGATCGAGAGCGATCCGTTCCTGGTCCTCAACGGCGACAGCCTGCTGCCGAACCTGGATTTTCCAATGATTGGAAAAAAATCGGCCGATTTTTCCAATGATTGGAAAAAACAGGGTGAAAAGTTTCCAATGATTGGAAAAAACAGCGAAAAAGTTTCCAATGATTGGAAAATTCCGGAAGCAGTTTTTCCAATGATTGGAAAGCTTCCTCCCTGCCTGATCATGGTCACGCAGATCGAGGAGGCCGGCCGCTACGGGACCGTGGAGTTCGACGGGCAGCGCCGGGTGACGGCCTTCCGCGAGAAGGAGAAGCGCCAAGGAGGTTGGGTCAACAGCGGCGTGTATCTCCTCCCGCGAATCCTGCTGGCCGCGCTGGACCCGGAAGTTCCCCTGTCCCTGGAGACGGATGTCTTCCCCGAACTGGCGCGTCAGGGCCGATTGCTGGCGTTTCCCGCCCCGCCCCCGCTCCTGGACATGGGCACGCCGGAGGGGCTGGAGGCCATGGAAGACTTCTTCAAGACCGGCGGTTGAAAGCGCGCGTGGCGAATCGGCTCAACTGTACGG
>JAHJJH010000265.1 GCA_018823105.1 Verrucomicrobiota bacterium | reverse complement strand
GGCCGTCAGTCGCCGGCGCCTGGAAAGCGCGCGCAGCCGGCCGAAATGGGAGGAGAAGCTGGCCGGCCGCCCGGCGCCGGCCCGGGCCGCCGCGCTGGCGCCTCGCGTCAAGGAGGTCTTCCGATCCGAGGGCATGCCCCCCGAACTGATCTGGCTGGCGGAGGTCGAATCATCGTTCAATCCCGAGGCGCGCAGTCCGGTGGGCGCGGCAGGACTGTTCCAGTTCATGCCCGCCACGGCACAGCGTTTCGGGCTGGCCGTTCAGCCGAAGGACGAACGGCTGGTGCCCGAGAAGAGCGCGAAGGCAGCGGCGAGTTACCTGCGGTATCTCCACGGCATGTTCAATTCCTGGCCGCTGGCCTTGGCGGCGTACAACGCGGGCGAGGGCCGCGTGGGGAAGGCATTGAAGTCCGCCGGGACGCGGACCTTCGAGGCCATTGAAGACAGCCTGCCCGTCGAAACCCAAATGTACGTCCCCAAGGTGCTGGCCACCATCAAGCTGCGGGAAAAAACCGACCCGGCGGCAATGCCGCCGCCGCGCAAGTGAGGCTGCGCCTTCATCGAAGCCGGCGACCAGCGCTGTAGCCGCGACCGGTGGTCGCGGCCGGAATTCATCGGCACCCATCAGGCGGAACGGGTCGTGGCCACGGCGGGGTGCATGTAAATGGGCGTCGCGGGTTCCGCCGGCAGACCCTTGGAATATCGGCTCCACGCGAGCGCGCCCACCCAGCGCGCGTGGGGAGAGCGGTCTTCTTCAATCCAGCGGGCATGCCGAATCGGAGCGAACTCCGGCCGCGCGGAGAGGCCGGTCCAATTCGGGCTGACCACCACGGCGTCGCGGGGCACAAGGCGGGCCGCCTCTTCGGGTGTCGCCAGGGTCCAAGGCAGGCGATTTTCGAGCGCGTCCGGCGTCTGCTCGAAAAGGCCCATCCAGAGCTTGCCGCGCCGCGCGTCATCCATCACGACCACCAACCGGGCACTGCGTTCCCCGGCGATTTCCCAGGCCAGTGCTTCGCCGCTGCTGACGGGAAAGACCGGGCGTCGGCCCGGCAGGGCGAGGGCCTGGGCCACGGTCATGGCGAGACGCAATCCCGTGTAGGCGCCCGGCCCGCGGCCGGGCACCAGGAGATCCAGGGACTCCAGATCCACACCAGCCCGTTCGCATAATTCAGGCAGTACCCGGAACAGGCCGCGCCCCCTCCGGACTTCCTCGCTTATTTCGCATTCCGCCAGCAGGTCGACATCCGAGAGCACGGCCAGACTGCCCCGGCGGGAGGAAAGTTCGAGCGCAAGGATGTTCACGAGTCCCGCCCCCCCTGGATGGTGACGAGTCGCTCGTCCGGATGCTCCCCGGGTTCCAGCCGGATGTGCAACGTACCGGGCGGAAGCAATTCGGCGATGCGCTCGGCCCACTCGATGGCCGTGATGCCGTTTCCGTAAAGGTACTCATCGAGGCCCAGTTCCAGGGCCTCCCCGGAGTCACGGATGCGGTACAGGTCAATGTGAAAAAGCGGACACGAGCCGCGGTATTCATTGATGAGCGTAAAGGTCGGACTGCTGACGGGCCGATCGATCCCGAGCGCCCGGGCGAGTCCCTGCACGAGGGTCGTCTTGCCGGAACCCAGTTCGCCGTGAAGGGCAAGAACATCTCCCGGTTTCAGTTTGCGGGCCAGGTCGGCGGCCAGTCGGAACGTGTCTTCCGGGCCTTGCGAAACCCATCGGCGTGGAGAATGCTCTTTCATGGGCTCTTGGTTCTTTTAAAAAACGATGGTATATTACTATTTGGTGCTTCTGAAAATGGGATTCTTGCGCGGTTCCTGCGACGGGCGTCCGGAGGAAACAACGATTTATGGGTTATCTGGGAGTCGATGTCGGCAGTCTCTTTGTCGGCATGGTGCTGATTGACGAGTCGGGAGAGATCGTCCGGAAGGAGTACCTGCGCCACCAGGGCGAGCCGCTGAAATGTTTGCGCGGCCTCCTGGAGGGGTTTCCGCTGGAAGACATCCGGGGCGTGGCCCGGACGGGTTCGGGCGGGCAGTCGCTTCCGCTGCCGGGCGTGTACCTGGATCCCATCGTCGCGGGGCTGGAGGGCGCCCGGAAGCTCGCGCCGGACGCGCGCAACATCCTGTCCATCGGCGGGGGATCCTTCAGCCTGACGCAGCTCGACGAAGGAGGCCGCTACCGCCGGTCGAACATCAACAGCGCCTGCGCCTCGGGCACCGGCGCCTTCCTGGACCAGCAGGCTCTCCGTTTGCAGATTCCCCCGGCCGAACTGGCCCAGTGCGCCATGTGCTACGAGGGGCGCCCGCCGGGCGTTGCCACCCGCTGCGCCGTCTTCGCCAAGAGCGACATGATCCACCTGCAGCAGGAGGGCTTCTCCGTCGAGGCCATCGCCGCGGGCCTGTGCGTGGGGCTGGGCGCGTCCACGGTGGACGGCCTGCTCGACGGCCGCGCCTTGACCGGCAAGTCGATCCTGATCGGCGGCATGGCGCGTAATTCCGTGGTCGTACGGGCCATCCGGGAAAAGCTGGGCGTGGAAACGGTGGTCCCCGATTTCCCCGAACTCGCGGGCGCCTACGGCGCGGCACTGGTCGCCCTGCAGCAGGGCGCCGGGGCCTCCCTGCCGCCCGGGTGGGTGGATCGGCTGGGCCCGGCTTCGGGCTCGACCCGGGCTTCCGGACCGACGGACGAACTGCGCGCGCCCCTGGAGTTGAAGCTGTCGAGCTACCCGGCCTTCACGTGGCACGATCACTGGGTTAACGAGGATGACAGCGAGGTAGCGATTGTCGCGCCGCAACGCGGCGCGGTCCGCGTGGCGCTGGGCATTGACATCGGGTCCACCTCGACCAAGGCGACGGCCCTCGATGAGCAGAACCAGGTTGTCGGCTGGGTCTACCGCAAGACGGCGGGGAATCCCATCCGGGCGGTACAACTCGTCTTCAAGGCGTTCCGCGAGATGGAGAAGCGCGGCGGCTTCACGCTCGATATCCGCGGCGTGGGCACGACGGGCTCCGGGCGGAAGATGATCAAGGAAGTGATCGGCGCGGACCTGGCCATGAACGAAATCACCGCCCATGCGCGCGCCGCGGTGTTCATTGACCCGGAGGCGGACACCATCATCGAGCTGGGCGGCCAGGACGCCAAGTTCACGCAACTCCAGAACGGCATGGTATACAACTCTGTGATGAACTACGTCTGCGCGGCGGGCACCGGCAGTTTCATCGAGGAACAGGCCCTGAAGCTGGGCCTTCCGCTGGCCGAGTATGCCGGCCGCGCGATGGGCAAGCCCTGCCCGCGCACGTCGGACCGCTGCACGGTCTACATGGAGCGCGACCTGGACCTGCTGATGGCGCGGGGCTGGAGCAAGGACCAGATCGCCGCCGCCGTCTTACACTCAGTGCGCGACAACTATCTCAATAAGGTCGTCGGCGGGCTATACATCGGCGACCACATCTATTTCCAGGGCGCGACGGCGCGCAACAAGGCGCTGGTCGCGGCCTTCGAGGTGGAGCTGCAGAAGCCGATCGCCGTCAGCCCCTACTGCCACCTGACCGGCTCGCTGGGCATGTCCCTGCTGGCCCGGGAGCGCGTCCCGGAAGCGGAACGATCGGCCCGGTTCAAGGGCCTGGCCTTCGCGGACGAGAAGGTGACGGTGGACCACGAGATATGCGATCTGTGCCACAACCTGTGCAATCTTTCGATCATCCGCGCGGGCCAGGAGGTCGTGGCCTGGGGGCTCAAGTGCGGACGGGACTACGGCGAGAAGCGTATGCGCGTGCGGGACCTGACCGCCTACGAGTCCTGGAAGCGACGCGCGGCGGCCTGGGCCAACGGCGCGAAACCTTCGACGGAACGCGGGCGCGCGGCCCGGCCGCGAATCGGTCTGCTGCGCAGTCTCGGCACGTACGGGTATTATCCTTTCTGGAGAACGTTCCTGCGCGAACTGGGCGGCGAAGTGGTGTATTCGCCGGTGTCTTCCGAAAAGATCCTGCATCGCGGCGGCGAGATCAGCACGGCGGAATACTGCGCGCCGGTGGTCATGAGCCACGGCCACGCGCGGGCCCTGCTGGAGGATTCCGGCGTGGACTACCTTTTTGTCCCCCACATGCTGCGCGAGCCCGTGCCGAAGGGATTCACCGACGCCCATTTCTGCTGCTACGTCCAGGCGCACCCGGGCGTGCTGAAGTCCATCGAGGGGTTGAACCTCGGCCGGCGCCTGCTGGCGCCCATCGTGGACCTGGGCCGGCCGGAAGACGAGCAGGTGGCCGCGCTCTGGCGCGCGGTCGGCGAGCCGCTGCGGGCGGAGGCGGCCGCGGTACGCTCGGCCTTGCGGGCGGCGCGCTCGGCCCAGGACGCCTTCCGGCAGGAATCCCTGGCCCTCGGCCGCGAGGCCCTGGCCAAAATCGAAGGAGAGAATGCCCTCGGCATTGTCTGCTTCGGGCGTCCCTATAACACCACCGATCCCGGCCTGACGCTCGATCTCCCGCGCAAGGTGGCCGAGATGGGCTACCGCGTGCTGTTCCAGGACATGCTGCCGTTCGACCTGCAGGACATCCTGCCGGCGTATGGCAATATGTACTGGCACTATGGCCAGAAGATCCTGGCCGCCGCCGAGTACGTGGCCCGCTCCCCACGGCTCTTCGGGGTGTATTTCACGAATTTCATGTGCGGGCCGGACAGCTATATCCTGACGTATTTCAAGGAAATCATGGGCCGGACCGGCAAGCCGTACCTCTGCCTGCAGTTCGACGGGCACGGCGCGGACGCCGGCTACCTCACGCGCATCGAAGCCGCGCTGGAGAGCTTTCACTCCTGGAGCCGGATTCCGCGCCCGGCGGGGAAGTGAATAGTGAATGGTGAATAGTGAATAGTAGAGACCTTAATATCCTGAAACCTGAACACCGAACACTGAACACTACTGAAACCTGACACCTAGCACCTGACACCTCCTTATGGCCCACCTCGAAGAACAACGCGTGACGGGATCCGGCGAGGGCCGTACGCTCTTTGTGCCGCCGATGGATCCTGTCTGCGCCCGACTGCTCGCGGCCGTCTTCCGCTCCACCGGCTACGAGGCGCACGTGCTGGAGGAAAACGCGGAGACACTAGCCATCGGCCACAAGCATACGGCGGGCGGCGAGTGCGTGCCGTGCCCGCTGACCGTCGGCGCGCTGGTCAAGGCCATGCAGGATCGGAAACTTCCGCCAGAGCGCGTGATTTTTTTCATGCCGACCGCCTGCGGCCCGTGCCGGTTCGGCCAGTACGCCAAGCTGGACTCGATCATCTTCGAAAAACAGGGCTGGGGCGGAATTCGGATCTTGAGCCCCTCGGCCGAGAACGCCTACGCGGGCCTGGACAACGGCGCGCGTATGCGGCTCTGGCACGCGGCGGTGGTGGGCGACATCCTGCGCAAGCTGGGGATGAAAGTCCGCCCGTACGAGCAACGTCCCGGCGAGACGGACGAGACGGTGGAGCAGGGCTTGCGCCGGATCGAGAAGGCCTTCGAGCAGAAGGACCTAGGCCCCGTGACCGGTCTGCTGGCCCGGGTCGTGGACGAGGTCGCGCGCATCGCCCGCCGGCCGGAGAAGCGTCCGCTGGTCGGCGTGGTCGGGGAAATCTACGTGCGGTGCGATCCGTTCATCAACGGACAGGTCTGCCGTCGCATTGAGGAACTGGGCGGCGAAGCGTGGCTGGCACCCATCGCCGAGTGGATCCTGTACACCAACTACCTTCAGAGTCTGGTCATGGAAAGCTCCAGCGGGCTGCGCGCGAAGATCGAGAACGTGCGGGCATGGCTGGAACGGAACCTGTTTTTCGAGAAGTGGGAGCATCACTACTATCAGGTGGCCGAGCCGGTACTGCACGATCGGAAGGAACACCCGGTGGCCGACGTCATCGAAGCCGGCGGGCATTACCTGCCCTGGCAGTTCGAAGGAGAATCCATCCTGACGCTGGGCCGGGCCGCGCTGTTCATCCGGCGCGACGGCGCCCGCGCCGTGGTCAACGCCAGCCCGATGTTCTGCATGCCCGGGACCATCACCACCAGCATCTTCCCGCAGCTCGAGCGCGAGACCGGCGTGCCCGTGGTCTGCCTCTTCTATGACGGCTCCGGCGACCCGAACCAGGCCCTCGTCCCCGTCATGCATTACCTCCGCGAGCCGGCCCCGGCGTCCGTCTGACCTTTCGGCGCCAGCCCCCGGGCGCCGAGATATTCCGCGATGGCCCGGCCGATGCACGCATGGCCCGCGGCGGACGGATGCCAGGGATCGTTAAACAGGGTTTCCCCGGTCGCCGCGGCACACTCCTCGAACGCCGCGCGCAGGTCCAGTTGGCGGAACTGTTGACCGGTTGCCAGTTCGGCGATGCGGTCGTACTGTTCCGGGCTCCCCCGGGTTTTATCCGTCGGCAGCACGGCGACGAGGACTTCGAAGCCCTGCTCGTCCGCGAGCCGGCGCAGTTTTTTCAGGCTGGGCTCCACCGTGTCCGCCTTGAGATCCCGATAGTGCTGCACACGGTCTTCCACGAGGCGTTCAGCGAAAAACCGGGCCCAGATCAGACGGTACAGGGCGCTGCGCGCCAGCCGGGGCGTGAGTTGATAATGAGCAATGCCCGCGGCCTCGCTTTCACGTTCGCGAAGCCGACGGATGATTCCGCCGTTCATCTGCAGGGTGTCGTTGAGGCAGTAAGCGAGCACCACCAGGTCGGGTTGGAAGGCCAGCCCCTTGTCGGCCAGCATTTCCACTTCCTGTTGCGTGTTGTATCCGCTGACCCCGAAGTTCAGGACGTCCGCCGCATATCCTTTTTCGCGCAACGCCCGCTCCAGAACGAAAGTGAAGATGTCCTCCGTGCGTTCCAGCTCAAGCCCCATGGTGATGCTGTCGCCCAGCACGAGGATGCGGAACGTGCCGGCGGGTTTTTGGACGGGGTGATCCCTGTCGCGGAAGCCGAGTCGGTTGCTGCGGCCGCGGAACTCATAATAATACAATTTTCTCCCGTGGTACTCAAAATCCGGGACCGGCTCGTACCCCATCCGCGGATTCGCCGAGAGCTGGAAACGGCCCACGGAGATCAGGCTCATCTCGGGCGCGCGCCCGGACAAGCGCGTGATGACCTCGCCGATTGCCAGTGCGGCCAGCAATCCCGCAATCAGCAGCCCGATTCGTTTTGCCATTCGGTCATCCCCGTGCGCGTCTTCGGTGGCGGGCGAAAATCGCATTGGCGAGGGCTTAAGTCAAGTCCGGCCGGCGCCCGAATCCGCTCCGAACTGGACAAGGCGGACGGGATGGCGAAGATGGGGGTGAGATGCATATTCGGGAGATCCATTTTCAGTCGGAACTCTATCCGGCACGGGACCGATATCCGTTCAACCTCCCCGCCTTTCTCAACACCGGGATCCTGGACTTGAGTTCACCGGTCACTTTTTTCGTGGGCGACAACGGGACGGGAAAATCCACCCTGCTGCGCGCCCTGTGCCGGAAAGCGGACGTGTTCATCTGGGGTGGATTCGGGGAAGTCACGCCGGAGGAGGAGGCTTTTCATCGCGCCATCGAGTTACGCTGGAACGCGGGGCCCGTGCCGGGGTCCTTCTTCTCCTCCGAGCTGTTCTTCAATTTCGCGCAGGTCGCGGATCACGATCCGGCCATGCGGGAATTCTTCGGCCCCCGGACCTTCGAGACGCAATCGCACGGCCAGTCGCTGATGTCCTATTTCCGCTCGCGCTACCGGATCAAGGGCCTCTACTTCCTGGACGAACCCGAGACCGCGATGACGCCGCGCGGCCAGGTGGATTTGTTGCGCCTGCTCCATGAAATGAGCCGTGACGGGCACGCCCAGTTCATCATCGCCACGCACTCGCCCATCCTGCTCGCCTGCCCGGGCGCGCGGCTGTACACCTTCGACGGCCCCTCCGTCCGGCCGATCGCCTATCGCGACACGGAACATTACCGGTTTTATCGGGCTTTCCTGGAGAATCCGCAGTCGTTTTTGGCCGCGCAAGATGACAAAAGGTAGGGCGCGTTGGGCGTGAGCCCCCGCCGCGTGAGTCGCGTACCGCGCCAACGCGGTCACGCGATTGGGGGGCAACGCCCCTCTCGCGGGGCTAAACGCGCCGCAAGCTTCGGCGGCTTGGGCCAAGCCGCCCTACCCGGCGGGATCCAGTTCCGGCTGAACGCGCCGGTTTGACGGCGGCCCGGCCTTCTCTATAATGGGATCGCAGCCCGAGGCATCGCCAGGGGCGGCGGGCCGCGGCGAAAGGCGAACATGAAAAAACGAACGGCCACGATCAACCGGCAAACCCGGGAAACGTCCATCCAAGTGAACCTTGCCTTGGACGGCGACGGGGAGGCACGGATTCGAACCGGCATCCCCTTCCTCAATCACATGCTGGACCTCTTTGCCCGGCACAGCCTTATCAACGCAACCATCCGGGCCAAGGGCGATCTGGATGTGGACTATCATCACACCGTCGAGGATGTCGGGCTGGCGCTCGGTGAGGCGCTGAACCGCGCCCTCGGCGACCGCAAGGGCATCGTGCGCTACGGCTGGGCCGTGGTGCCGATGGACGAGTCCTTAAGCCGGGTGGCCCTGGACCTGGGCGGCCGGCCGTACCTGGTGTACGAGGTGGCCACGCGTCGCAAGAAGATCCGGGATTTCGACCTGGGCCTGATCGAGGAATTCTTCCGGGCATTCACCGTTCAAGGTCGCATGAACCTGCACATCAAGACGATGTACGGGCAGGACCCGCACCACATCTTCGAATCGGTGTTCAAGGCCGTGGCCCGCGCGCTGGGCGCCGCCTGCGCGCGAGACCCCCGCGTGAAAGGCGTGCCGTCCAGTAAAGGTAAACTATAGCTTCTTAACCCCATTGGACTTGGGACCTTGGACTTTAGACTTGGGACTCCCAGATGATCGGCATCATCGATTACGGCATGGGCAACCTTGGGAGCGTCAGCAACGCCTGCCGCTTCCTGGGCCTGCCGTTTTCCATCCTGTCGAAGCCGGACGAAATGAGCGGCTGCCAGGCCGTGATCCTGCCGGGCGTCGGCGCTTTCGGCGACTGCATGAGCCACCTGGCAAAGCACGGCTTCACAACAACCGTCCGGGACTGGATCGGTGCCGGCAAGCCCTTCCTGGGCATTTGTCTCGGCCTGCAGGTGCTGTACGAGGGCAGCGAGGAATCGCCGGGCGTGGCCGGCCTGGGCATCCTGCCGGGCGTGGCGCGGCGGTTTGTTCTGCCGCCCGAATGGAAGATCCCGCAGATCGGCTGGAACCGCGTCCGCCAGGTACGCCGCGAGTGTCCCCTTTTTGAGCAGGTGCCGGATGGCGCGTTTTTCTATTTCGTGCATTCCTATTATACGGAATCCGTCGGCGCCCCGGAGGAGGCCGGTCTTACGGCGTATGGCACGGAATATACGTCCGTCGTCTGGCGGGATAATGTTCTGGCCGTTCAGTTCCACCCGGAGAAAAGCCAGAAAACCGGACTGCAGATGCTCCGCAACTTCGGGCGGTGGGCGGGCCGCCGATGATCATTCTCCCGGCGATTGATTTGAAGGACGGGCGCTGCGTGCGGCTCCGCCAGGGGCGCGCGGAGGACGTGGTGGTCTATTCCGATGATCCCGTGAAGATGGCCCGGCGATGGCGCGATGAAGGGGCCGAGTGGCTGCACGTCGTGGACCTGGACGGCGCCTTCCAGGGGAAGCCGGCGCACCTGGGCGTCCTTCGCTCCATCGCGCAGGCCGTCTCCCTGCCCATCGAGTTCGGCGGCGGGCTGCGGACGGACGCGGACATCGAGAACGTGCTGGAGGCCGGGGCTCGCCGGGCGATCCTCGGCACCCGCGCCTGGGCCGAGCCGGAAACGCTCCGCCGCCTGGCCCGCCGTTTCGGCGACCGGCTGGCGGTCGGCATTGACGCCCGGGACGGGCAGGTCCAGGTGAAAGGCTGGACGGAGACCACGGCCGTGTCCGCCGTGGACCTGGCCCGGCGGATGGAGGGGATGGGCGTTCGTTGCCTGATTTATACCGATACCGCCCGCGACGGGATGCTCGCCGGCGTGAATGCCGAGGCCATGGATGTAATCTGCGGGGCCGTATCCTGCGCCGTCATCGCCTCGGGCGGCGTGTCCTCGGTGGAGGACGTGCAGGCGCTGCGCGCGCTGGGGCGCTCGAACCTGGCCGGGGCGATCGTCGGCAAGGCCCTGTACGAAGGGCGGGTGACCCTGACCCAACTCCGGGAGGCCGCCTCATGCGGCTGACCTTCAACTCGACCACGCTGCCGGGCGGCCTGCGGGTAGCGACCGCGGAAATGCCGGGCATCGAGAGCGTGGCCATGGGCATCTGGGCGGGCGTGGGGAGCCGCTACGAAACCGCCCGGCGCGCCGGGGTCTGCCACTTCATCGAACACATGCTGTTCAAGGGGACCACCTCGCGCAGCGCCCGCGCGATCTCGCAGGCCATCGAGGGGCGGGGCGGTTATTTCAACGGGTTTACGCAGGAGGAGACGACCTGCTACTACGCCCGTATCGCCGCCGAGTACCAGTGGGAAGCGCTGGACATCCTGTTTGACATGTACCGCCACCCGAGGCTCGACTCCGGCGACCTGGAGAAGGAACGCGGCGTCATCCTCGAGGAGATCGCCATGTATCACGACCAGCCGCATCAGCTGGTCCAGGAGATCCTCGGGTCGCTGGCCTGGGTGGACCATCCCCTGGGCCGCCCGCTGGTGGGCACGGAGGACAATGTGCGGGAAATCCGGCGGCAGGATATCCTCGCCTTTAAAACCTCTCACTACGTCACGGCCAACACCCTGGTCGCGCTGGCCGGAAAGGTGGATCACGACGCGTGCGTGGAGCGCGCCGCGCAGGCGCTCGGCGGTCTATCCCGCCGAAGCCCGCCGTCCTGCGA
This sequence comes from Verrucomicrobiota bacterium, assembly GCA_018823105.1. Classification (GTDB taxonomy): domain Bacteria; phylum Verrucomicrobiota; class Kiritimatiellia; order CAIQIC01; family JAGNIJ01; genus JAGNIJ01. Next base: position 4,822 of record JAHJJH010000265.1, on the reverse strand, counting down.
GCGCGTCGGACGGTCCGTGCGCCAGCGGGACGTAGCCGTGCACGCCAAGGAGGTAGAGCAGCCGCACATCGCCATGGCCTTCCGGCTGTTCGGCCGGCACGACTCCCGCCGGTACGCCCTGAAGCTTTTGAGCATCATCCTCGGCGAGAACATGAGTTCGCGGCTTTTCCAGATCGTGCGCGAGAAGCACGGGCTGGCCTACTCCATCCAGAGCAGCGTTCAGTTATTCGATGAAACCGGGCTGCTGTGCGTGCAGGCCGGCGTGGATCGCAACCGGGTCTCCCGCGCCCTGGATCTGATCCTCGCGGAGATTAGGCGGTTTCGCGAGGTGCCCGTGGGCGCGCGGGAATTGCGCCGGGCCAAGGATTTTGCGCGCGGCCAGCTCCGCATCGGGTTGGAGAGCGCCAGCAACCAGATGATGTGGGTCGGCGAGAACCTCCTGTGTTACAACCGGCTCATCCAGCCGGCGGAGGTCCTGTCGCGCATCGAGTCGGTGAGTGCGTCGGACATCCTCAAGGTCGCGCGCGGCGTACTGGACCGCCGGCGGTTGAGCGTGGCCATGGTCTCCCCCGGCGACGCCACCCGCCACACCGACCTGATCCGCGGCAAGATCGCCCGGCTGGGCTGACTTGGGTGGGCCGGGCGCTCCGCGCCCGGCTCCAGATCATCCCGCGCGACGACCCGGCTTCGCTGTAAAGCTCCGCCGAGGTAAAAAAGCGCGCGGGCCACCTTGCCGCATCTCTGCGAGTGCCGCCGGTTTTCTCAGTAAAAAAAGGTTGCTTGCCGCCCATAGAATCGCCAGAAATAACCGGACACGGAGAAGCGGTTATGATCTTCAATAAAACCATCGAATGCATGGAGCGCGCCGCGCTGCGGGATCTGCAGGGAGAGCGTCTCCGGGACGCGGTGCGGCGGGCCTATGAAAGCGTCCCGTTTTACCGGAAGAAACTCGACGCGCACGGCGTCAAGCCCTCCGACATCCGGGGGCTGGACGACATCGTCAAGCTGCCCTTCACGATGAAGGAAGATTTCCGGGACAACTATCCTTTCGGCCTGTTCGCCGTCCCCCTGCGCGAGATCGTGCGCGTGCATGCCTCGTCGGGCACGACCGGCAAGCCGACCGTCGTAGGCTACACGAAGGAGGATATCGAAATCTGGTCCGAGACCGTCGCGCGCACGCTGGGCTGCGGCGGGGGCACGCCGGACGACATCCTGCAGGTGGCCTACGGCTACGGCCTGTTCACGGGCGGCCTGGGCCTGCACTACGGCGGGGAGAAGCTGGGCGCCATGGTCGTCCCGATGTCCGGCGGCAACACGAAGAAGCAGATCATGCTGATGCAGGATTTCGGGACCACGCTGTTCGCCTGCACGCCGTCCTATTCGCTCCAGTTGGCGGAGGAAGCCGCCGTGGAGGGCGTGGACCTCAAGGGGCTCAAGCTGCGCGTCGGCTATTTCGGCGCCGAGCCCTGGACCGAGGCCATGCGGGCCAAGATCGAGGAGCGGCTGCCCGTGAAGGCCATTGACATCTACGGGTTGAGCGAGGTCATCGGCCCCGGCGTGGCCAGCGAGTGCCTGGAGCAGGACGGCTTGCACGTCTTCGAGGACCATTATTACCCCGAGATCATCGATCCGGCCACGGGCCAGACGCTCGGTCCCGGGCAAAAGGGCGAGCTGGTTTTCACCTGCTTGACCAAGCGCGCCACGCCGCTCCTGCGTTACCGGACGCGCGACATCTCCAGCCTTGACGAATCCGCATGCCCCTGCGGGCGCACCAGCCGGCGCATGGCGCGGATCACCGGGCGCACGGACGACATGCTTATCATCCGTGGCATCAACGTGTTCCCGTCACAGATCGAAACCGTGCTGATGAAGGTTGAGGGCATCGAGCCGCACTATCTGATCGTCGTAGACAAGACGGGCGCGCTGGATGAGCTGGAGATCAAGGTCGAGGTGTCCGAGCAGTTGTTCTCCGACGAAGTGCGCAAGCTGGAGGCGCTCCGGCAGCGGATCTTCGAGGAAATGCGCAGCGTGCTCGGCCTCAACGCGAAGATCACCCTGGTGGAGCCCAAGACCATTGAACGTTCGCTGGGCAAGGCGAAGCGCGTGATCGACAAGCGCGAGGTAAAATAGGCGCGGCGCGTCAGGGATGCCGCGCCCTACCCGGGGAAACGGTAGGGCGGGGCTTCCAGACCCGCCGATGTGAAGGAGAGACCCACATGAAAGTCCAACAACTGTCCATCTTCATGGAGAACCGGGCCGGGCGGCTTGCGGAGATCATGCAACTGCTCGGGGATGCCGGCGTCAACATCCGGGCCCTGTCGCTGGCCGACACCTCCGACTTCGGCATCCTGCGGCTGATCGTCAACGACGTGGACAAGGCCCTGCAGGTCCTGCGGGAATCCGGGCACACCGTTTCTCTGACGGATGTCGTGGCGGTGGAAGTGCCGGACCATCCCGGCGGCCTGGCGAGTGTGCTGAATCCGCTTTGCCAGGCCGGCGTGAATGTCGAATACATGTACGCCTTCGTCGAAAAGGCCACGGACAAGGCCGTGGTGATCTTCCGTTTCGAGGACATCGAGGCCGCGCTGGGCGTCCTGGCCAAGGCGGGTATCTCCGTGCTGCCGGCGGAGACGGTGTATACGCTGTAGCTCGGTGTTCTCGTCCTTCTTCCCGATCTCGTTCCCGGCGATGTATTCGAGGACGAGGACGACAACGAGGGCGAGCAGGAGTATCAGTTCATGACGAAAGAACGTCCGCAACCTGCCATCTGGGACCCCGAATTCGAGTGCATGCACGTGGACGCCCTGCGCGCTCTCCAGTTGGAGCGCTTGCGCAAGGTGGTCCGGCGGCTGCGGAACCACGTCCCCTACTACCGCCAGAAGATGCAGATCGTCGGGGTGACGCCTTCGGATATCCGGACGCTCGAAGACATCCGGAAGCTGCCCTTTACCACCAAGGAAGATCTCCGCCTGTGCTATCCCTACGAGGCCTTCGCGGTGCCGCTCGAGAAGGTCGTGCGCATCCACGCCTCCTCCGGCACGACGGGCAAGTCCACCGTGGTGGGCTACACGCGTAAGGACCTGGACGCCTGGACCCACGTCGTGGCGCGGTTCCTGGTGGCCGGCGGACTGACCTCAAAGGACGTGCTGCACATTGCGTTTTCGTACGGCCTGTTCACGGGGGGCTTTGGATTGCACTACGGCGCGGAGCGGGTCGGCGCGGCGGTGATCCCCGTCTCGGCCGGCCGCAGCGAGCGACAGATCCAGCTCATGAAGGATTTCGGATCGACGGCGCTGGTTTGCACGCCGTCCTATGCCGTGTACCTCGGCGAGCTCGTGCAAACCCTGGGCGTCAAGCCGCAGGACCTCAAGCTTCGGGTCGGCTTTTTCGGCGCCGAGGCCTGGTCCAACCGGATACGGGAGGAAATCCAGGCCAAGCTCGGCCTCTTTGCCACGGATAATTACGGCTTGAGCGAAATCATCGGCCCGGGCGTTGCCGGCGAATGCGTGTACCAGAACGGCATGCACATCTCGGAGGACCATTTCTATCCCGAGTTGATTGATCCGGACACCTGCGAGCCCGCGGATCCGGCCAAGAGCGGCGAACTGGTGCTCACCACCCTGACCAAGGAGGCCATCCCGCTGGTCCGCTACCGCACGCGCGACATTTGCACGTTGTTGCCCGGGACGTGCGCGTGCGGCCGCACCGGCGTGCGCATGTCCAAGATCTGCGGGCGCTCCGACGACATGCTCATCATCCGGGGTGCCAATGTGTTTCCCTCCCAGGTCGAGGAAGTTCTGCTGGACGTCAAGGGGACGCTGCCGCACTACCAGATTGTCGTTTCCCGGGAGGGCGCGCTGGACCAGTTGGAGGTCCGCGTCGAGGTCTCCGAGGAGTTCTTCTTCGACGAAATGAAGAAGCTCCAGGAGATGGAGCGCCACATCGAGCACAAACTGGAGAACGTCCTGGGCATCCGCAGCGCCGTCAAGCTCATCGAACCGCGCACCCTGGAGCGCTCCGAGGGCAAGGCCAAACGCGTCCTCGACCTGCGGCCGAAAGAGTAAATCCCGCGTGCCGCACGCCATGCGGCGCTACAGGGCGGCGACGACGCGCCGGTTTTACTTCTTCGGCGCGGCGCAAGCGCCGGCCCTACATGTAGGGTGTCCGCTTGCGGATCGCCGCTTTTTCAGATCGCGGCGAGGCCGGCGACGCCCCTTTACGGAGTCATCAGCCGCGTGGGCAGGCTATAGGGCAAGCTGGTGGTCCAGACCCACGAATTCGTCGAACGGCGCGTCCAGATCAGGAAGCCGTCGTCCGGGCCGATGAAAAAGCCCGCGGCCGATCCGCCGCCGCTTAATCTCCATGTTTCGGAGCTGGTGTCATACCAGACGTCCTGATCCACGGACTTCATTTGTCGGTCCAGCTTGCGCAACCGGTCCGAAGTAAGCGAGGTAAGCCCGCCCTTGAATCCCGATTGAAGCAGGTTCATCTGGCTGGGATGCATCCGAACCGGCAGGCGCATATTCGCGAAGTTGTAACACTTCGGCTCGATGACCTGGGTCATGTTGGTGATGGGCACGCGCCCGATGAACATCATCAACTGCGGAGTGAATTCGTTTGTCGGGATCTCGACGATAAAGCCTTCTTCGTAAGGCACGGGATAATCATCCGCGGGTTGGTTGGGCCCGCTCCATCCGAACGAGGTGCGCCACTGGTTGGACTCGCCCAGATCGCACAGCCAGACCTCCTTCTTCGCGACCTCGTTGCTTTGGCGCTCATACCAGCTCACCGTCGTTTTGTACGGATCGGCGTAGGCCGTGCC
>JAHJJH010000001.1 GCA_018823105.1 Verrucomicrobiota bacterium | reverse complement strand
TGGTCAACAGGCAGAGATACGTGCGCGCCCCCTTGATCAGCAGGTAGCTGGCCACGGCGAACATCCGGTCGGTGTAGGCGGAGGTGTCCGGGTAACTCTGGCAGATCACGGTCTTGCCCGTGCGGACGAGCGCCAGCGCGCGGTCCATCTGCAATCGCCAGTCGTCGACAGGAAAGTAACTGCCGGAACCCCAGTAACAAAACCCCTCGATCATGCCGCCATGCCCGATCCCGAAATCCGTGGGATCCCAGGTGGTGACCATGGCGCCGAGATTCGGCAGGTACAGAAAGCCCCCGGGATCCGCCTCGAAAGCCGTCCGGCAGGCCCCCCCGAACGCGTGCAGGGCCGGGATCCAGTTGGACCAGCAAAGGCCGAGGTCTTCGATCCAGGGGTGGGACGGATTACAAAAACCGAAGCTGTAGGCGTCCTGCGTGAAGCTGTCGGCGAACACCCCGTCGTCTTCGGCCGAGCGGATCCGGGCGAGGCACGTGGTGATCCAGTATTCCGGGAATCCCGTGCGCGGCAGGCCGTTGGTATAGGTCACATCCATGAGATACCAGTTCCAGGTGGTGTGATACACGCGCTGGGTCTGCGGGTTGTAGAGGAACCAGTTGCTCTGGGTGTTGACGAAATCCCAGTCCGAGGACCACGAGTCACCGTCCACGAACAACTCGGGTCCCGTCCCGACGCCGAGCTGGTAGTGCAGGCAGAGGAAATTCGTGTTGTACGTCCGTATGGCCTGGATTTCGCTGCGGCGCAGCTTCTGGGTGCCCGCCAGGTTGGTGGCCGCGAACTGGCGCTGGACCGCGGTCAGGTTGGGCTGCAGCTGGTCTGAAAAAACCACGATCCGCGAGCTGGAATCCGGCCAGGGCCGAGCCGCCGCGCCCGGCACGACGCCAAAAGCGGCCAGCAGTACGAAGAACATCCGCCGATCAAGAGCGATCATTGCGCACCATCCACGTGTTTACAGCATGAAACATACCAAATCCGCTGGGCGGCGTTCAGGAGGTCAGCCGACGGTGAACGGACAGGCGTTCCGGATTGTCTACAGTACCAAAAAAGGCGGGAAGTCTATGAAAAGGATATGGCCTGTTCTTGTTTTCGCGTGGTGGCTCTCCGCTGTTTCCGCGGCGTGGGCGGCGAGCCCGTCGGTGGCGCGTCAATTGGGCGATACCATCGCGGATGCCGTGGAACGCGTGATGCCCTCGGTGGTCGTCATTCGCACCGAATCCGTTGTTTACCGCGCGGCGCAGGATGTATTCTTCGGCACACTATACGGCATCCCGGAGCGCCTGGCGGGACAGGGCTCCGGCGTTATCATCCGCTCCGACGGTCATGTGCTGACCAGCCACCACGTGATCGATCGTGCGGAGGAGATCGATGTGGTGCTCGACGACGGAACGAAGTACCCGGCCGACCTCGTGGGCCGCGACCCGATGACCGACCTGGCGGTGCTGAAAATTCGCGCGCCCCGGGGAGCGAAATTCACCGCTATCGAGGCCGGCGATTCGGATAGCCTGCGCGTGGGGGAGTTTGTCGTTGCGATGGGGTCTCCGTTCAGCCTCAACAGCAGCGTAACCCTCGGGATCGTCAGCCAGAAGGGGCGGTCGGTGGGCCGGCTGCCGTATGAGGATTTCATCCAGACCGACGCCTCGATCAATCCGGGCAACAGCGGCGGCCCGCTGGTAGACATGGACGGGCGCATGGTGGGCATCAATGCCATGATCCAGACGGGTAGTCCCTTCGTTCAGGGAAACATTGGCATCGGGTTTGCCGTGCCGGCGAACCTCGCCATGCGGATCGCGGATCAATTGATGGAGCACCGCGTGGTGGACCGGCCCTGGCTCGGGGTACAGTTACAGGACATGGAAACGGCGTCCGTGCCGGGCCGCGGGACGTCCCGCGAGCCGGGCGTGAGGATCGGCGAGGTGTTCAACAACACGCCGGCCGCGCGGGTCGGACTGGCCGAAGGGGACGTACTCCTGAAGGTCAATGGTGTGCCGGTCTCGAGCCCGCCGGCCGTGCAGCGGGAGGTGTTCAAGAGCCGTGTGGGCGAGGCCGTGAAACTGGAACTGCGCCGCGGGGACAAGGAGGTCGTGTTTGAAGTGATCACCGACCGGATGCCCGACTTCACCCAGGCCGCGCCTTGAGGCCCGGGATGCCCCTATGTCTTGCACATGAGGTGGCCCGCGCGCTCCGTCGCGCGGGCTTGCCCGCCCGCGGAGCGGCCGGGCCACCCTGTTTCTCTTGCGGATTCCACCCGGCGCGGGTACTGTGAGACGCCGCAGTTTGTCCGACGCGCGCCCGGCGGACGTCGAGGGCGGCGGCGAAGTGGAGCTTAACAGATTGTCGGGAGGGATGGCCTCTTGTCGAGTCCGGTTCATCCCAGATTTTGCGTTTGCAAAATCTGCCCTTCGGGCGACCCCGACGCAAGGGGCGTCGGGATCGGGATGAACCCCGACGGGAGTCGGCCTTCGGCAAATTTTGCGTTTCACTTGTTTGTGCGCCTGGCTTCCAAGGGAATGCGCGGTCGGTCAACAAGATACAGATAAAAGTGAAGATGGAACGCGAAATTTGGGTTCACTTTTCGATCGTGATCATTGCGCGCAAGATCAACGATTATATCCGGGAGGCGATGCCCCATCTTCAGGCTCAAACGTGCCGCTCGTATGAGATCCTGATCGTCTCCGAATCGCCCGAGACCGAGACGTTTGAGAATGCCCGCATCCTCACTTCCGGCCGGGCCAGTCCGGCCCGGGCCCGCAACATCGGCGCCCGCGAGGCCCGGGGAGAGATCCTGGTCTTCATTGACGATGACGCCTACCCGGCCCCGGACTGGCTGGAGAAAGCCCTTCGGGATTTCCAGGACGAAACCGTGGGCGCGGTGGGCGGCCCCTCGCTCGTCCCGCCCGGGGCCACGTTTTTCCAGCACGTCTCGAACAAGGTGTTTGAATTGAGTTCGACCCGGACCGGTCGCCGCTACAGCCGGCGGAAAGATAAAGTCGAGATCGACGTCTGGCCGACGTGCAATTTTTTCGTGCGGGAAAAGGTCTTCGAGGCCGTGGGCGGGTTCAGCGACAAATACTGGGGCGGCGAGGACACCACCTTTTGTTATGACCTGATCAAGGCGGGCTTCAGGATGCTGTACGACCCGGACCTCCTGGTCTATCACCATCCGCGTAAAACGCTGAAACAGCACCTGCGCCAGATTTATTTCTGGGGGGTGTGGCGCAGTTTCATGATGAAACGGGACGACCAGTCGGTGCAGGGCCTGTTTTTTGCGCCCTCCCTGCTGCTCGTCTGGCTGCTGGGGGGCGCCGTGCTGTCCGCACTGTGGCTGTCGTTCCGCCCCCTGTACGGGGCCTCCTGGTTGTTGTACGGGGCGTATCTGGCGGTGGCGGGGTTCCGGACAAAAAGCCTGCGCCTGGCCCTCCCCGTGGCGGTCGTCACACTGTTTTCACACCTGGTGTATGGATTCGGATTTCTGCGCGGCCTGGTCTCTTGGGAAGATCCGACAAGAAAAACACTCAATCCCAGTGCGCCCGTCTCACAAGCGGGGAGAGTTTCACCAACCCCCCGCGCCGGAGCCTAGACGTCAAAACCCCGAAGCATTCGAACAGCACAGGATTCGGAATCATGCCTACCCTGCAACATGTTTTTCAGATGGACGACAAAATCACGGTGGTCAACGAAACGCTGGAGCGTGCCGCCGACGATCAGCGGCCGATCCACCTGGTCCTGATCGCCACCAAGCCCGATATCATCAAGCAGGCCCCGCTCATCCTGGAATTGAGGAAGCAAAAGCAGAACATGCTCATCGTGCATTCCGGCCAGCACTACGAGTGGAACCTTTCCAAGGGGCTGGAGGAGGAATTCCGCATTACGCCGGATGTCAACCTGAACGTCCGGGTGGACCACTTGTATGAGTTGGAGGCCCAGATCATCCTGCGTTTCGGCAAACTGATTTATGAGCTGAAAAAACGCAACAAGCGGATCGTGCCCTATACCTACAGCGACACCACCACCGCGGTCGCCGGCGGCATCGCCAGTTTTGCCAACCGCATCGCCGTGGCCCACGTGGAGGCCGGCCTGCGTACCATGAGCCCGCCCCGGGACCTTCTGATGCAGTTGATGGAGCCCGGCTCGATCGAAGGGTATTTCGCCCGGCTCAAGAACGCCGCCCTCTGGAAAAAGGGGAGTTATGAACCCTACCCCGAACAGTTCGACACCCGGGCCTCGGCCCCGTCGGCCGGCGTCCACCTGGCGCCGGTGGAATTGAACCGGAAGAATCTGCTGGAGGAAGGGTATGACGAACGGCGCATCTTCGTGGTGGGCAACCCGGTGGCCGACACCATCGCCATCGCCCGGCAGCGGCAGGGGGAAAGCCGCATCGTTGAAAAATATCCGAAACTGAAGGAAGGCGGCTTCATCCGCTTCTGCATCCACCGGCGCGAGAACGTATCCTCCCGGCACCGGTTCAAGTCGCTCATCCTGGCGATGAAACGGCTGGTCGAAGAGGGGGTGAACGTCCTGCTGATTTCCCTCGGCGCGACCGAGAAGGCCCTGCGCGAGTATCAGCTCAAAGACGATATCGCGGCCCTGGCGGCGACCCATGACAACTTCATTTATTCCCCCGTCTGGCCCAGCTACATCGACGTGGTCGCCGCCATGGGACAATGCTCGGTCATTGCCACCGATTCCGGAAGCATCCAGGAAGAGGCCAATGTCCTGGGCATTCCCCTGGTCACCCTCCGGTTCAACACGGACCGGCCGGAAACGGTGTTTGCCGGCGCCAACATCCTGGCCCCGCCGATCCGGGAGGATGTGGTGTACCGGGTCATCCGGGGGGTGTATGACAGCGAAGCGATCCGCGCGGAGATGAGGAGCGCGGGGAAACTCTACGGCGAAAACGTCAGCGAGAAAACAGTCAACGTCGTCAATGGGATCATCAGTGCCGGCCCGCTGTTTGAACTGCTGGAACATGAACGGCTGGGCCTGTCCAAGTTGCCGTTCTGGGAACCCGGAGAAATCGCCTGGTAGGGGATGGTCCGGAAATCGCGCCGCGTGAGGTCACGCGGCCTACATGCCGGATGCAATTGTAGGCCCGGTCCCCTGACCGGGCGGGCCCGCGCGCTCTCTTACGCCCCGGCGGTTTTCATCAGGCCGATAAACTGCTCGAACAGGTACGTCGAGTCGTGCGGGCCGGGGCAGGCCTCGGGGTGGTACTGAACGGAGAAAACCGGGAGCTGCCGGTGCCGCAGGCCCTCGGACGTCCCGTCGTTCAGGTTGAGGTGCGTCGTTTCCACCTCGGCGGGGTCCAGCGAATCCTTGTCCACGCAGAATCCGTGGTTCTGCGACGTGATCTCCACCCGCCCGGTGAGAAGGTTCTTGACCGGCTGGTTGGCCCCGCGGTGGCCGAACTTGAGCTTGTAGGTCCGCCCGCCGAACGCCAGCCCGAGCAACTGGTGCCCGAAACAGATGCCGAACGTCGGGATGCCGGCCTCGACGATCCGCCGAATTTCCGCAACGGTGTGCGGCACGCCCGCCGGGTCGCCCGGCCCGTTCGAGATGAACAAACCGTCCGGCTTGGTCGCCAGGATGTCCGCGGCCGGGGTGGAATTGGGGAACACCTCGCAGCGGCAACCCAGCCGCGCCAGGAGGCGAAGCTGGTTGAACTTGATCCCGCAGTCCATCACCGCCACGCGCCAGCGTGGCTCGGTGGGCGGCGTGCCGAAGACGCTGTCGTAGGCTTTCAATCCGGTGGACCGGATCTGCGCAAAGGCCGAATGACTTTCGTGCGGGCCGGGCCACGTGTAGCGCGCGGGCGTGCTGACCTCGGTGGCGATGTCGCGGCCCACCAGTCCGGGTGAATCCTTGGCTTTTTGCACCAGGCTCGCCGGGTCGAGATCGGTCGTGGACATCACGCACTTCATCGCGCCGCGCGAGCGGATGTGCAGGGTCACGGCCCGCGTGTCTACGTGGTCCACGCCCAGGATATTATGCTCGGCGAGGTAGGCCGGCAGGGTCTTTGTCGCGCGCCAGTTGCTCGGGATCCGGCTGCATTCGCCGATCACCAGGCCGGCGGCCTGCGCCCGGGCGGATTCGACGTCCTCCTCGTTGATGCCGTAGTTGCCGATCAGCGGGTAGGTCAAGGTGACGATCTGGCCGTGGTACGAGGGATCGGTCAGGATTTCCTGGTAGCCGGTCATCGAGGTGTTGAACACCAGTTCGCCGTACACCTCGCCCGAGCCGGCGAACGCCCGGCCCTCGAAGCAGGTCCCGTCTTCCAGTGCGATAAGGGCTTTCACGGGAAATGGAGATGGTTGACGACGATGCTGAGCGTCATATATTTCTTCGCATGTTGTCATCCTGAGCGAAGCGAAGGATCTCCGACTTGTTGATCAGTCCGGAGATTCCTCGCTACGCTCGGAATGACACACTCCAGAGATACGCAATTAGTTACGGCGATCTGTGTAATGATTTGCCTCCGGAGCGCTTACGCTTCCCGCCCCCCAAGGCCGCTCCTATAAAAGCTTTGAACAACGGGTGCGGCGCAAGCGGCTGCGACTTGAATTCCGGGTGAAACTGGACGGCGACGAACCACGGGTGACTTTTCAGCTCGACGATTTCCACCAGCCTGCCGTCCGGCGAAAGGCCGGAAAGGACCAGCCCCTTCTTTGCCAGCGCCGCGCGGTACGCATTGTTGAATTCATAACGGTGTCGGTGGCGCTCGCTGATCGCGGTGGTCCGGTAAGCCCTCGCCGCCCGCGACCCTTTCTTCAGGGCGCAGGGCCAGGCGCCCAATCGCATGGTGCCGCCCAGTTCGGCCACTTTTTCCTGCTCTTCCATCAGGCAGATGACGGGGTGGGGGGGCTGCTTATCGATCTCGGTGGTCTGGGCGCCCTTCAGGCCGCACGCATTCCGGGCGAACTCGATGACGGCGCACTGCATGCCCAAACAGATGCCGAGGAAGGGGATGCCGTTTTCCCGGGCGATCCGGACCGCCGCGATCTTGCCCTCGATGCCGCGCGTGCCGAACCCGCCGGGCACCAGGATCCCGTCCGCCGCGCGCAGGACCGGCCGATGCCGGCCATCCTCCACCTCCTCCGCGGCGATCTTCACGATCTCCACGCGCCGCCGGTGCGCGATCCCGCCGTGATGGATGGCCTCGAACAGCGACTTGTAAGCGTCCTGCAACTCCGAGTACTTGCCGACCACGGCGATGCGGACCGTGCCTTCCGGATGAACGATGCCGTTCACCAGTTTTCGCCACGGCGCCAGCCGGGCCGGAAGGCGCGCCATCCGGAACTTGACGAGGATGAGTTCGTCCAAGCCCTGCTCGGCCAGGACCAGCGGCAGTTCGTAAATGGTGTGCCGGACGTCCTGCTCCTTGATCACCGCGTGAAGGGGCACGTTGCAGAACAGCGAGAGCTTCTTGCGGACGTCCTCGGAGAGCGGGACCTCGGACCGGCAAATGAGCACGTCGGGCAGGATGCCGATCTCGCGCAGCCGCGCGACGCTCTGCTGGGATGGCTTGGTCTTGACCTCGCCGGCGGCCCGGATGAACGGCACGTAGGTCAGGTGGATATACATCACGCGCTCGCGACCGTCCTCCAGCCCGATCTGCCGGATGGCCTCCAGGAACGTCAGCCCTTCGATATCGCCCACCGTCCCCCCGATCTCGCACAGGACGATGTCCACGCCCGGCTCGGCCAGATCCCGGATGCGGGCCTTGATCTCATCGGTGATGTGCGGGATCATCTGTATCGTGCCGCCGAGGTAATCGCCGCGGCGCTCCTTCCGGAGCACTTCCCAGTACACGCGCCCGGCCGTGAAATTGCTCTTTTTAGACGTCGGCTGGCCGGTGAACCGCTCGTAATGGCCCAGGTCCAGGTCGGTTTCCGCCCCATCGTCCGTCACGTACACTTCGCCATGCTGGTACGGGCTCATCGTGCCGGGGTCCACGTTGAGGTAGGGATCCACCTTGAGCATGCGGACGGAGAGGCCCCGGCTGATCAGCAGGCGGCCTAACGAGGCTGCTGTCAACCCTTTACCCAGGGATGAAACCACGCCGCCGGTTATAAATATGTAATTTGCCATGAATGACCGATTCGCCGGTTGTAACGGGTTTGTACGTAAGCACACATCGGCGTCGACTCTCAAGCCAAATATGCATGAATCATTAGCGAACAAGGCATTTTACACATGTGGGGTGCTTCTGGCGCATGTAGGGCCGCCGCTTGCGGCGCGCCGTTCAGCGGCCATTCGCAAGCGAAGGCCCTACATTATTCGCTAAAGATTCGGCAAATATGACACTCAAGCCAAATATGATTGACATCCCTAAAAAAGAGGTGTGAAAATTCAACTAAAGGTTGTTCTTTACGTGCGAGGAGGTTGCCATGAAACACTCAATGAATTCATTTGCGTTCGGCGGCGTCTTGGTTGTCGCGCTTCTTTGCGCGGGGCCCGCCTTGGCGGGGCCCTCCCTGCCGATCACCAAGCCGCCCGTCCTGCCGTTGATCTGGACGGGCCCCCCGTCGGACCCGTGGGCCATTCTGGGCCAGTGGTTTTACAGCGGCAGCAGCGGGATCGAGTCGGCCCGCACGCATGAATTTTATGACGATGCCACCGGGGGCTGGGCCGGCACCTGGGCCATCACAGGGTATGTCAGCAGCATCACGTTTGCGCCGCCGGGCGCGCCGCCGGCGCCGATCCTGGCCTTCAGTATCATCGCCACGATTTGGAACGATACCTGGCAAGACCCCCAGTGGATGCCCGGTTCCAATCGGCACGGGGAATCCCTGTCCCTCACGGAAGGGTATTACACGGGCACGTTGCACAACGTCAAAATGACCGCGTCGTTTGCCCTGACGGATACGTCCAACGTGCCGCTGATATGGAAATCGCCCTATACAAACCGATTCCCCTACATCGTGGCGGATAACGAGGACCAGGCCGCCTGGTACTGCTGGAATCCCGCGGATCCAGATCCCGAACACCAGCCGCCGGGCGCCTATTATGTCCCCACCTGGGATTTCGGCAACATTCCCATGGGCCTGTTCGCCACGCGGCAGCTCGATTTCAGCGTGCCGATGGGATTGCCGCAGACGGACTCGCGTTACACGGCCATCGTGGCGTCGTACAATGCCACCAACGACGTCCTGCTCAACCGCTCCACGTCCCTGAAGATCAGCACGTGGCTGGATGAGATCAGCCAGGATACGGGGATCGCTTATCCGGAATATGAGCCTTTCCGCGGCAGCGATGTCTCGGTGTTTCACGACGTCGAGAAGATCGAAGAGCAACTGGATTTCGGCGACGCGCCGGATCCGACGTATCCCACGTACTTGGCCAATGATGGCGCGCGGCATATCATCGTGCCGGGCGTTTTCATGGGGGCCTTGATCGATGCCGAGCCCGACGGCCAGCCCGACGCCACGGCGACGGGAGACGACACGAACAATATCGCCGACGAGGACGGCGTCTCGTTCCCGGCGCCCCTCGTCGTCGGCTCGGGGGCCCAGGCCGATGTGACCTGCTCCGCCGGCGGTTTTGTCTGGGCATGGATTGATTACGACGGCAATGGAAGCTGGGCCGAGGCGACCGACCTGGTCTTCCCCGGCACCGCTGTCACGGCCGGCCTGAATTCGCTCGCCTTTACCGTGCCGGGGACCGCGGCGGGGGGCTACACCTTTGCGCGGTTCCGCTTTATCACGAACCAGATACCCCTTAGCTACACCGGACGTGTGGACAACGGCGAGGTTGAAGACTACCAGGTGTTGCTGCTCGCGCTGGGCGAGGAGCCGACGGCCGAACTGGGCGACGCGCCGGATAGCAGTAATTCCTGGGGCGTGCCCATGACGGCCTATCCCTTCGGCGGGCCGCCAGGCACGCTCGCCAACTTCCCCACCGTCTTCGTGGCCGGCTCTCCCCCCTTTGGGCCCTTGCACCAGGCGCCAATGGCTGTAGCTTGGCTGGGCCCGATAGTAACAATGGAAAACGAGGCGGATGTCGGGCCGGACCAGGACGGTATCAATAACCTGGTCCCGCCAATCGATCTGCCCGACATGGACAGCGTGGGGTTCGGCCCCATAGACGACGGGGTGCTTTTCCCGATTTCCCTGCCGCACTGCCGGGCGACGACGTTCATTTTCCTGGTGAACGGGTTCGGCCCGCCCATGCCGATGTTCGTGAACGTGTGGTTCGACTGGAACCGGGACGGCGACTGGAACGACACCATGCAATGCCCGGATGGCACCCCGGTGCCCGAGTGGGCGGTGCAGAACCTGGGATTTTTGCCGGCGCCGGGTCTCAATCCCGTCCCCACCACCCCCTTCTTCTGCTGGCATCCGACCCTGACGGCGGGAGACCCGCTTTGGATGCGGATCACGCTGGCCGAGCTGCCCTGGCCGCCGGCGCCGGGCGGGGGCGTGGCCGGCGGCGACGGGCCCGCCGTCGGTTATACGTTTGGGGAAACCGAGGATTACTACGTCACCGCGTACACGCTGGACGAGAACTGGGATTTCGGCGACGCGCCGGACCCGTCGTTCCCCACCCTGCTGGTCAGCACGGGTGCGCAGCACGCCGTGATCTCCAACTTTATCTTGGGGGTGACCGTGGACACGGAGGCGGATGGACAACCCGACGCCACGGCGACGGGCGACGACTTGAACAACCTGGCCGACGAGGATGGCGTGACGGTGTTCACCTCCTTCACGATCAGTACGCAGGGTTGCGTGGATGTCTATCTCACTTCCGGCCCCGGCGGCGGATTGCTGGATGCCTGGGTGGACTTCGACGGGGACGGTTCGTGGAGCGCCGGGGAACAAGTCTTCACCAACGAACCCCTGGTCGCGGGATGGAACTCGAACCTGTGCTTCAATGTGCCGGGTTCCGCGCAACTGGGGCCGACGTTTGCGCGCTTCCGCTTGAGCAGCGCGGGCAACCTCCCGCCCGACGGCGCGGCCCAGGACGGCGAGGTGGAAGATTACATGGTCACCATTTACCAGCAGGGCCCGGCGGACATCGTCATTACGAATTTTGTCGTGGTCACCAACGGCCTGACTTTCCGATGGAACGCCACGAATGCGGTAGTGTACCAACCGCAGTGTACCACCAACCAGTTGATCGCGACCGACCTGGTCTGGCGGGCGCTGGGCGGGACGGTGACGGGCCCGGCGAACGAGCAGACCGACACGAACGCCGTGGAGAGCCAGAAAGTGTACCGCGTCATCGCGCCCTACGCCCCGCCGCCTTGATTTGGGGGCGGGGCGCCCTCGCCCCGCAAAGGAGCGCCGTGAGGGCGCGGCGCCTCCGGCAAGGACGTCTCCGGCGGCGGAGCGCCGGAGCTACAGAAGAGGCTGTAGTTCCGCCGCTCTGTCGGCGGAAGGCCATAGATCTCAAGCCAAACAGGGTTTTACAGGCTTGGGAAAAACAGCGTATACTAACCTTCGGTCAGGGCGTTCTCTTATTAGTCAGTCCATAATTGAATGGACATGTGAATGTAGGGCCGCCGCTTGCGGCGCGCCGAATTTCGGCCTCCGACAAGCGGAGGCCCTACATAAAGCGTCTATTATGGCCGACTTATAACTGAATGACCGGAAAGGGTTTGTTATGAAACCGTCAACGCTTTCTTCCTTTGGCGGCCTTGCGCTTCTCATCACGCTGGTCTGCGCGGGGACCGCTCTCGCCGCGCCCTCCCTGCCGATCACCAAACCGCCGGTGACGATTAGTCCGACAAACGCATTGACCGGACCGGAAGCGGATCCGGCGTCGGCACAAGGCCAATGGTTCATGGATAACGCCGGGACGGAATCCGTGCGTTCTCATGAGTTTTATGACGACGTATCGGGCGTCTCCATGGGTATAGCGGCGATCACGGGCTATGTGAACAGCATCACGTACGACAG
Source organism: Verrucomicrobiota bacterium (assembly GCA_018823105.1). GTDB lineage: Bacteria > Verrucomicrobiota > Kiritimatiellia > CAIQIC01 > JAGNIJ01 > JAGNIJ01. Next base: position 4,868 of record JAHJJH010000001.1, on the reverse strand, counting down.
CGCTTCCAATATCGTCGCCTTCAGCATCCTCGCCACCATCTGGAACGACACTTCGGCGGGGGAAGTGAGTACCTTTGGACTGAATAGTCACGGGGAGCAGCTTAACTTTGCGGGACAGGTTTATGTGGGCACCTTGTTCGAGGCCAAGCTGACCGCCTCGTTTGCCATCACGGCTATCACCAATGTGCCAGCCTCATGGGTATCGCCCTACAGCGAGGTTTTGCCGTATATCGTGGCTACTAACGAAGACCAGGCCGCGTGGTACTGCTGGAATACGAATGATCAAACCGGCGGACACGATACGCCCGGTGATTACTTCGTGCCCACGTGGGATTTCGGTGATATCGCCATCGGCCAGTCGGGGATTCGGACCCTGGATTTCATCGTGCCCGGCAGCGGATTGGATCCCATTGATTCTCGGTATGCAGCTCTCGAACAGTCCTTTACCAACAAGAGCGATGTTTTGTTCAACCGGTCCCTTTCTCTGAAAATCAGCCAGTGGATTGACAGCATTGCGGCGGACACAGGAGAGGAATATGCGGGCAGCGATGTTTCCGTCTTCCATGATACCAACGGCATAATGGAGGAGGTGCTCGATTTCGGCGACGCGCCGGACCCCACCTACCCGACCCTGCTGGCCAGCGATGGGGCGCGTCATCTGGTCGTGCCCGGCGTGTATATGGGAGCGGCGATCGACACGGAGGCCGACGGCCAGCCCAATGCGACGGCGACCGGGGATGATATAAACAAGTCGGATGACGAGGATGGCGTGACCTTTGTCACGCCGCTCTATCTTGGGCAGTCGGCCACGGTGGACGTCACCTGTTCCGTGAGCGGCTTCCTGTGGGCCTGGATGGACTTCGACATCAACGGGAGCTGGGCCGGTCCCCCCGACATGATTTTTTCGAACCAGGCGGTCACGGCAGGAATGAACAATCTATCCTTCAGTGTCCCCGTGTCCGCCACCTCGGGAACCAGTTTTGCGCGGTTCCGGTTCACCACCCAGCAGGGGACGTTAAGCTACACCGGCCTGGTCAGCGACGGCGAGGTGGAGGATTACGAGGTCACGCTGCGGGAGGAAGGCGAGGAGGAGCTTGATTTTGGCGACGCCGGGGTGGGCTACCCGACCCTCCTGGCCAATAACGGGGCGCGGCATGTGATCGTGCCCGGCGTTTTCATGGGGCTCCAGATAGATGCCGAGCTTGACGGCCAGCCGCATCCGAGCGCCGTGGGCGACGACCTGGCCAACCTGGCCGACGAGGACGGCGTCACGCTGCCCGCCGTGTTCGTCGCCGGTTCGACGGTCCAGGTCGCGGTGGTGGCCTCGGTCGCCGGCTTCCTGAATGCCTGGATAGACTGGAACAGCAACACGAGCTGGGCCGATCCGGGCGAACAGGTGTTCAGCAACCTGTCCTTGAGCGCCGGGATCAACAACCTGGCCGTCCTCGTGCCGCTCACGGTGGTCGCGGGCGGCCCGCATTCCCGCTGGCGATTCACCACCTATGCGCCGCCGATTCCCGCCTTCACGGGCGCGGAGTCGGACGGCGAGGTGGAAGACCACGAAGTCCGCCTTGAGGTGCTGGATTTCGGTGACGCGCCGGATCCGGCGTACCCGACCCTGCTGGTCAACGACGGCGCGCGCCATCGCACGCCTTCGGGCTATTACCTGGGCGCGTTGATAGACGCCGATCCCGAGGGCCGGCCTTCGGCGAATGCGGATGGGGACGATGTGGACAACCTGGCCGATGAAGACGGCGTGATCCCGCAGGGCAACTTTGTTCTCGGACAGACCAACGTGCTGCAGGTCACCGCCTCCACCAACGGGTATTTCGACGGCTGGATTGACTTCAACCGGGACGGCGACTGGTCGGACGCTGGCGAGAATATGGTCTCGGGACTCGCCCTGACGCAGGGCGTGAATTATGTAAACGCGGCGGTGCCATTGGGCGCCAGCGTGGGCGAAACCTACGCCCGCGTGCGCTTCAGCAGTTCCGCGGCCGGGCTTCTGCCGACCGGGATGGCCACCGACGGCGAGGTCGAGGATTACAAGATCACGATTTATCAGCAGGGACCGAGCACAAACATCGTCATCACCAAGCTGGTCCGGACCGGCCAGGTGGCGCGGATCCGGTGGACGGCGACAAACGACGTGACGTATGAAACGCAGGCGACGACCAACCAGTTGAAGGACACCAACATCTCGTGGCAGGCGATCGGCGGCACCGTGGTGGGCCCGGTCAACGAGCAGGCGGAAACCAACCCCGCCGGGCGGTTGAGGATGTACCGCGTCGTCGCGCCCTACGCCCCGCCGCCGGGGCCGTGAAATGGAGGCGGGGCGCCCTCGCCCCGCACGAGAAAGCGAGCAGCCTGATGACGGCGAGGTGGCCTGCCAGTTCATGACGCCACGGGGACCCGCCTTCGCCTGGCTTCGGCGAGGCAAGCGCGGCGCCTCCAACGACACAGAAAAGACTCCCGACCCCTTTTCCTTGCGTGACGAACCGTCGGTCAAACGGCTAAGCGCATCCGAATCCCGTCCCCGCGGTACCGTCACTCTGCTTCCCGGATAACGACGCTCTTGACGACGGCTTCGACCTCGGGAGCTGCGTAGACATCGTAATCGGGTTTCCTGTTGTACTGGTAGATTCGGAGCTTCAGGTTCTTGAACTTGAGAAACTTGTGCTCTCCGATTTCCTCCCACGCCCCCCCGGTAACCTGCGTATAGGCCTTGAAGGTGAACTTCTTCTTGGTGATTCGTGCCCGCACCTTCTGAAGTTCCATCTCCTTGGGCACCTTCTCCTGTTCCCCTTTCAGGATCTCGCTGACCTTGCCCCCGAGAACCTTTTTGAAAGCGCGGTGCAGGTAGTGGTATGCCATCCCGAAGGTTCCGTGCTCGAAGCCGACTTGCACACTGTCGCCTGCGTCATTGACCAGTGATACGCAGACCGCCTGGCCCATGCTATACGCGCTCTGAAAAGGGATCTCCCATTCAACGGTGATCTCGTAGTCTTCCGGGAGCGGTTTCTGCAGTTCCAGCGTGTTGAAGCAAGCCCACCGCTCGCCGCTGTCGTCCCGGATCTTCTCTGTCGTGCGGGTGATCGCCAGGAAGCCGTTGTCCATGACCCAGCGGTCCGGATCTTCATCAATGATCTTCCAGTCGGGCCCCAGTTCGTCCCGCGCGAAGTCGTCCTGGAAGTAAACGTCCTTCACGACGGCCTTGTCCCGTTGGGCCTCCCCGAGGATATTCGTCTCGATAGAACCGGTGATATCGTCCAAAGCACCCGCCAACTCACTGGCCGTGTCCGCCTTCTTGAACCTTCCGTTCCCGGCCTCGGCGATCTTTTGCAACTGGGCGACGGCTGTGCCTTCAACAGCAAATCCGATGACATGGATGTTGAAGTCTATGCCTTCGGCTACCAGGTTCGCAGCGACCTTGACGGGATCGCCGCCGCAAGTTTCCTCGCCATCGCTCAAGAGAATAATCTGTTTATGCCCCGAAAGTGATCGGAGACGGTCGCCTGCCTGCTTAAGAGAAGCGGCCAGCGGGGTCATGCCGACAGGACTCAAGCCCTGAACCCTCTGGTTGATCGCGGCAGCCGTTCCGGCGCCGGTTTCGACGGCCACTTCGATATCATCGCAGTCCTTGGACCTGTGCCCGTACAGCATCAGACCCATGCGCAAGTCTTCTTTCTTGCCGACCTCCGGCAGAAGAGCGGCCAGTGAACTCTTGGCGATTTCGAGTCTCGTTGAATTTTCGAGCGGTTGGCCCATGCTGCCGGATGCGTCGACGATGAACAGAACCTGGGCGTGTTGCGCTTCCTCCCCGTGACTATTTCCACAGAACACGGCCACACCCGAAACGGCCAGCAGGATGAATGCTCTGACGATGCGTGCTTCTCTCATGTGGTACCTCCTTCTCCCAGACTTTCAGGGAATCGCACACTTGGCCGTGACGCCCTCCCGATACGCGCCCCCAAGGCAAGCGTACCGCGCGGCATACCTGTGTCAATCACCAAGAAGGACAATCCGGAAGCCGGATCCCTGACCGCACACAGCGTTGTTTATCGCGCGAAGTACCGTGGCTAACCCGCAAACTCAATTCACAACACCCGTTAATCGGCGCCTTCAACAGGAATGAAAAAGTCTGGAGGCGGGCCTGCCTGCCCGCCGACTTATCCGCCGAGCACAGAAAAGACTCCCGACCTGCTTTCCTTGCTAAGCCGGCCAACGAGCAGACGGAGACGAACCCGGTGGGGCGGCTCAGGGTGTGCCGCGTCGTCGCGCCCTACGCCCCGCCGCCGGGGCCGTGAGGGGAAAAAGTCGTAACGGCCAGCCCGTGCGGTTTTGTCATCCCGAGCGAAGCGAGGGATCTCCTTGGCCTGCCGGCCGGATGCCGCAGGGGCCGACGTGTGGGTGAGGAGGAGATTCCTCGCTTGCGCTCGGAATGACAAGCCGGGGTTTTAGCCCGGATTTTGCGCGAATGTCGCGGAAATCCGCCCAAAGGGCCGCCGCCGCGTGAGTCGCGTACCGCGCCAACGCGGTCACGCGATGCTGTGCCCGTCCTGCGGGCACAAACGGGGCTCACCACGTTCGTTTTTTCGAATCTCCGATTCGACAAAACGTCACGTGCTCTGGCACACTCACTTGCTCAGCAAGTGGCTGTGCCAGAGCTGCTTATTGCATGAGTCGGTTCCGACTCGTGCAATAAGCAGGTTAGAAGGCCTGGGTCACCCAACGCGAGGCGGCGCGCAGAACAATGCGCCGGGAGAGGTCCGTACCCTGCAGGCTTGGTTGCGGCATATACGAGTTGGCGACGGGGGCTTCGGTCGGCAACGGCTTGGCATGCAACAGGCTCATGTCCACGGCATACG
>JAHJJH010000264.1 GCA_018823105.1 Verrucomicrobiota bacterium | reverse complement strand
CCGTCCGCGTCCCGCTGGCGCAGCCGCCCCGTCGCGAGCCGGCGGCTGGCCAGCGTCTTTTCCTCGGTTCCGCCCGGGCCGCGGAGCACGCTCTCGAAATAGAAATCGCTCTCGCCCCATTGCTGCGCCGCCTGGGCATTCTCGCCACGCAGCAACAGCGCGGGAGTGCCCAACGAAGGATGCGCATCCTCGGCCCGGTCCAGCATCTTGTCCGCCAACTTGAATTCACCCGCTTTCCGGTACTCAAAGGCCGCCGCCCAGTAGTAGCCGCCCCGCGCCTCGCCGGCCGGATCTTCGGCGGCCAGCCGCCGGAACTCCAGGGCCGCGCCGGCGTGATCGCCCTCGTCCGAAAGCTCCAAGGCCAGTCGAAGTTCCGGCGCCGTCTGCGCGACGCCGCGCCCCGGAACCAGCCACGCCAGCGCGGCCACCCGGATAAACACCGCCCTCGCGTTCCACCATCGCGCGCCCATCATTCCCCCCCCTCGGCACGAAACCAGGCATCGTGGTCGGAAACCGGATCGGCAAAGCGCGTCGGCCCGTCCCCCTGAACCGGATGCCGTCCTTCCGCGACGACCGACGGCTCGCGAACCAGCCGATCCGCCAGCATCGGCAACCCCAGCAGCCCGTGCTTCCGGCTGGCGGCGAGAAAATAGACCGAACAACTCGGCTCGAGCGAGCACCGCGCGCCGATCGCCGGGGCAATTTGATTCCGGTAGAACGTCACCACCCACCGGCCGGGCGTTGCGACCCACGGCTCGCGGCCTTGTGGCCCCAACGGTGAGGCGCACTCTTCGCGCAGCTCCAGGGTCCAGAGCGGCCGGCAGGTTTCCAAGGACTGGAGAACCGAAGGGTCGTTCTTTCCAAGGGTTGGAAAATCCCGGAGCAGCGTGTGCAACGAGCAGCCGCTTCGCAGGAAAAGGGGCTGGGATCGGGTTTCGAGGAAAGCCTTGCGCAGGAGGTCAAAGGCGGCGCCGGCATCGTTCTTTGCCCACACCACGCGGCCCAGTTCGTACGCCGCCATGGCCCGGACCTCCGGGCGGCGGCTGCGGCTCAACGCCGCCAGCGTGTCCCCCGCCCACTCGTTCGTCCGGCCCGAACGCAGGCTGGAGACGGCCTGGAGAAGGCGTGCGGTTTCATCGGCGGGATCGGACAGGAGCACCCGTCGGCATTCGCGCGAGCATTCGGTCCAGCGCCCCTCTTCAAAGAGGTCCGCCGCCAGGTCCGGTCCGGCCGAACAAAGCAGCGGCGTAAAAAAAAAGAGGATCCCGGGTAACAAGCCCGGAATCCTCCTGGTAACCATGGCCATGCGGCCGCGCTTAGTAGTACATCGCGCCGTACTGGGTGGCGTAATCCTTGCTGGTCACGCCGTTGGCGCCTTCAATACCGTTCCAGATCGCGACCACGATGTTGACGATCGGGACCAGCGAAACCCATTCGCGCCAGTGGATTTCCTTGCCGTCATTGTAAGCCGCGCCGGCGCGAATGCCGAAGCAGCAACCGGCAATGAAGCCCATCAATCCACCACGGCCGGCCCCTTTATCCGCCGCCTGAACCGGACCCACAACAGCCATAACAAATGTAGCGATTAATAAACAGACGAGGACTTTCTTCATGCCTTCTCCTTCCTGCTATGGAATACTCTACGTTCACGACTTCCACGCGCAAGTCTTTTCTGCAACGAACGTCGGCCCCTCCTCCCGCTACTCGTAAATAAGGCCAAAATCATCCACAAACTTGACCCCCTTGAAGAAAGGCGCGGCCACAAAAAGGTTCGGCTGGACGGGTTGGTTCACCGCCAGGTTGTCGATGCGCGTCGTTTCCCGCGTTTCCACGCCGCCGAACCACAGCGAGCCCTGGTGCAGACAGGGAATCCACGCGCCATCCGCGGCCTGCTGGAAAGCGCTGTAGTCGTACTGGGCGGTCTTGTTCTTCATCCCGGCAGAGTCGAAAAATTCGATCCGGGCCAGCCGGCCCGTGGCATCCACGGAAAGGACCACGAACAGCTTGCTCATGTCGTAGCCGCGGCGGACCGGAAACTCCTCCGTCGCGGGAAGGTCCGTCTCCGCCGTGTCCCTGATCTTCATCAGGTGGTCCATGGCCGTACCGGGGATCTTACGCAATTGGATCAGCATCTCCTCGTCGAGGTTGGCGACCGGCCTTGAAAAACCCTTGGGGTCGCCCTCGATATAGCTGAAGAAGGTTGCGCCATCGGCCACAATGCGACGCTTGACGGGGGTGAAATTCTCCACGTGCAGGCGATCCGGGCGCTGGAAACACACCCGGCTCAGCGTCCGCATGGAGGCCCCGCCCTCCGCCTTCGTGTCACGGCGCACCTCACAGCTCACGCTTTGCACGGAGTTATAGCTGGCCAGGACGCTCTGAGCCAGTGTCTGCGCCCCCGCGGCCCGTGACAGGGCCACCATAACAACGAAAGACAGTAGCACACGCCTCACGAGCCGTCTCCCCTCCTGCATTCTGGTTGCTCATTCACTGCGTACTGTTCAACGCGGCGAACGCTGATGACATGTACCAACGGCGGCACTCCGAGGCAATCCCATACACAGCCAATGCGATTCGCTCCGCGATGAAAAGCCATAAAAAAAAGTTGACGGCCTACTACATCTTGTACCATCATTTGAGACTAGCACCACAGGTTGATCGCCAGGATTCAGGTGGTCCTCTTGTGGGGGAGATCACAGCAACCAGGAGGAAGAGTATGAAGAAGTTGATCGTGGTAGCAATGGTATGCGCCATGGCCGCCCCGGCTATGGCCCAGTTCATCGGGCTTCCCTACGCGGACAGCGCCGCGGCGCCCGCCGCCGGCCTGATACGCGTTTCGGGCGGCGTCGTCATCGGCGATGAGGCCAATGCCTTTGGCGGCCGGGTTACCTTCGGCGTGATGGAGGGCCTGGCGCTGTTCGCCGACCTTGGCCTGATAGACCCGGACGGCGGCGATACCGGTCTGTGCTACCAGGGTGGTGGCAAGTTCACGCTGCCCCTGGACCTGCCCGTGGACGTGGCCCTGCGCGGTGTGATCGGCATGAGCAGCTTCGATGCCGGCGCTACGAGCGTGGACGTCTTCGATGTCAACGTCGGCGCGCTGGTCAGCAAGGACATGGAGATGTTCACCCCCTACGGATTCATCGGCCTGGACTACGAGGATGCGGAAGTGGACATCCCCGGCACGGGCAGCATCAGCGACGACGAGACCAACGTGGCCATCGCCGGCGGCGTACTGTTCTCCTTGACCGAGCAGCTCTCGTTCTACGGCGAAATTGTCCACATTGACGACCTGCTCTTCGGCCTCGGCGCCCGCTGGCAGTTCTAATCCGTTTTGTTTCACGGAACTATATCGGCCCGTTCCCTTCGCGGGGAGCGGGCCGTGCTTTCTCCCGGCCCGTGCTTCAAGGACTGGCCCGTTTGGGACCATGAAGGTAGGGCGGGGCCGCCGGACCCGCCGCGATATTCGGCGCGTGCAGCGCCCGCGCCCTACCGCACAACCCCGGGCCTTTGATCTGGCGGACGATCTCCGAATGCGCTATAAGCGTCCCGAAAGCGTGCGAGGAGAGAGGATGATGAGAACCATTGCGTGGACGCTGGCCGCCCTCCTGTGTCTGGCGGGCATCGCGCCGGCTGCAGATGTAGAAGGGGACGCGGTCCCAGAGGAGGACGCGGCCGCCGAGGACGGGAGCGAGGCAACCGCGGAAGGCGCGGAGGCCGATACGAACGGCCCGGCCTTCCGCTACGAAGGCTTCAAGCGGATCGAGTGCAACACTATCTCCAACGTCGTGCTGCGCGCCGCCCACTACTTCGGCACGAACGAGGTCATCTATCGCATCGGATTCGGTCTCGTACCGACCCCTTACTATTTTGTCCGCCTCGGCGATTTTATCGGGGAATACGAGATCGTCGAGAGTGGCGGCCGCCGGGGTGAGGAGTGGCTTCTGCTGCGCAAGGGAGAAGAGGAATGGGTCCTGCCCCGCGCCCATAAATTCTACCAGGCCTCGCCTTCGACCGTGTATCGGAAACCCAGGAGACAGTGACGAAGGCCGCGCCCTCCGGGCCGCTCGGCGCGAAAGGACCGATGACCGCCACGACTCCAGCGTCCTTTGCCTGGTCGCTCGCGCGGCATGAGTGCTTCCATACCTGTCTCCGCCGCTATTACTACCGGTACTACGCGGGCCCCGGGGTCATTCAACAGGTACGCGATCTGCAGCTTCGGCATGAATGGGCGCATACTCATATTCGCCGGGGCGCGCACGAGTGGCTGCGCGAGTCGCTCGAGATCGAAGCGGCGGCCGCGCGCCTTCTGCAGACGCTGCGCGACGATTTTCGCGCCTCGCGCCAGCACGAGTACCGCCTCACTCCGAAACGCACGGCAGGGCTCTTCGAACACGAGTGCGGCATTGCGGTGCCGGACGAGGAGTGGAAGAGTCTCGCGGACCGGGCCGTGGCCGATCTCCGGACATTCGCCGGGACCGCTTACGGCCGGGAACTGGCTGCGGGCCCGGCGGCTGCGCGTCTGGCCATCGGGGAGAACCTGCGGTTCGATTTGCGCGGTCTCGCCGTGGACATTCGTCCCGACCTGGTTTTAAAAGACGGAACAGGTCTCCGTATTCACGACTGGATCCAGCCTTCGGACGTTCCTTCCCGCGGGCTGACGCGCGCGGCCTTGGTATGGCTGGCGGTCGAACACTGGGGCGCCGCGCCCGCCGGCGTGGTCCTCGTCGAGTACACCTTTCCCTCCGGCCCAAGGGAAGAATACCGTTTCTCGGAAGAGGACCTGGAAGCCGGGCGCGAACTGATCCACGACTCCGCCGACGAGATGCGCTATCCCCTGGCCGACCCGGAAAGAGACCTGGCTCGGGAGGAGGATTTCGACGTCGCGGACGACGAGCGCATCTGCCACACCTGCCCGTTCCTCCGGCTGTGCGCCCGGTGGCGGTAGCTGCCAGGGTGGCCGTAGCCTGGACGATGCCAGCAATGTGCGAAGGGCCGTCGCGGCGCATCGGGATCCGAAAGACACGGCTCGGAAAGGGCTGAGAAAGACGGTTCTGCACATATGCCGGGATTGACCCCTTACTGCCGGGCGCGAAAAACGCCTCTAAGGCCTTTTTTTGGGGCGCAAACCGCCGCTAATAACCTAGACTCCAACCACTTGCCGAGGTCCGACCCCGGGAGCCGCACCGTGGAGGCGGTTGGGCCGATCCAGCATGCGCCTTTCTGCTTGACGCTATTATACTCTGTGCTATTATGTTGTGTGAACAATAGAGCATAAGGATTACGGAGCCATGAACGAGAAGACCAAAGAAGCCCTGAGGCGCGCCTGCGAGGCTGCCGCAGATATCCAGGACGAGCTCCTCGAGAGCGCGAAGAACACGGCCAAGACCGACGAGCCAACGGCATGGCAAGATGCTGAAGCCCTGTTCCAACTCGCTAAAGAAGCGGATGAATTTAGAAGGCGACTGGCCCACAGACTCGGCAACGTCTCTGCCCCCGCAGCTGTTGAGCACACCCGACTCGTGGCGCCCGGTCCGTCAAGTAGGCGCGCAGACGCCGGGACTGAAAGAACCGCACCGAAGAAGAGGAAGGCGGAATACCCGAGATATCTGGTCGCCGACAACTGCCTAGTCAAGATCGGCCTTCAAAGGAATCACCGAGCCGAGTATCAGCACGTCGTGCCGAAGGCGGCTGTCGACAAGGTGTTTTCTGTTGTCGCAAATCTCCTGACGAAGGCAAAGGACTTCACCCCGGAGAGCGTTCAGGCCAACCTCAATATCCCCGCGTATCAGACGTACGTGGTTCTTGCTATGCTTCGCAGCGCGGGCGTGCTGAGAACGCCACGAAGAGGTTCCTACACGGCGACGAACGCGGGTGACTTCACCACAGCAGCCTCAGGTACTTGGAGCAAACTCCCAACAAGCGAAGGACATCTGAATGACAACGAATAGGCCTAAAGATGCGAGTGAGCTTCTGAAAGTCGATTCAAAGCCAAGGGACGTATATCGTCGGTTCTCCCTTGCTCACCTCACGGCATACTCAGTCTATTGGCTCTCCTGCTGGGAAATGCATTCCACCTACGAGAACATCAGCGTTCTTAACGCGCGCCTTTTCCCCCAAGATTTCGGCCTTACCGGCTTTCCAGGCATGCCCAATGCCATGCGCACTAATCGATGCCTGCTTCAGTTGAGACCAAAGTACAGGGGCCTTGCCACTTCTGACCCAAGAAAAGGAGTCTTTCTGACAGAGAAGGGCAGGAGCGAAGTGGTGAAGGTAATTCAGGTCCTCGGGACTCCCACATTTGAAGGCAAACCTGTGGATGTCGGGTCGCTAGATATAGACCCACGACGCCCAAGCAAGAGTCGCGAGCATACAAGGAATCCCATCAGCGAGATAGAGAAAGCGAAGTCGAAACTTCTCTATCAACTCTACAAAGACGGACATATGGCCGATGCCGACGTCGTTCATTTCCTCGGCCTAGTGGAACTCTATGACCACACACCGCCTTCGGAAATTCGGAAGCAGGTCAGGCAACTCCGATCAGACGGCGAGACAACGAAAGACCGCGAGTTTCTTGAGTTCCTCGACGTCGTTTCTACGCGTTTTGCAGGTTATATCAACAGATCCGATTCGGCGAGCAGCAAGAGGGAGGACTGATCATGCATCACGAGATGTTTGAGCCAAGGATTGCAACCCGAGAAGAGAAGCGCCAGGTGAACGAAGCGCTGGGCCGCAGTTTCTGTAAGACACTTACTGAGTTGATTACAAACAGCGACACAAGCGCCAAGAATAAACACAATCTTCCCCAGAGCAGTGGGCTTATCGATCTGATGTTACAGATTCCTAAAGGGTCCCAGATGGATACATCCGCCATGCGCGCCAAGCTCGCAGGCAAGTATCCACAGAGAGCTATCAGGATTGAGGTTGTGACAGCCAAGAGCAGTGGACGCCCCCCGAATGAAGTTGTTGTTGTGGATGAAGCTCAAGGCATGAGTACTAGTGCACTGAAGACGGCATTGATGGATATAGGCGGTGACAGAACCGACCTCCACGGGAGCGTCGTTGGCAGAAACCTGTTTGGCCGCGGGCTGTCCGACGTCATAAGAGCACATACTGATGCCGCGATTCATACCTTTGACGGCAACAAGCTCACGATCGCTCGCGGAGAGTGGCCAAAGGGTGGACACTGGAGAATCGAGATGGACTACGAGGATAACCCTCAGAAAAAGCACTTTGAGAAGACATATCTTCAGCCTCTGCAGGTTGGCACGGCTGTTCGGTTCGTCATAGGGGACAGGAAACGGTGCCACATTCCCGATCCTCCAGACATCGTCTTTCGCTTGGGTAATTTCTTTATGCTACGGCTTATTGCCTCAGACCCCAATGTGCGGTTGAATCTAAAGCAGTACCGTGCAGCTGGGGAGGCTGCAGATCGCGTTGTTTTTGATTTCCCCGTCGGGCAAGTTATCGATTCGTTCTCACGCCCTTTCAGCCCATCAAAGGGCCTTCTGAAATTCGAACCCCTTAAGGTGGATTTTCTGCTCGTCAGATCACAACGCGAATTGAGAGGCGCAGGCGTTGACCGAGAGGCTCGTGAGAATGGATTGCTTATCATCGACGAACTCGATGCAGCGTATGACCTTACTTTCGCCGATCCGGACTACGAGAAGGCATATTTCCTGAAGCGTTTTTTTGGCGTTGTGCGTATCAACGGCTTGAGATCCGTTCTCGAGCAACATCTCAATTCTCCGGACTTCCCGACATCGCCTCTCCGAGTAGACCGTGACGGGTTCAACCTAGACCACGAATTCAGCAGGGCGCTTTTTGAGTTCATTTCGGCAGTGCTCAAGCCCTACTACGAAAAGGAGAAGAAGCTTGCAGAGGAAAAGGAACAAGGGGCGCTTTCTGCGGAGACTCGAAAGCGGTTGGACGAAGCCCTCAAACACCTTAACAAGTACTTTCATGAAATAACGGAGATGTCTGGACCAGGGGAAGGCACACCCGAGCCAGAACCTCCAAAGGAGCCTGTGTCGTTCTTCCCTCGGAGCACCAAGTTGATAGCAGGGCGACCGCGACACGTTCTTCTGTTGATTCGAGATGACGTAGTCAGTGATGGGTGCGAAATGGTTGCAACCGCTAGCGAAGGGATATCCGTCCAACCCGAGACAGAGACGATCTACAAGAAAAAGAGCCCCCGCTGGAATACCCACGAGAACTTCTTCTGCTTCCGGGTTACCGTGTCCTGTCCTGTTGTCGGACAAACTGGAGATGTGACTGTACTTGTTGAGGGCGCGGATGGGAATTACCTCCCCGAGGCCAAGCTCATAATCGAGGACGTTCTGGCCGAACCGGAGATCGTACCGCCGGAGACCATGGAGTTCCGGCCATCGATCTCAATGGGTCGCCCTGGTAGGCGCAACAATCTCGTTCTCTTCGTCAATCCGAAAGCTATATCTCTTGGACATCACGTTCAGCTCGCGATCACAAAGAAAACCGGTGATGTACGGCTGATCGATCCCGCCGGAGAAAGATGCGATGAACTCAACGTTAAACTCAATGCCACGGAGCATCAGGTTAAGGGGCAGCAGGTGTTGCGTGTACTCGTCCCTTGGAACGGAACCACTTGGAATCAACATGCAACAGTAGAGGCTAAGGTCAAGATCGGAGGGCCATCACCAATCATTGCTGTTGCTCACATTCATCTTGATGAGGATGACGAGAAGGGCGGCTTTTTCAAAGAGGTCAAGTATGGCCCGATCGATCAGAAGGCGCCGAGCCAGTTTGCGGCAGGCATAATCACAATCAATGACCAGGATTTGTTGAATCAACATCTACTTGGAAAAACGAAAGAAGAGTATGACCGGCGCGTCAGCCAAGACAGGTTGGCCCAACAGCGGGTGGCCACAATCCTGCTTGAGGAGGCGTCATTTCGGGCACTACAGCAGCTCTATGACGACAATAAGGTGCAGTTTCCGCAGCGCCGAGAGATCGGCGAGATACACCAACACGTTGACGAGTACAAGTTCGCGTCCGCAGTGAATGTGTTCAAGGCGATGCTCAAGTAACGGCTCCCCTGCGTTTGGCGACTTTGGCAAACGGAGACGTTGTCAGCGGAGTGTTTGGGGGCGGTTCGTACACCGGGGTGTTCATCGCCCGGTACTTTAACATCCCTCGTTCTGCTCTGCGTACACGATCTCTAGCCACATTGAGATACTTCTTCTTGAGATCGGCCCCGGCAACCTTCCTGTGAAACAGAACAGCAGCAGCTGCTGTGGATCCTACTCCCAGATATGGATCAACAACCAGATTCCCGCGCCGAGTGAGCGCTAAGATAAACTTGGCGGGTATTTCGACTGGAAACTGGCACGGGTGGATCGTTTTCTCAACATGGCGTCCTTTAACATTCGGAATGATCCACACATCACCCGGGTTCTTTCCGAGAGGATGCCCGGAGTAATTACCTCGGTTGGGACCTTTGTATGCCTTCTTGCCGGGATATTTCTGTGGCACACGAACAGCATCTAAGTTGAATCTGTATTTGTCTCCTTTTGTGTACCACAGGATAGTCTCATGACGACCAGAGAAGCGGAACTTGCAGTGCAATCCGTGTTCAAAGTGCCAGATGATTCTGTTCCTCAGTCGGATGCCGGCGATCTTCTCATGCTTTGCGAAAAGAGGGTGTAGCAGGATATCAAGGGGAACTACTTGGTTGTTCCCATTGACATGATGCCCAACTTGCCAACAGATGCTCCCTCCTGGCCGGAGAATCCTCACGCATTCCCTGATTACCTCTCTTTGTAGGTCTAAGTACTCCTCCAGCGTTCGCCTCTTCTCGTAAGATTTCCCAACGTTGTAAGGGGGCGAAGTCACAACAAGTTGAGCCGAATTGTCTGGAATCTGTTTCAGCAGAGACCGACAGTCCCCTTGAAACAGCGTTACGTCATTCTTCTTGTCGTATTCTCTCCTTATTCGAAGCTTCTTCATCCGGCCGATCCCTTCACTGGCCCTGCCGCTTCTGTGAGATGAACTGCTCCAAGGCCCGCCTGACCACAGAGGCCAGAGACGCTCGATTCTCGGCCGCGATCTGCTCCAGCGCCTTCCGGTGGTCGGACCCGAGGGACACTGTCAGTCGCTCTCCCGAGTTAATCCAAGATCGTTTGCGCCTCGCCCGCATATGCCCTTGTTGTATGATGCAATTTTCATCACTATGATGAAGTATTCATCATCAGTCAAGCACAATCAGCAGGGCATCAGAGGAGTAAGGGGTCAGTCCGCACCCTGTTGCAACTCAAGCGGATCGGCAACCCTGTGCGGACTGACCCCGCGGCCTTACGCATCTCATGCCTTACTATTCACCTATTGACTTACTTTCTTCTTTTGGTAATACTATGAGCATGAAGAATGTGGTACGCGAAGAAACCGCCCTGTTCAGCGTGAAGGGGCAGATCGTGATCCCGAGCCGCCTGCGCAAGGAATACGAGATCAAGAACGGGACCCGGGCGCGGGTCGTTGCCGTGGCGGATGGGATTCTGATCAAGCCGATTACCGGGGAGTCCGTCCGGAATCAGTTCGGCAAGTACCGCGGGAAGGATCTCCTGAAAGCGCTCGCCGAAGAGAAGAAGGCGGAGCGGGAGCGATGACATCGAAGAAGCCGCACGCGCTGGTGCTGGACTCGTGGGCCGCGCTGGCCTATCTCCAGGGCGAGCCGGCCGCTGAAAAAATGGGAGAGCTCGTCGCCGACGCCATCGAGCGCAGGATTCCCCTGTACATGAGTGTGATCAACGCCGGAGAGGTCTGGTACATCCTCGCCCGGGAAATTTCCGCGGCGACCGCCGATTCCGCCATCAGCGACATTCGCGGCTGGGGCGTGGAATTCGTCGATGCCGACTGGCCCCTCGCCCAAATCGCCGCCGACTTCAAATCCCGGTACAAAATCTCCTACGCCGACGCCTTCACCGCCGCGCTGGCCAAACAGAAGCGTACTCACCTCGTCACCGGCGACAAGGAATTCCGGAGCCTCGGGGCAGAGGTGAATACGGTCTGGCTTTAGAGAACAGCATGACGCCGTGCCGGAAACAGGACCCGGGCCTCCTACAACCACGGCAGAATTTCGCGCTCAACGACAGCGAAGCCTGCATTAAGATCGTAACCCACTCCCACGGGGAGCAGATCGCCCAAGTCAGCCGTGAAACTCGGATGCTGGCGCTTCGCCTCAAGGTTGGCGGCGAACTCCGCATGACTAACCTTGAACCCTCCGAATTCCATGTACTTTCGGAACGTGTCGACAATCTGCTGGCCGTTTGCCTTGCCCTCGGTCAGGCCAAGCCACAGATCGAACAAGTCGCGCCCCTTCCGACGCTGGTAGAGTGCGCGAAGCTTGGTTGCCAGCAATTCGTTCAAGTCAAACGTGGGCACCTCGCATTCGCCTGTGAACCAAGGCGAAGCCATTGAAAACCGCCTCTTCTGTACGCCCATCACCGAAAAGTGCTCCCTCGAATTGATTTCCACCTTCAACTTCATTGGCACGATCGGCGGAGTTTCCGAGGCCATGCGATAGGTCAACGTAACCACGCCGGGCCCCTGCTTCCGTTGCGGCTTCCCGAATAGAGGCGTCAACGCATCCCGCAGGGCGTCGAAGATGGGCCCGATGGGCCCAGCCTTGATCTGAACGAGGTCGATGTCTTCCGAATACCGACGGGGAGGATCGAAGAACAACTTGTGCATCGCCGTACCACCTCGGAACACGAGGTGCTCGGACAAGGCAGGATGGCGGAATAATTCTACCACGGCGCGACAGATGATCAGGTCCTGTTCGACCTTGGCGTCCGAGCGCCACGGTGCATGTGCGCGCCAGGCGTCGATGAATGCACGAGGTATCACGCCAAGTCCCCCTCTACTTCAGTATTCACCCGCAGGCTCCAGCGCTTGTTGCGCAGGGAACCCCGGATCGGCAAGGACGGCTCCAGCTTGACGTCGAGGGGCTTCTTCCGGGCAACCCAACGAGCCAACGGTTTTGCCTTCTCCGCGTAGCCGGCCCTCTCCAGAAGCCATCCAAGCCGCTGGGCATAGGCCACGTTTCCGTCGAGCTTCGCCACCTTGGCCAGCTTCACGGGGTCAATCACATCGCCCAGCTCCTGCAAGACGGTCAGGACGTGGTCCAACCCGCCAACGCGCCGGCTGTACCGGATCAGATCGACCGCGGTTGCCTCGGGAGTTGAGACGGGAATGTAGCCGGTGACGACCTTGATCTTCTGGATCGGGGTTCCCTTGATGTCGCGCTTCACGAGAAAGCGAATCCCGACCCCCCTGCACGAGATGTCCCGGAGCGGACGGTCGGTCACCACCTGATACCACTGCGGACGCTGATGCGCCGCTCCGTGATACTCCGCCGCACTGAGCCCTCCAACGTAGAACGGCCGGCATAGATGCTCCATCAAGTTCCCGATGAACCAGTCAGCGGGGATCACGCCAACCGCCGCATGCTCCAGAGGCACCACGACGTAGAACTTGCCGTGAATACGGGCAATCTTCTTCCGGGCCAACAGGCGGCTGGCCACTTGGACAAAGGCCTTTCGATTGAGGCGGAAGGCGCTCATCGCCTCATCGCGGGTAAAGGAATAGCGTCCTTGAGAAGGCAAGGCCTCAACCCACGCCTTGAACGCGCCATACCGCCTGCTGTCGGGCTTCTTCATACGCTCTCCCATGGAAACTTGCATTCGCATATGGATACACATTCCATATCCATTTGCAAATAACAACTTTCGATAATCCACGCCGCCTTCGCCGCCGCGCTGGCCAAGCAGAATCGAGCGCACCTGGTTACCGGCGACCGCAAATTCCGCGGCTTGGGAGCGGAAGTGAATACGGTGTGGCTCTAGAAAAAGCGAAGAGAAGCCGGGCCGGCAATACGGATGGGCTCAAGCGGCAATTCAGAATGGAGTCATTACCCGCAATTTCGTAAGACTACTATTTGACTACTATTGGTTCGCACAGCGCGAGAATAATTCGCCTAATGCATGCGACCTCATCATGCGCCAGTTGGTGCTGCCAGATTCGAATGACCTTCCAGCCCTGCGACCGTAGCCTGCGAAAATTGCGCTGGCCGCGCCGACGAGATGCGCTATCCCCTCGCCGACCCGGAAAGAGACCTGGCCCGGGAGGAGGATTTCGACGTCGCGGAGGACGAGCGCCGCTGCCACACCTGCCCGTTCCTCCGGCTGTGCGCCCGGTGGCGGTAACAAGGCGTTCCGCAGTTGCCAGAAGACGCCCGGTGGGGGCACCGGGCCTACAAGAGCATCCCGTGCTGTAGGCCGCGTGCCCTCACGCGGCGTGGATGCTTTTGGTCACCGCAAACCCAGCAATCGCAGCACGGCGGCTGTATCGGACAGGTCGGTCAGCACGTGATCGGCGCCTGCCTGCCGGAGCGCGGCCGCGTCGAATTTTCCCGTGGCGACGGCGACCGAAACGGCGCCGATGCTCGAGGCGGCGGTAATGTCGAAGGGGGTGTCCCCGACGAGGTAGCAGGCGCTCAGGCGCGCCCCCGGGGCGAGGGCCTCATGCAGCCGTTGCAGGGCCAGGTGCGCGATCCGCTCGCGGTCGGCATGTTCATCGCCGAAGGCGCCCAGCACGAAGTGACCGTGCAATTCGCAGTGCCGGAGTTTGATCCGGGCGCAGGCTTCGATGTTGCCGGTGACCAGGCCCAGGAGCGCCCGCGGGGCGGCGGACAGGGCCTCCAGCAACTCACGTACCCCCGGGAACAGGATCAGCTCCACGCCCTCGGCGGCCCGCTCCAGTTCTTCCGGCAACCGCGCGAAAAACGTCCGGCGATCCGTCTCGTTCAGTTCGCGGCCGTGGGCGGCCATGACCTGCTGGAGCACGTTCAGGTCCGTATTGCCGGCAAAACTGACGTACGCAATGTCATCCCGCCACCCGAAGACCGTCTCCAGGGCCCGGACGAACGACCGTTGCCCGGCCCCGCGGGTATCCAGCAGGGTGCCGTCAATGTCGAAAAGCACGCCGAGGCGGTCGTCCGGAGCCCCGAGTGTTGGCGGGCCGGTTCTCATGAAGCCGCATGCGCGTTGAACAGGCGGTCCCCGGCATCGCCGAGGCCGGGCAGGATAAAGCCGTGCTCATTGAGTCGCTCGTCTATCGCGCAGACATACAGCTGGGTGTCGGGGAACCGCTTGTGGACCAACCGCACGCCCTCGGGCGCGGCGATCATCGCCAGCAGCTTCACCGTTTTCACCCCCCACGCGTACACGGCCTCGAGCGCGGCCACCGCGGAACCCCCGGTCGCCAGCATGGGATCGAGCACCAGGGAAATCTCCACCGGGTCGCCCTGCGGGAGTTTGCGATAGTACTCGATCGGCTGCAGCGTTTTCTCGTCGCGATAGAAACCCAGGTGCCAGACCTCGGCGTCGGGGATGAGGTTGAGGATCGGGTCCACCATGCCCAGCCCCGCGCGGAGGATGGGCACCACGCCGATGCGGGGCCGGATGACCCGGCCGCGGGCGGGCGAGAGGGGCGTTCGGACCGTGGTGTCGCGCAGGTCCAGGTCCTGGGTCGCCTCGTAGGCCAGCAGCAGGGAGAGTCTCTGCAGCAGGCGGCGGAATTCGGCGGAGTCCGTTTCGCGGTC
Organism: Verrucomicrobiota bacterium; assembly: GCA_018823105.1. Taxonomy (GTDB): domain Bacteria; phylum Verrucomicrobiota; class Kiritimatiellia; order CAIQIC01; family JAGNIJ01; genus JAGNIJ01. Next base: position 813 of record JAHJJH010000264.1, on the reverse strand, counting down.
GCGCAGGCGCGCCAGATGGTGCTGCACGAGCGGATGATGGATTTCATGCACGTTGCGCATAGCCTGTCCTCCGGAGGCGCGGGAGCGCGACGGGCCCGGGTCAGCCGCCGGACTTTTTCTCCAGCGCTTCGATGCGGGCCTCGAGCGCCCGGATTTTCGCCGCGTATTTCTCGTCCAGTCCCTCGATCGCCGTGACGAGAAGGCCGTTGACCTGGTTCTGCTGGGACCACAGCCGGTAGGTGTAGAACTTGAGCAGGCCCCAGATCACCTTTTTCAAACGGATGAGCAACGGGGCGAGGACGCGGCGGCGCTCGCGGATCTCGAAGTCGGAGATGTCCACGAAGACCGCGTCGCGGAGGCACTGGAGGTAGAATCCGAGGAACTGCTCCTCGTTGCGCAGGTGGACCAGGTTCGTGCGCTCGGCCCGCGCGATGCGCGCGTCCGCGTACACGCCCTGTTCGATTTTCCGGGCCACCTCGGCCTGGAGGTCCCGCACGAGGCGTTCGGCGTCCACGCCCGCCGCGCCGATTTCGAAAAGGGGCTTGTCCATGGGGATCATTGTGCGGACATCCCCCGGTCCCTGTCAACACCGACCGGACCCCACCCGGGCGGACGGCCCCACGCACCCCGAGAGGAAATATGAACGCCTGGACGGCGCCGGCCGTCTATTCCAAGGGCCCGGGACGGCCCCGGTCAAGAGGCCTGTGGAAAAGCGGCGCCGTTTATCCTATAGTAGGCGGCAGAGGACGAACACATGAAGCATTTCAGAAAGTGGATTCCCCTGGGGGTCGTGGTCGCCGGCAGCTTCGTCTG
>JAHJJH010000263.1 GCA_018823105.1 Verrucomicrobiota bacterium | reverse complement strand
CCATCCGCGTCGAACCCGCCCCGACGACCACGCCCCCCGCACGGTCAACCCCGCCCGCGCCGCCCGCGGCCACACCGACGCCCCGTGAAACCGAAGGCGGGGCTCGCCGCCTGCAATTCAAGCTGCCGGCCACGCGCAACTTGCAGGCCGCCGTCCAGGCCTACAACCGGGGCACGGTGTACCAGCAGCAGGGCGACCTGGACCGCGCGATTTTCTTCTATTTGCGCGCGGTCGAGAACGACGACTCCTTTGCGACCGCTTTTTTCAATCTGGGAATCGTGTATGCCGCACGCCGGGAGTTCGATCTGGCGAAGGACGCCTACCGGCTGGCCCTGGAGCGGCAACCGGACCTGGTCGGCGCGCGGTACAACCTGGCCGTGGCGCTGGCGCAGGAGGGCGACCCGGCGGGCGCGGTGGAGCAGTATCGCCTCATTTTAAAGACGCGGCCCGACCACGCGGCGTCGCACTATGCGCTGGGCCTGCTCTACGCGGAGAACCCGGGCGCCCACGCCCTGGCGCGGCGACATTACGAGGCCTTTCTTAAGTATGCCCCGGACCATCCCTCGGCGGCGGTGGTGCGCCGCTGGCTGGAAACGCATTGATCAGCGCGCCGCGTGAGGGCACGCGGCCTACAAGCCTGCAGGCCTGATGCCCCCCCCACCGGGCGTCAAGCCGGGCGGCCGGCAAAGCGGGCCCGGTTGTTGCGCGCGCCGTTTTCCCTGCGGCACGCGCGCCGCATGACGGCGACGTAAACGCCCTCCTCGCCGACCACGTGCTCCAGATCGCGCACGAGAGCCTCCGACGCCTCGACGTGGAAGGTCCGGTCCGTGTTGACGAAGACTTTCTCGCCCGTCGGGAATTGCAGGCAAAGCGTGACGGGGGTCTGGCCGGGATGCCGCGCGAGCAGTTCCTTGATCTTCCACAGTTTCGCGTCATCCAGGCCGGCGGCCGGGACATGCACGCTGACGCGCTCGGCAAAAACCTTGTGCACGTCCTTGAGCGGATAGATCTCCTGGGCCTTCAGTTTGATCTGGTCGCCTTTTTCCAGGAAGCCGCAGACCATGATGGGCGCCGCTTCCTGCAGGTGTACGCCGTATTCCCGGTAGGCGTCCGGAAAGGCCACCACCTCCACCGCGCCGTCGAGCAGTTCCAGCCGGAACACGCCCATCGGCTTCTCTTCTTTCTTGGTGAATTTTTTCTGGAACTGCGCGACGAGCCCGCCGATCCGGGCGGGCGAGCCCGCCGGCACGTTGTCCAGGCCGGCGATGTTGGCCACGCCGAAGGTGCGCAGGGCCCACTCGTAGGCGGTCAGCGGATGCCCGGAGATATAGAAACCCAGCAACTCGCGCTCCGCGGCCAGCATCTGGCTTTCGGGCCAGGGATCGCCGGGGGGGAGTTCGTCCTGCGCGGCGGTTCCCTCCTCCGTCGGGAGCAGGTCGAAGAGGGACGACTGGCCATTGCGCTTGTCGCGCGCCATCGCTGCCGCGCGGCCCATGGCGAAATCCAGTCCGGTGAAGAGCCGGCCGCGCGACAGGCCGCTGAAGTCGAAGGCGCCGCACTTGATGAGACTCTCCAACGTCTTGCGGTTGACCAGATGGGAGTCCACGCGCCCGCAGAAATCCACCAGGCTGGCGAACGGGCCGCGCGCCGCGCGCTCGGCCACGATGGCCTCGACCGCGCCGATGCCCACGTTCTTTACGCCCGCCATGCCGAAACGGATGGCGTCGCCGACGGGCTTGAACCGCACGTCGCTGTCGTTGACGTTGGGGGGCATGACCTCGATGCCCATCTCCCGGGCCTCGGCCACGAGCACGGGGAGCTTGTCGGTGTTGCCCATTTCGCTGGAGAGCAACGCCGCCATGAATTCCACCGGGTAGTGCGCCTTCAGCCAGGCCGTCTGGTAGGATAGGATGGCGTAGGCCGCGCTGTGCGACTTGTTGAATCCGTAGCCCGCGAACCGGGAAATGTCCTCGAAGATCTTCTTGGCCACGCGGGGCGCGATGCGATTGGTCTTCTGGCAGCCGTGGACGAACTTCTCCTCCGTCTCGTCCATGACTTCCTTCTTTTTCTTGCCCATCGCGCGGCGGAGGATGTCGCCCTGGCCGAGACTGAATCCGGCCAGCACGTTGGCCACCTGTTGCACCTGCTCCTGGTAGAGCATGACGCCGTAGGTCTCCCGGAGGATCGGCTCCATCAGGGGGTGGTCGTAGGTGAGTTTCACCTTGCCGTGCTTGCGGTTGACGTAGTCGTCGAGCATGTTCATGGGGCCGGGGCGGAAGAGGGCGATCATGGCGATCAGGTCCTCGAACCGCGTCAGGCCGATGCGCCGCAGCAGGTCGCGCATGCCCTTGCTTTCCACCTGGAACACGCCGACCGTGTCGCCGCGGTTGAGCAGGTCGAACGTCGGCGTGTCGTCCATGGGCAGGCAGGACATGTCCACCTCGAGGCCCCGGGTGGCCCGGAGGCGGTCCACCGCCTCCTGAATTACCGTCAGCGTCTTGAGCCCCAGGAAGTCCATTTTCAGCAGGCCGACGTCGCCGAGGGGCTCCATTTCGAACTGCGTGATGACTTCCCCTTCCTTGTCGCGCTGGAGCGGGACAAGCTCGATGAGAGGCTTTTCGCCGATGACGACGCCGGCGGCATGGGTCCCCGGATTGCGGGGGAGGCCCTCGAGCACCTCGGCGTACTTGAGGATCCGCCGCGCGTTCGGCTCGCTGTCCCGGGCCTTGCGAAACTCCGGGTTCATCTTGAGCGCCTTTTCCAGCGTCATATCCGGATCTTCGGGGACCATCTTGGCCAACCGGTCGCACTCGCCAAGCGGGATCTCCAGCACGCGGCCGATGTCCCGGATGACCGTCTTGGCCCCGAGGCTGCCGAACGTGATGATCTGCGCCACGTTGTCGCGCCCGTACTTCTGGCGGACGTACTCGATCACCTCGCCGCGCCGGGTCTGGCAGAAGTCGATGTCGAAATCGGGCGGGGACACGCGCTCGGGGTTAAGGAACCGTTCGAAGATCAGGTTGTACTGGAGCGGGTCAATACCCGTGATGCCCAGCGCATAGGCGACGATGCTGCCCGCGCCGGACCCGCGGCCCGGTCCGACGGGGATTTGCCGCTCGTGGGCAAAGCGGACGAAATCCCAGACCACCAAGAAGTAATTGACGAACCCGGTTTTCTCGATCACGCCGAGCTCGAAAAGAAAGCGCTCGCGAATTCTCTTTTCGGCGTCGTTTTTCGGATGCTCGAGGTCCTCGAGGCCGTATCGCGGCCGGAGCCCCTCCCGCCCGAGCTGTTCCAGGTAGGTCTTCTCGTCCTTGCCGCCGGGAACCTCGAACTTCGGAAAATGCAGTTCTTTTTCCAGTTGCAGCTCCACGTTGCAACGGTCGGCGATCTCGACGGTGCGGGCCAGCGCCTCGGGGTGATCGGGAAAGAGGGCCTGCATCTCCGCGCCGCTCTTCATGTAGAACTGGTCCGACGCGTAGCGCATGCGCTTGGGGTCGCTCAGGACGGTCTGCGTCTGCAGGCAGAGCAGCACCTCGTGGGCCTCCGCGTGTTCCGGCCGGAGGTAGTGGACGTCGTTGGTCGCGACCACCGGCAGGCCGGTGCGGCGGGAGATTTCGAGCAGGCCGCGGTTGGCCGCGCGCTGCTCGGGCAGGCCGTGATCCTGCAATTCCAGGAAAAAGTTGCCGGGGCCCATGATGTCGGCGTACGTCTTCGCCGCGCGCTCGGCCCCGGCCAGGTCGTCGCGGACGCACGCCTCGGCGACCTCGCCCTTCAGGCAGCTGGACAGCGCGATCAGCCCGGCGTGGTGCTGCTCGAGGAGTTCCTTGTCGATGCGCGGCTTGTAGTAGAAGCCCTCGAGGTGGGCCAGGGAGACGAGCCGGACCAGGTTGAAATAGCCCTGCAGATCTTCGGCCAGCAGGACCAGGTGGTGCATCAAGGAGCGGTGGCCCTCCGCCTTCCGCTCATGCCGGCTGCCGACGGCCACATAGACCTCGCAGCCCAGGAGGGGCTTCAGGCCGTAACTGCGCGCCTGCTTGTAGAACTCCACGACGCCGTAGAGCACGCCGTGATCGGTGATGGCCACCGACGACATGCCCAGTTCCTGCGCCCGCGGCATGACGCGGTCCGGCAGGCAGGCCCCGTCCAGCAGGCTGTAAGCCGTGTGGAAATGCAAATGGACAAACGGCACTGTCTTCAACGTCTTCGTCGCTCCGCGAGTTGACCGAATCCTTCCGCTATTTTACCAAGCCTCGTTATAGCCCATCCGGAAGCCCGATGCGAAAAAAGATTTCGCTCGGGCGGGAAATGGCCCGGTTTCCCGCTTTTTTTCTCTTGCTTGCCGGGGGTCCACCCGGCATAGTCGCCGCCTTTTTACGGCCGGGACGACCTCGACAAGGTGTCCCACAATTCATGCGCCGCGTGGGGTCACGCGGCCTACAGCGTAAAACACGCGAATTTGTAGGCCCGGTGACCTCGCCGGGCGCGAATCGGCCAACCGTAGGACACCTTGTCGAGCAGAGCCGCGACCCGCGGAAGGGACAAGCAGTATGCCCAGGCAGGTACCGCTTTCGAACATACGGAACGTCGGCATCATGGCGCACATTGATGCCGGGAAAACCACGTGCAGCGAGCGCATCCTCTTTTTCACGGGGAAGACGCACAAGCTCGGCGAGGTGCACGACGGCGCCACCCAGCTCGACTGGATGCCCCAGGAGCGCGAGCGCGGCATCACGATCACCTCCGCCGCCACGACCACGATGTGGCGGGATCACCAGATCACGCTCATTGATACCCCGGGCCATGTGGACTTCACCGTCGAGGTCGAGCGCAGCCTGCGCGTGCTGGACGGCATGATTGCCCTGTTCTGCGCGGTCGGCGGCGTGGAGCCCCAGGCGGAAAAAGTCTGGCACCAGAGCGAGAAGTACAATGTCCCCAAGGTCGCTTTCGTCAACAAGATGGACCGCGTCGGCGCGGACTTTTTCGGCGTGCTGGAGGAAATCCAGAAAGAACTCGGCGCCAACGCCGTGCCCGTCGTGATCCCCATCGGCAAGGAGGAGTCCTTCCGCGGCATCATCGACCTGGTCGCCATGAAGGCCATCTACTACGACGAGGACAGCCAAGGGGTTGTTTTCCGCGAAGAGCCCATCCCGGAGGATAAGCTGGCCGAAGCGCGGAACTGGCGCGCCAACCTGGTCGAAAAATGCGCGGAGCAGGACGACGCGCTGGTCGAGAAATTCGTCGAGCGCGGCGACCTGACCGAGACGGAGATCCTCGGCATCCTGCGCAAGGCCACCATCGCGCGCCGGGTCGTGCCGGTCTACTGCGGCTCGGCTTGCCTTCACTAGCATCTGCTGGAAATTCGTGTTTTTCAAAGTAAATTCCAACTTCTTTTGCGGCTTTTTCTTTTAGATCTACATATAAATTCGATGCTGAATCATTGCCAATAATAATAGCAGCAAGCCCAGGAGGTGATCCAAGTTTTTCTATTCGATTTTTTACTTTTTCCCTTATTTTCTGGGCAAGTTGCGTTCCTTTGATGATTTCTGACATAGAATG
>JAHJJH010000262.1 GCA_018823105.1 Verrucomicrobiota bacterium | reverse complement strand
CGGCGACTCTCCGGCTTAAAATCCGAAAGATCGTCACGGTCCTCGGCCGGGCCACCGTTCGCGAAATGGGCTACAAAACGTCCATCGAGTTTGAAAAATGTCTGCATCTTCAAATTATGAAGGCTTGACTGACCACAGGCCCGTCAATTCGCGGTTGATAGTATCGGCCTCAAGGCATGATCCGCGGCCTTCGCTCAACGTCTCGCCCCCGTTCGCGGTCCAATCCGTCATTGACAACGCGGCGCGCGCGAGTAGAGTACATCTGCGTTTGCGGCTGGGCCGGGCGCCCAGGGTGGGCGTCACGGCGAGGAGGGATCGCTGGGAGGAAACTGGAGGGTGTCGTGGATACGGTGTTGCTGAGCGAAAGGATCCAGATCGAACGCAAGCAGTTCTTTTTTGACCTGAAGGAAAATCCCCGGGGCCGTTTTTTACGGATCACGGAGGAGGTGGGGGGGCGGCGGGATACGATCATCATCCCCTCGACGGGCCTGGACCTGTTCCTCACCACCATTGAACGGGCTATCGAGGCGGACATTGGCAATAACGGCGGCCCGCCGGCTTGAGCTTGGGCCGACGCCGCTTGGGACGTCATACGGGGAGAGTTTTCCCCCTGGAGAGAGCCATGAAGCGAACGGGTTGGATGGTGGTCGGATTGTGCCTCGCGCTGTTGCCGCTGATCCTTTTCGCGCCTTCCGGCTGCGAGGTGGGCTCCGCCGACAGCGTCGTGCGGATGCTCGGCATTGATTTCAGCGGCTTCTACCAGGGCTACGGGACCAACGGGACCCAAATGGTCGTGCCCCCGAACAGCGGCGACGAAGTGACGCTGCTGAACCTGCGCCAGAACGGAGACCAGTTGGAAGTCATTGACAACAACGGCATCGTCTTTCGCGGCGTGCTCGGCAACCTGGTGGATCAAACCGCCTCCTTTACCCTCGCAGGACAGACGACGGTGGGCAACTCGGTAACTGTTTCAGGCACGCTGACCGGGGAAGGTACCGAGGGCACCATGAGCGGGACGTGGATCGAGCCGGACCTGTACGCCACGATATCCGGCAAGGCCGTGATCAACCCCGCGCCCACAGGCGTCGTGGGTGAAATCAACATCAGCCCGTCCGACCCCATAACGCTTTCATCCAATCAGAATACTCAAACGTACACAGTCAACGACACGGGTTCGCCTCCCTATACGTGGACCGTCGGCAGTAGCAGCTTGGGCCATGTCAGCCCCACCACGGGCAGTTCCGTGACCTACACAAGAGACGCGGCCAACAACAACACCCTGACCGTGACGGACTTGGCCGGGCGTACGGATACCGTGACAATTATCCAGCCGTCCTCGGGGTCCTCCACGAACGGCACCAACGGCGTGGCCAGTGTCGACGGCGGAGAAACCAACGGCACCGAAAACGGCGACGGCGATCTGCCGCCGGTGCCGGGCGCCGCCGCCGGAGTCTTCTATTCGATCGGCGGGAGGACGCCTTCGGCTACCAGCTGGGCGTCCATCGCGGGTGTCAGTGGGAGGGACCTTCTTTAGATCAGGGTGTGCAGTCTGGCCCGCACCTCTTCCATGGCCTCATGCGACACGCGTCCGGCGAGACGGGCTTTTCGTGCTTGCCAATCCAGGCTTTTCACCTGATCGGCCAACACCACGCCTTGGACCGTGCCCGCTTTCAGCGCCACCTCGAACGGATAGCCCTTGCTCCGGCTCGTAATGGGGCAGAAAAGGGCCAGGCCCACGCGGCGGTTATATTCCCTGGGCGAGATCACCAGCGCCGGGCGATGTCCGGCCTGTTCATGGCCGCTTTGCGGACTGAACTGGAGCCAGACGATGTCGCCTCTTTCCGGCGCATAGGACGCGGGCATTACCAAACCTCCTTGCCCACGGGGGCGCCGAAGTCAGCCTCCTTGTGCAGATTCTCTTTGTTGACCTTCTTAAGGAGGTCGGCAAGCCGGAACACGGGTTTTGTTACGGGGACGATGACCACCCGACTCCCTTCCCCGCGCACGTCAATCTGCGAGCCTTCGTGAAGGCGCGTGTCCTGGGCCACCGATTTTGGAATTCGAACCCCAAGGCTGTTTCCCCACTTCCGAACGGTTGCGATCATGGCAATTTCCTCCAAGCGTTGTATATACTTTGTATATTACACGGACCGAAAAAGTCAAGCTCGGCGGACGTGATTTTTTTACTCGATCGGCGGGAGGACGCCTTCGGCTACCAGCTGGGCGTCCATCGCGGGCGTCAGCGGGAGTGGCAGCGGCGGGAGCCCCTGCCGGATGACTTCCATCTGATATTCCTGCAGGTGCTTTTCGAGCTCGGCGCCGGTGTAGACGGGTTGCGGAGGCGGTGGGGGCGGTTGCTGGCGCTGGCGTTCGCGCTCCTTGCGGCGCTCGGCATAGGAAAGACGCTGGGCCTGCTCCGCGGTCAGGCGCGCCTGCTGCTGATCCTGCGTCAGCGGCTGAATTTCGCCGGAAGCCAGCTTGAGCACGGCCATCTCGCCGCCCTTGCGAAGGACCGCTTCTTCGTTCTTGCAATCGGCGGACACGAGTTCAATCCCGTCTTCCACCTCGCCCACGCTCAAGAAGAAACTGCGGTTGTTCCTGGAGTCAATCAGCCCGACACGAACGATGCCGCCGCGTTCCCAGATCGTGCTCATGCGGATCGTCCGGGCGAAGGACTGCTCCGCCGTCAGGGGCGGAACGACGATAGGCGTCGGCGGAGGCGCCACGCCGAACGGCTTGCGGTCGAGGATCACCCGGTAGCGCTCGAAATCGGGCGGCTGGTCGGCGCTGGCGGAGGCCAGCAGCGCCGCCAATAGCAGCGCGGCCAGCATTTTTTCGTGTTGTTTCACAGCCCTTACTCTTACCATGCAATCTGTTGCTAAGGTAGGGCGCGCTGGCCCAGCGCCCCGCGGCGGCTTGAGCCAAGCCGCCCTACCTGCTTGGACATCAGAGTACCCGAAGCGTTGAATAGGTCAAGCGACACGGCCATGAGCGGCGAACAGAAAATCACCAGTCTGCAGAATCCACGGGCCAAGGACGTGGTGAAGCTCGGCCGCCGGCCGCACCGGGACGAGACGGGCCTGCTGCTGGTGGAGGGGTACAGGGAATTGCGCCGGGCGCTGGAAAATCACTGGCGGCCGGCCGCCCTGTTCTATTGCCCGGAGCTGTACCTGGGCCACCACGAGCCCGAACTGGTAGAGTCCTGCCGACAGGCGGGCGCGGAATTGTTCGAGTGCGCGGAGCCGGTCTTCCGCAAAATGGCCTACCGCGACCGGCCCGAGGGCCTGCTGGCCACGGGACCCCAGATCCGGTGGAAGCTGGCCGACCTCCCGCTGGACGCGCCGGCCCCGCTGATCGTCGTCGCGGAATCCATCGAAAAACCCGGCAACCTGGGCACGCTCCTGCGATCGGCGGACGCCGCCGGCGCAAACGCCGTGCTGGTCTGCGACCCGACGACCGACATCAACAATCCCAACGTGGTCCGCGCGAGCATCGGCACACTGTTTTCGCTGCCCGTGGTCGAGGCCGCCCCCGAGGCGGCCCTGGCCTGGCTGCGGGCGCGCGGGATTCGCGTGCTGGCCGCCACGCCTCACGCGGAGCAGGAGTATACCCGGGCTGACATGACCGGCGGCACGGCGATCGTCGTGGGCTCGGAACAATACGGGCTCAAGCCGTTCTGGATGGAGCACGCCGATCTGAAGGTGCGGATCCCGATGCTCGGCCAGGCGGATTCGCTCAATGTCTCGGCGGCGGCGACCCTCTTGCTCTTCGAAGCCGTCCGGCAGCGAAGAGAAAAGAGGAACCACGAAATACACTAAAGACACGAAAAGGTAACTCCGGCGACAGAGCGCCGGAGCTACAGCCCAGGTTCTCCTGTAGTTCCGCCGCTCTGCCGGCGGAAGCCCCCGGGATGGAATGCTGTAGCCGCGACCGTTGGTCGCGGCCGCCGGCTTCAACGAAGCCGGCTACAGGACGGCCGAAAATCCTTTTTCGTGTCTTTCCTGTATTTCGTGGTTTTCCTACTACTTCAGGTGCCCGGACAGGTAGGCATCGTAGGACGCCAGGTCCAGCAGGCCGTGACCGGAGAGGTTGAACAGGATGACCCGCTTCTTGCCCTCTTCGCGAGCCTGGATCGCCTCGTCAATGACGGCGCGGACGGCGTGGGCCGTCTCCGGCGCCACCACGATGCCCTCGGTGCGGGCGAATTGGATGGCCGCCTCGAAGACCTTCGTCTGCGGGTAGGCCACCGCTTCCAGCAAGCCCAGCTTGTTAGCGTGGCTGATGGTCGGCGCCATCCCGTGATAGCGCAGCCCGCCGGCATGAATGCTGGGGGGCATGAAGTCATGGCCCAACGTATACATCATGAGCAGCGGCGTCATCCCCGCCGTGTCGCCGAAGTCATAACGCAGTTCGCCCTTGGTCATTGAGGCGCAGGAGATCGGCTCCACCGCGACGACGCGGTACGACTTCTTCCCGGCGATCTTGTGCTGCAGGAAGGGAAACGCCAGGCCGGCGAAGTTGCTGCCCCCGCCGACGCAACCGATGAGCACGTCGGGGTCCTCGCCCGCCAGCTCCATTTGCTTGATCGCTTCCTGACCGACCACCGTCTGGTGCATGCAAACGTGGTTCAGCACGCTGCCGAGTGAATACTTGGTGTTCGGGTGATGGATGGTGTCCTCGATGGCCTCGCTGATGGCGATGCCCAGGCTGCCGGGGCACTCCGGGTCGGCGTCCAGAATTTTGCGGCCCACCTCCGTATGGCGCGTCGGGCTGGAATGCACGGTGGCGCCCCAGGTGTGCATGAGCATCTTGCGGTACGGCTTCTGGTGGTAACTGACCTTGACCATGTACACCACACACTCAAGGTCGAAGAGCTTGCACGCCAGGGCGAGCGACGAGCCCCACTGCCCGGCGCCGGTCTCCGTGGCCAGGCGCTTGGTTCCGGCTTGCTTGTTGTAGTAGGCCTGGGCGACGGCCGTGTTGGGCTTGTGGCTGCCGGCAGGGCTGACGCCTTCGTACTTGTAATAGATATGCGCCGGAGTCTGCAGCGCCTTTTCCAGGCGGACGGCGCGCAGCAAGGGAGTCGGCCGCCAGAGGGCGTAGATGTCGCGCACCTCGGCCGGGATTTCCACCCAGCGATCCGGACACATCTCCTGCATCACCAGGTTTTCCGGGAAGATGGCCAGCATGTCCTGCAGCGTCACCGGCTGCTTGGTGCCGGGGTGCAGCGGCGGCGGCAGCGGCTCCGGGAAATCGGCCAGGATGTTGTACCATTGCGTCGGGATGTCCGACTGCTTGAGTGTGAAATGCGTCGTGCTCATGTTCGTTTCTCCTTTTTTTTCTGCCGCTTTTTTCCGCCGCGCACCATACTAAACAGACCTAGGGCCGTCAAATCTTCTCGCCACTTTGTCACTTTGCCACTCTTTTTACTCCGCCGCCTTGATCTGGTCCCACATGCGCGTGTAGAGCGCCAGGGCCTCGCCGATGTCGCCGATGACCTCGCTCTTCGCCTTGATCTCCGGGACGAGGAAAATCGATGGATCCTCGCGAATTTCCTCGCTCATCAGGGGATAGGCCCCGGCGTTCGGGCACAGGTAGCCGATGAAATCGGTGTTCGCCGCGGCGACGGCGGGCTCGTGCAGGAAGTTGATGAACGCGTGGGCCAGGGCCACCTGTTTCGCCGTCTTCGGGATCACCAGGTCGTCGCAGGAGATGGAGGTGCCCTCCGCCTGATCCGTCTCCGGGCCTGGCCCGGGCCGCGTTTACCCGTTGGCGCGCATTATGAATGATCGCGTGACGGATACAAGCACGGCGAAAAAAACAGGAAGAAAGGTAGGGCGCGTTGGCCCAACGCGCCGCATTTTTCGGCGGCTTGAGCCAAGCCGCCCTACCTTGGGAGCGCCGCTTCGACGGCGCGCGCCCGCTCGATCCGCCGGGCGATGGAGGGATGGCTGTAGAGCAGGAACTCCAGCCAGGCCGCGGGCCGGCGCACGGCCAGGTTCTGGCTGGCCAGCTTGTCCAGCGCCGAGACCAGCGGCCCGGCGGATTCGACCGTGCGCACGGCGTAGTCGTCCGCGGCCAACTCCCGGCGCCGGGAATAGGCATTGGAAAACGGCAACGCGATGAGGGAAAAAAGGAACAGGCAGAACACGAGCAGCGGGAAGGAGCCGATATCCGCCGGGCTCGCAAAACCGAAGACCGCGACCAGCCCCTTCAACGCCGCCTGGGCGACGAAAAAGCCCAACGCCGCCAGCGCGGCGCCCGCGGCCATCAGGCGGGCGATATCCCCGTGCCGGTAATGCCCCAGTTCGTGAGCCAGGATGGCGAGGATTTCCTCGCGGGAGTAGCCCTTCAGGAGCGTATCGCCCAGCAGGATGCGCCGGGTTCGGCCCAGGCCCGCGAGCGCGGCGTTGGCGGTTTCGGTTTTCTCCTCCAGCCCCCAGCGGAAGACCCCGACCACCCGCACCCCCGCCCGCCGCGCCAGGTCCCCGGCGGCGGCGACCAGCTCCGCGTTGTCCAGCGGCTCGATCTTGTGGAAGAGCGGGAGAATCACCACGGGCGCCAGGGAGGTCAGCACGACGGCGAACAGCACGTAGCAAGCCGTCGCCCACAGCCACCAGGAGCCCGGCAGCCAGCGGAGCAACGCGTAAATCACGCTGAAGAACACCACCCCGAGCATCAGTTCCAAGCCCAGCGACTTGAGGTAATCCAGAAACCAGCCTTCCGGGGACTGGCGAGACAAGCCGTACCGCCGCTCGACGACATAGTCCCCGTAGTAGCTCAAGGGAAACATGAGGGCCGAAAAACCGAACAATGTGATCAGCGTGTAGAAGCCGTTGACCAGCAGCCATCCGCGGCCAAAGCGCGTCCGCAGCCCGTCCGCCAACTCGGCCGAGGCCCCGGTCAGCAGGTAGGCGGCCACGACGCCCAGCGTGATCACCAGGCGAAGCAGGAACAGGCGGTTGTGGACGGCCTCGTACTTCCGGGCCCGGAGTTCGTCGTCGGGCGCAGACGGCGGGGCGGGCTCGGCGCTCATGGTGGCCCCTTACAGGTTTTCCGCAAGGCCCAAGATGGCCAGCAGGCGGTCGAGTTCCTCGTTGGTGTAAAACTCGATGACGAGGCTGCCCTTCGCCTTGCGGCCGTTGGCCAGGGTGCGGCAGGGCAGGAGATGGACCGCCGTACCCAGGTGCTGATGCAGGCGGTCCGTCAGCGACTGCAGGTAGCTCTCCGGCAGGTCCGAGCGCTCGGCGCGGGGCTTGCGCGGCATCTTCCGCAGCCGCTCCACCACCTTCTCCAGCGCCCGTACCGACAGGCCCTCCTTCAATACGCGCGCCGCCAGCAATTCCTGTTCGCGCGGGATCTCCAGGCCCAGCAGCACCTTGGCGTGGCCCCCGGAGAGCGCCCCCTCGGCCACTTTCTGCTTTACCCCGTCCGGCAGGTCCAGCAGGCGCAGCGAGTTAGCCACCGTCGCGCGCGCCTTGCCCACGCGCTGCGCGATCTGCTCCTGGGTCATCTCGAACTTCTCGACCAGCGTCCGGTACCCCTCGGCCTCCTCGATGAGGTTGAGGTCTTCCCGCTGGAGGTTCTCGATCAGCGCCAGTTCCAAGGCCTCGCGGTCCGAGACGTCCATGATCAAGGCCGGGACCTCGCGCAACTCGGCCGCCTGGGCGCCGCGCAGGCGGCGCTCCCCGGCGATCAGTTCGTAGTGATTTTCAACGCGGCGCACCAGCAACGGCTGGAGCACTCCGTGCTCGCGGATGGAGTGCGCCAATTCCTCGATCGCTTCCGGCCGCATTCCATGGCGCGGCTGCCAGGGGCTCTTGTGAATCTGGTCCACCGGGAGCCGGACCACTCCGCTGCCTCCTTCGGCGGCGGGCGGGGCTTCGGCCGGCGCGGTATCCTTGATCAGCGCGCTCAATCCGCGCCCCAGGCCTATGTGCTTGGCTGCCATGTTGCCTCTAGCCTGTCCGCGCCCGAGTGAAAAATCAACTCTTTCCTTGGACCCGTCCCGCCTTGGGGCCGGACGCGGGATCTTCCACGGAGACGGAATCTTTGCCGTCCTTGCCGGCCGGCGAAACGACAAGGACGATTTCGCCCTTCACCGCCCGGCCGGCAAAGGCGGCGCGGATTTCCAAGGGCGTTCCGACCCGGTTCTCCTCGAACTGCTTGGTCAGTTCGCGGCCCAGATAGACCCGCCGCGGCCCCATGACTTCCTCGATTTCCTCCAGGGTGCGCAGGAGGCGGTACGGGGACTCGAAAAACACGACCGGCTCGTCACGGGTCGCCAGTTCCTGCAGCCGGCGCCGGCGGGCGCCCGGTTTCCGCGGCAGGAAGCCCGCGAAGGAAAAGGCGGCGCCCCCCATGCCGCACAACGCCAGGGCGGCCGTCACCGCCGACGGGCCGGGCAGGCAGGTCACCGGCAGGCCGGCGGCATGGCAGGCCGCCACGACCCGGCTGCCGGGATCGGAAACCCCCGGCATGCCGGAGTCGGTCACCAGGGCCACGGCGGCGCCGGCCCGGATGCGTTCGAGGATCGTTTCCGTACGCGAGGCTTCGTTGAACCGGTGACAACTGAACAGGCGGGCCGGGATCCCGTGGCGTTCCATCAGTTTCCGCGTATGCCGCGTATCCTCGGCGACCACCAGGTTCGCCTGCCGCAACACATCCAACGCGCGCAGGGTGATATCCTGCAGATTCCCGATGGGGGTGCCCACAATGTAAAGGCCGGGGTTCACGCCGGTCAGTGTAGGGCTGCCCGGCGGACTGGCAATCCGAAAACCGGACCGCTCACCACTGCATCGCCGCGCCGCCGCCGAGGACGACGCCGGCCGTGAACCAGCGGGCTTCCAGTTGGAGGGAGAAGTTCTCCGCCAGGATCGCTTTCAGCCCGACGGGCAGCTGAAGCACCGGCGCCGGCCCCTTGTAGGTTTCGTCCTCTTCTCCTTCTTCGCCGGGGATCCGGCCGTCGGCATAGGCGACGCCGAGACCCAGGCCCAGGTAAGGGTGGACGCGCCACTCGGGCATGATGTCCCACATGAAATTGATCGTCACCGCGAGAAGATCGAGCGAAGCCTTTCCGTCGCGCTGGTCCTCGGGCTCGTCGTCGTCCGCGCGCCAGATGCCCGACCCGGAGAGGCTGCCGTAGTCCAGGGCGTAGACCACGTTGAACACGCCGGTGGCGCCGGACTCGCCCAAAGGACAGAAGGTGATCCCGAAGCTCTCGCCGTCCACGGAGGGATGCTCGTCCAGATAGCGGTCCAGCAGCGTATTGGGAACGCTCCAGGTTCCGCCCCGCAGGCCGACGGTCCATTGCGGAGACTCCTGGGCGCCGGCGGAAGCGGCCATTCCGACGAGGAGGGCGAAGGCGGCAAAAACAGCGCGATGCATAGTGAGGTTCATCTCTATTCCTTTCTGACGGGGGCGTCTTGCAGGCTTAAGCAGGGCCGCTCCAAAAGCAAGTCCGAAGTCCGGCCCTTTCAGAACCATGGGCCGGTGCCAAAAATCGTTTCCATCTGCAACGTGATGCCGGGAGTCGTCCTGAAGTCACGGTCGCGCGGCCATTCCAGGAAAGGGGCCACCTGGAGAAAAAGCCAGTCCCGCGCCACCCGCCGCCGATACTTGAAGGTGAACCGATGCTTGTCCACGGACAACCGCGGATCGGTAAAGCCGTCCGTCAGCCAATCCAAGCCCATCGCGCGACGACGGGAGAAGTAATACCAGGCCGAATACCCCTGCGACCAGTCCACGCCCCGGCTCTGCTCGGACCACGTGGCGGCCGTCGTGGAGCGTACGAAGGTCTTGGGGGCAAGCTTCTCCTCCATCTCGAACCGGGTGGTTTCCCCCCAGCCCCGGCGCGGGCTCCAAAACAGGTACTGGATCACGCGGCTGGCCACCGGATCCTCGGTGAGCTGGTACCGCCATCGCAGGCGGACGTAGGGATCCGGCTCCGGGTAAAAACGCAGTCCCAAATCGGCATGCACGCGCAATCGCTTCTCCTCCTCGAGGACGTATCGCAGGGCCGCCTGGCGCACGTCCTCGTCGTCGGAGAACTGGCCCGGCACGCCGAACTGCGCCGAGTTCTCGTCCTGGAACGCCGACAGCACCAGACCCAGGCGTCTATTGAGCTGCGGAAGCCGAAGCTTGGCGCTGACGCGCAATTTCAGGCTCGGGGAGTCGCCCTCCCTGAACTCGACCAGGGGGATCACGCGGACGCGGTCGTCCAGCCTTTCTTCCTCCACGGGGTAGTTCCCAAAAAAGGAATCAATCCACCGGCTCAGGCTGACCACGTTGCGTGAAATGCCGTTGTGCACATGGTCGGCGGTATTGAAGGTCCTTGGCTCCTGCGGCGCGGCGGCCCCGCTTCCGGCCGCGACGGCCACGCGGGCGGCCAGCAGAAGAACCCACGGCGCCCGCGTTTTCATGAAAACACCCCGCGCGGCTTCCGGTCGGCGATCATGCCCGACACGTGTGACTAGAACACGAATTTGCCGCCCAGGCGAAGGAAGAGGCTGGTGAATTCGTTGTCGCGCAGAGGACCCGTCGGCGTCTCGATATCGCCGCGCACGATGTCCTGCTGGTAGCCGAACCCGCCGAAGACGAGGAATTGGTCGTTGAGGTAGTAGTCGGCCTCGAGGGCCAGCAGGCCGAGCACGCCGTCGTCAATGGTCAGGGTCGAAGGCAGAGTTCCCTCGCGGATGAAATCCACGTCGGCATCCACGATCACGTACCGCAGGCCGGCCTCGAGCACGAGGCCGAAATCCTGCGTGCCGTAGAGGTAGAAGAGCGCCGACACGCCGAGAGGAATCGTGGTGACCGAGCCGTCGAAGTCCGTATGAATGCGGCCCAGCTTGTGGCAGTCCTTGTTGGCTTCCCAAGTTCCATAGCCCGCGGAAATCGCCCAGCCGATCGGATCGAAATACCAGTTGCGATACTGCAGCTCCGCGCCGAAGCCGATGTCGTAAAGGTCAAAGTCGCCCGTCCCGGGGAACTGGACAACCAGCCCGCCGGCGATCTCGTTCAGCCAGGACTCCGTTTCGCCGTTGGAGGCCGGCGCGAGGCCGCAGAAAAGGGCCGTGATCAGAACCAGAGCGAATATCTTTTTCATGTGCTGCCTTTCATTTTCCTTCATCACCACATCGTTCGTTTCACTCTATTCATTTTCGGGGGGCAAACAACAGTTTTTTACGGCCGGGGGGGCACGGCAGCGTCATGGAAGCAGGCGGGACAAGGCCTCGGCATCGAGCCGCCCGTAGCCAAGATGGGGATCACGCACCGTCGCCGTCCCGGGGGCGACGGCCTCGCGCAACGCCTCCACCGCCTGGGCCGGCGTGGCTTGGGGATGGCGCGCCAGGTACAGGGCCAGGTGGCGGGAGACGTAGGCGCTCGCGATCGAGGTGCCGGCATACCCGCCGGGCGGACCCCGGTACCCCACGTCGAAGCGGGCCGTGCCGGGCGCGGAAACGGAAACGAAATCGCCGAAGTTCGAGGAGTCCCAGGGCTGGTTCTCCGCGTTCAGCGCGGAGACCGCTACCACGCCGGGAAATGCGGCGGGATAGATGGGCCGGCCGGTCGGTTCGTTCCCGGCCGAGGCGACCACGACGAGCCCGCGGGCCTGCACGTAGGCCACGGCGTCGGCGAGAAACCGACTGCTCGTGGGCGTTCCCCAACTCATGTTCAATACCCGCGCGCCCTTGGCGGCGGCATAGACCATGCTGCTCATCAGGCCAAAGGACGACGCGTACCCCTGGTCGTCAAAGGCCCGGATGGCGATCACCGGCACGCCGGTTTCGGAGGCCTCCACCCCGTCGGGAAGTACGGTGCCGGAGGCGATCAGGGCCATCTGGGTTCCGTGTCCCTGTCGGTCATCCAAGGCCCGCTCCGGATTCAACGCGTCATACCGGCCCGCCACCAGCGACGCCAGGGCTGAATCCTGCTGCAGGCCCGTATCCAGGATCGCTACGGGCACGGCCCCCTCTACTCGCTGGACGGAACGACCCCGCCTTGCGGGGCCCGCCCCGGCCGGGTCGAGGCGGACGGGCGCCGGGACATCCACCGCATAGTGAGGTTCCACGATTCTGACTAGGGGGCTGCGGGCCAGTTGCTCCACGATCGCCGGGATGTTGGATCCGGACGGCAGGCGCACACGGTAGACACCGAGTTCGGGAATGCTCCCGAGCAACACCCCGCCCAGTTGAGCCAGTTGGCGCTCGACGTCTTCCCGCCGGCTGCCCGATTGAAAGGCGACCAGGATTTCATCCTTCACGAACAGGGCGCCGCCGGGCCCCTGGTTGATCTCGAGGTTGTCCGAACTGCCCGGGAGGGGTTTCATTCGCTCCTTGCGGCCGGGCTGGAACACCTGAATTTCCGCGAGGCGGGGCCAGGTGCCGAGCGGGCCTTTCACGACATCCCAGATCAGCGCGTACCCGAACGGCTCGAGGAGGCGCTCAAGGGCGGTCTGCACGTTTTCGTCCTGGAAATCCACCGTGACGCGGGCGTCCACCGCCGGGTCCAGGCGCACGCGCACCCCGGCCTGCGCGAATTGCCGGAGGACCGCGGTCAGAGGCTCGTTCTCCGCGCAGAGCGAGAGCCGCTCTCCCTGCAACAGGAACTTTTCCGCGCCGGCCACGAGCGGGACGAGGAAGACTAAGGCGTTGAACAAGAGCCGTCCGTGCGTTGTCATACCCCCTGAACGTAACAGAAAGAACCCGCACTGCAAGCGGGCCTCTTCATTGACGCCGCAGGCCGACGTCCTTATGATAAGGATTGTGACCACATCGCAAGTCATAGCGCTTCTGGTCGCGATCGGGTGCCTCCCGGGGCAGCCTGCGGGAGCGGACGACCCGCCCGTCGCACCCGCGAAACAGGCCGGCCGGAGCTATTCCGGCCGGGTCCAGATGCACTCGGTGTCCATGGAGGTCGCATCGCCGGACACCAAGGACGAGACCAGGCCGGGCGCCAAGGAAGTCATGAGTCTGGATTTCGATGGCCCGGCAGACGCGTTTCTCCAGGAGTTCCCGAGGCTTTTCCCTCTCCTCCCCCCCGCCGCGGTCCGTTCGACCAGGAAATCGTCCCGGCGACAGGACTGGCTTTTGCCGGAGGCCCTGAATGTAAAAACGGACAAGGAAATAGCCGATGAAGAGCGCCGGGCTTCCGGGTGGGGCTGGCTGGCCGACGACATCAAGACGCGGGGCGAAAAGAAGGAAACAAAAGAAAAGACGTCGGAGGATGAATCGGCGGAGGACCTGATCCGCCGCGAAGAGGCGCCGAGCGGGATCAGCGGCATGTTCCTGGAGCAGGTGTTTGACCGCCGCGCCGCGGCGACGGTGCTCCAGGAAGTCGGGGTGCGCGACGCGCAGGATTTGGCCAGGATCGATGGTGAAGGACTTGCGGCTGGAGCTTCCAGCGCGCAGGAAGGACTGGGCGCGGCGCCGTGGCGTCAGCAGGAGAGCGCCCTTGAAGACGCCGAGGCCCTGCACCGGGAGAATGATTCGCCGGGCCGTGACACGGGAAGGAACTGGAGCCCGTGGGAGAGGGAAAAGTCTTCCTTGATGCCCAGAAGCGAGGCATTGTTGTCCCGGACCACGATGCAGGAGACAGAGCCGGACCTGCCAGCCGACCAACCATCGCGCATGTGGGACACCGGCCCCGTTTCCGTCTTCCCTCCAAACGCAGCCGGCGCAAACACCCCTTCCGCCTCTCACCGTGAATGGGGGATGCCGGCAAAAGCGGGCGGGGCATCGGGGTCCGCGCTTCCAGGCTCTGGTTGGGCGAACCAGGGCTCGACCTCAGTGAAACCGGGGAGCCTGTTTGGATCCGCCGTGACGCCGCCCACCTTTGGGGCCCCGGCCCCGTCGTTCCAGTCTTCGCAAGGATTTGAGGCCGGCCGCCTGGCGAATCCGCTACGCCCCTGGAGTTCCCCCCTGCCCTCTGCATTCGGCACGTGGCAGCAACCGGCGGACGGATCAAAATAGTGCCCCGCGGGCGCCGCGCAGGTACTCCACCGCATTACGGAAAAGCAGCAGGCCCTCCCCCTCCCCCGCGGCGGCCGGCGGCGAACGGGACCACAGGGGATGGTTCTCGCGGTAGAGATACGCCTCCGGGTGCGGCATCAAGCCGAAGACCCGGCCGGTCGGATCGCAGAGCCCCGCGATCGCGTGCATGGAGCCGTTGGGATTATGCGGGAAATCCCCGGCGGGCTCACCCGTCGCCGGATCGATATAGCGGCACGCGACGCCGCCCT
>JAHJJH010000023.1 GCA_018823105.1 Verrucomicrobiota bacterium | reverse complement strand
GGGGCACGCCGGTCAGGAATTCCCCCCAGCGGGAGAAGTACACCCGCAGCTTGCCCGCGCGACCGAGCCGGTTGGGCGGGCTGGCCCGGACGATGTCGGCCAGGGCCAGCTTCTCCTCGCGGCCATCCGCCGTGGCCAGGACGATTTGATAGCGGGCATTTTCCTTGTTGAGCGCTGCGATCCGCGCCCGGATCCGCGCGGACTCCGCCTGCGCGGCGGGCTCGATCCGCGCCAACCGGGCGGAGGCCTGCCGAACGGTGCCGGAGCCGGGCCCATCCCGTAGTTCCGCCGAGCGTATCGCCAGCCGGGCCTTTTCCAGGCGGAGATTGATCCGCCCGATCTCTCGGGTTTCGAGACGGCGCTGTTCGCGACGCCGGTCGCGGACGGGCTCGAGGTGCCGGTTGAACAGGGCCCAGATGGCTTCGGCCTCGGTGGCCACGACCTGGCCATCCACCAGGAACGCGCGCGGCAGGCCGTAGAATCGGCCCCAGGAGAGCCGCTCGACCACCAGGGCCCAGGCCGGTCTCGTTTCGCGGGCCACGTTGGTTTCGCCGATCCATTGAAAATGTTCGCCGGTCAGCTCGAAATTGCCGGTGCGCAGCAATCGGCGCGGGATCGGCGCGGTCTCCGCGCGCGTGACTTCTCCCATCACCCGGCGGCCGTCCTTCAGTTCGAGCTGGACCACCGGCGCCGGCCAGAGCGTGCCCAGGCCCTGGGCGGCGACCAGCATCAGCAGGCCCGTGATCATGACCAGGGCGATGGCCAGCCCGCCGCCCGTGAGCCAGATCATCGGCTCGCCCTGGGCGAACAGGGAAGTCCGCACGCTGCGACTACCACGCCGGCCAGTAGAATCTGCCGCATTGTAGCTGCGCTTCTGCGAAGCGCAGGGATCGGCGCCTGGCACAGGCGCCGCTACAACCGGAGGAAGAGTGTGTTTCACAGTTCCACCGCCTTTTTCCGGAATCGCAGGCGCACCATTTCCGCCAGGGTGTTGACCACGAACGTCAGGGCGAAGAGGACCAGCGCCGACAGGAAGAGCACGCGGTAATGCGTGCTGTTGCGCACGGCCTCGGGCAGCTCGACGGCGATATTGGCCGAGAGGGTCCGGAATCCGTTGAAGAGGTTCCAATCCATCAGCGGGGTGTTTCCCGCCGCCATGAGGACGATCATGGTCTCTCCGACCGCGCGGCCCAGCCCGATCATGACGGCGGAAAACAACCCGCTCATGGCGGTCGGAATGACGATGGTGACGGCCGTCTGCCAGGGCGTCGCGCCGGCGCCGAGCGCGGCGGAGCGCAGGTGGTCGGGCACGGCGGCCAGGGCGTCGTCGGCGACGGTGTAGATGATGGGAATGACGGCGAAGCCCATAACGAAGCCCACAACGAGCGCGTTGCGCTGCACGTAGGTGCCGAGCAACGAGCCGCGCGGATCCAGCCCGGCCGCGGCCAGGAGCCGGGCGAGGGCCAGCGCCAGGGTGAGGACCAGCAAGATCCCCGCCGCGAATTTCAGGGCATCGGCCGCGGCGCACCGGCGGCGGCTCCATCGGCGCGCGGCCTGCTGCAGGCGCGGCTGAAGGAGCCTGGCGAAGAGAACGGCCACGGCCAGCGCGGCCGGCGCCAGCAGGAGCAAGAACCAGCCCCCCGTCGGCCCGCCGACCTGTCCATCGAGCCACCGCCGGATATCGCCGGCAAACAGCCATCCTTCGAGCCGGGGTCCCAGCACCACCGCCAGGCCGACGCCCGCCGGAAGCAGTGCGCAGAGGAAAAGCAGGCGCCAGCCGGCGAGCCGCAGGGTCAGCGGCGAAGGCAGCATTTGCCAGAGATACGCGCCCAGGAGAAACGCGACGGGCACGGTGAAAAAGCACAGGAGGACCGCGGGCACGACGTTTTCCACGAAAGGGGCGAAGACGATGGCGGCGAGGAATCCGAGCACGACGCTCGGCAGGCTGGCCATCATCTCGATCGCCGGTTTGACGACGCGCCGGGCGCGAGGATGGAGAAATTCGCTTGTAAAGACGGCAGCGAGCAGGGCGATGGGGACGCCGAACAGCAACGAATACACCGTGGCCTTGAGCGTGCCGAAGATCAGCGGCATCAGTCCCAGTTTCGGCTCGAAATCGTCGGTGGCCGCCGAGGACTGCCAGGTATGCGCGGGGCGCGGGGCGCCCTCATACCAGACCGGGGTGAAGAGGGCGCGTCCCGTGGCTTCGGCATGCCGCGGATCGAGCCCCCAGTGGACCAGTCCGCCGGGATGCAGGGCCAGCAAGCCGTCGTCCTTGGGATAGAAGGCCAGCGACGTGACGGGGGCGGCGGGCCCAGCGGAGAGATCGGCGAGCTTCTTTTCGCTGGTGACGTGAAAGAGCTGCACGGAGCCGTCTTCATGCCCGGCCGCCATCATGCGCAGGCGGGCGGAAGAAGCCAGGCTGACCACCGGCGAACCGGTGGCCGGGAACTCGTGCGCGGCGACCAGTCGGCTTTTGGACGGATCGGTCTCGTCGCGAATGGGAAACCACGCGCGTACACGGCCGTCGGAGTCGCCGGTCAGGAGCGTGGTCTGCCCTGCCAGATAGCGCAAGGCGGTCAGTCGCAGGCCGGGACTTTGCACCAGGTCCAGGGATTCCTCGACGACGGGTTTTCCCGGGTGGCGCGTATTGAAGCGCAGGGCGCGGCCGTCGGGCCACGCCAGCAGGACGGAATCACCGAGCCCGGCGAGCAGCAGAAAGGCGGGTTCCGCGCCTGCACGCGGTTCGTAAGGCAGGACCGCCTCGCGCTTGCGCCGCGTGACCTCGCCGGTGATCAGGTTCTTTCGCTGCGTGACTTTTTCGTATACCAACCGGCCGTCGGCGGTGAGGGCGCAGAAGGCGGTCCCGGCCGACGATGCGATGTGGGCCATGAGCCGCACGGGGGAGGGCGGCTCGATCGGAATGGTCTCGTCGAATTCTGCGCGAAGGCCGGATTCCTTGTCGACGCCGATGGATCCCAGCCGCACGGATCCGTTTCCGAAGCCCAGTGCGATGCTCGCGCCGTCCGGCGAGACCGAAACGGCTGTGGGCGCCTCGCCGGGGAAGAGCGCCCGTTGCTCCGTCACCGCGCCGGTATCCAGGCGGAAGCTCACCACGTCGCCGTCCGCCTGCAGCGCCCAGCCCACTCGCCCGTATTCATCCACCTGCAGATGGAGCAGGCGCGCGGAGAACGGAGCCGGCATCCGCTCCGGGCCCGTCGCGGAGGCGGAGCGGAACAGCGGCAGGGCGACCCAGAGCAGGAACACGCAGACCATGAACACCGCGGCGATGGTGCCCACGCCGCCGACGGTGATCAGCCCGCGCGACACCGTGTCCGAGGCTCGGACCGTCCAGCGGGTCTTCTTGTTTCGAGAGGGCTTCATTTTGAAGCCAATCTACCTTTCAATTGAATGTAGGGCCGCCGCTTGCGGCGCGCCGAAATCCGGGCATTGCGCAAGCGCAGGCCCTACATGGTTTGTTAAAAACAAGGGTTAATCCCCACCGATCGCAGTGCCTCTTCGGCCAGGGGCGCGGTGACCGGGAAATAGCCGTCTTTCATCACGTCCTCCTGGCCCTGCCGGCTGAAGATGTAGCGGATGAATTCTCGCTGCAGCGGATCCAGTTTCGTGCCGGGCTTGTGGTTGACGTACACCAGCAGGAACCGGGCGAGGGGATAATCGCCTGTATAGGCGTGTTCCGGCGTCGCGGGGACGAAGCCGGATTCCTCGTCCGGCGCCAGGGGCACGGCGCGGACGTCGGCGGTCTTATAGCCAATCCCGCTGTAGCCGATCCCGCCGCGGTCCGAGGCCACCCCTTGCACGACGGCCGAACTGCCGGGCTGCTCCTTTACGGAATCCTTGTAGTCACCCTTGCCCAGCACGTGTTCCTTGAAGAAGCCGTAGGTGCCCGACGCCGCATTGCGGCCGTAGAGGCTGATGGGCAAGGTGGCCCATTCGCCGGCCAGGCCGAGCTCTCCCCAGTGCATGAGGTCCGCAGCCAGACCTAGTTTGCGATCCTTGGAGAAGATGGCATCCACCTGCGGAAAGGTCAGGCTCTCGATCGGATTGTCTTTGTTCACGTACACCGCGAGCATGTCCAGGCTGGTTTTCAGGGCGGTGGGTTTGTAGCCGTACTTGCGCTCGAAGGCGTCGAGTTCCATTTCCTTCATCGGCCGGCTCATCGGGCCGAACGTCGCCGTGCCCTCGATCAGGGCCGGCGGCGCAGTGGACGAGCCTTTGCCCTCGATCTCCACCTGGA
Source organism: Verrucomicrobiota bacterium (assembly GCA_018823105.1). GTDB lineage: Bacteria > Verrucomicrobiota > Kiritimatiellia > CAIQIC01 > JAGNIJ01 > JAGNIJ01. The sequence continues at coordinate 2,161 of JAHJJH010000023.1, read as the reverse complement.
CGTTTGGATACAGCTTTCTGAATCCCTCGGCCCAGAAGGTCATCAGGTTGTTCAGCGTATCCGAGCCCACGCTCTTGAGCGTACCGGACACTCCTTCCACCGGCCGGTAGATCGGCAAGCCTTCGTCCAGCCTGACCTGGGCGCGGGACGCCGCGGGGATCAAGAGCAAGCAGGCGACCGCGATCCCGAACGGAGCACAAACCCTGAATTGTTGTCGCGACATAGTCTTCTCCATTGCGAGGGGTACGGGTTCCTTTTTCCCAGGAATCTGTGGTCCGCCGGTTGGCGCCATATAAGCGTTTTGTTAGAATATGATTAAATGAAACGAGCTTCAGACCTTCCGGCGGGGGGGTGGAGGGGGAGACCGCAGCAGATGAATCAGAGCAAATCTTTCTGGGCCGTGGCGGTCTTTACGATCGCCTACACGCTCGTCGCGGCCCTGGTGACGACGCGAACGTCCAATGCGGAATTTCTGCTCTACATCGGCGTGATGGTCGTATTGATGCTGCTCATCGGCGTGCTGCACCTGCGCGTGCGGCTGTCCACCGGGGCGCTCTGGGCGTTGAGCGCATGGGGGCTTCTGCACATGGGGGGCGGGCTGGTGCCCGTGCCGGCGGACTGGCCTATCGCGGGCGAAATCCGCGTCCTGTACAGTTGGTGGATCATTCCCGGGCGGCTCAAGTATGACCACGTGGTCCACGCCTATGGATTCGGCGTTACCACGTGGGTGTGCTGGCAGGGACTCCGGGCGGCGCTCCGGGCCCGGGGCGTATCAAATCCGGCGCCGACGTGGGGTCTGTTGACGCTCTGTATCGCGGCGGGGATGGGTTTCGGCGCCCTGAACGAGATCGTCGAATTCGTGGCCACCCTGACGGTGCCCGAGACCAACGTGGGCGGCTATGTCAATACCGGGTGGGACCTGGTTTCCAATCTCGTCGGCGCCCTGGCCGCGGCCGTCCTGATCCGCGCCTTCGCGACGGGAAAGAAAAAAGGGCCGCCCTCAATGGGGGCGGCCCTTTGAGCATCAGCGTTCGGAATTACTGTTGTTGAGGCTGCTCTTCCACGCCTGCCGGCATGGGCGGAACGCCTGGGGCCGGCGGTATGACTTCGGCTTTGATCTCTTCGACGACCTCTTCAACGGCGGCCGGCGCTTCTTCCGCGGTGCCGGCGACCGATTCCATCGTTTCGTCGACCATGGCCGCGGCGTCCTCGGTTACTTCCTCGACGGCTTCCATCGGTTCGCTGGCCGCTTCGGTAATGCTTTCCTCGGCTTGCGCCGCTGCCTCCCCGGCGGTGTCCATCGCTTCGTCTACTACGGGCATAACCTCTTCCACGGTCTCTTCCACCAGCGGGGTGACTTCCTGGACGATCGGCGCGGGCGCCTCGGCAACGGGTTCAGCAACGGCCGGCGACGGTTGTTCCGCCGGGACGGCCGCGCCCTGGTCGCACTGGCCGCAGCCGGTCAGCAGGGCCGCGCCCATGATCAACACCAAAACATAACGGAATCTACTCATTATAATGGTCTCCTTTTTTCCCGGTCCCGTTTCATTTATGGAACCTGATAAAACGAGAATCTTCTTTTTATACAGGATTGCAAGGGAAAACGCCTGATTCGGATGCCCTGTTAGCGTCTGCGTATGGGCAAGACGTCTATTCCGATTTCCTGCTGGTTAGTCTGCATGTCGCCGCGGGTGATGGGGTAGTCGTGGCGTCTTGTGCCGTGTACGCCAAACCTGACCTCGACATAGGCGGTTACCGCCACGGCCAAGATGACGACAAGCCCAATCATGGCCACCACTTCCGTGGAAGAAATACGTTTGTGCGACGGCGATCGAAGGGTGGCGGATGAACCGGCCCCTGTTAACGGGGGAGGGATAGGTTTTTTCGTGAAGCTGTAAATATCGTTCATATCACCATCTGACAGACCCCACTTATTAGAAATAATCGGAGTATAGGCGCCAGAAAGCAAGTCCTTCCCGTCTAGCCCGGACATTACACGAGTTCCCGTGCACTGTCCGGGCTAGTGTTGTGTCCCGGAAATAATCATGCAAAGTCGTTCGAGTTTGGCGAGGATGGAGTCGGCGGAAGCGACCCACAGGAAAGGGTGAGGCTTGTGGTTGTACTGCTGAACGAAATGATCGATGCGCTGAGTTAGTTCTGC
>JAHJJH010000022.1 GCA_018823105.1 Verrucomicrobiota bacterium | reverse complement strand
GCGAAATAGGACGAGGAAAGAAACACGGCGGTCAGCGAAGCCCAGATCACCAGCATCCACACTCCCCGGTTCGTCCGGCGATAAGCCAGCATGGCGCCCGCCATGATCAGCAGCCAGAAGGACGAGACGATCTGGATTTTATAAACCTGCAGCATGCTGATGGAGAACCAGGCCAGGTAGGCGACCAGCGGCTGTACCCAGCAAGGCGGCGGGGGCTCCTCCGGCTCATGCAAAGCCGCCAGCACCTGTCCCACAAAAAAGACACAGGCCGAAAATCCGGCCAGGGAAAGCAGGACCCCCAGACTATACCCGGCGGCAAAGGAGCTGATCGTCAGCTTCTGCAGCAGCGCATACATCGGCGCCGGCAGCAGATACAGCTCCGACCAGAGAAATGAAAAGGCATTGTGAGGCCAGAAGATACGGCCATCGGCCAGGGGCGCCAGGCCCCGCCACCAGTCCGCGCCATGACGCAGAACCCAAATCGCGAACAGGCCATCCCCCGAATCGCCCCAGATCATTCCAGGCCGATAGGCCCCAAACCGGAGATTCACAACGGCGCCGAACAGATAGGCCAGCCCGCATAGCAACAAGGTCACCCGCTGCGAATGAGCCGGCTTGGTGAGCGGAATCATGACTCACCCGGCTTGCCCGGATACACAACGCCGTATCTCCCGGTCCATCCCGTCCAGGAAGACCGGTGGGGCGAATCGTTCCGCCAGGCGGCGGATGGCGGCCGGCTCCCAGCGCCGGGCGGCGCCATCTTCCACCGCGGCCAGCAGCGCGGCCTCGGTCTGCTCGCGGAAGAATACGCCGCTGACATTTTCCTGCACGCTTTCGAGGATGCCGCCGCGCCCCAGGGCCACGACAGGCCGGCCGCAGGCCTGGGCTTCCACCGGCACGATGCCAAAATCCTCTTCGCCCGGGAACACAAGGCAGCGGCACCGGCGGTAGAGTTCGCGGATCTCCTCGTCCGTGCGCCAGCCGAGAAACTCGACCTTCGGCCCGGCGAGGCGGCGCAACGCGGTATACTCGGTGCCTGTGCCGACGATCTTGAGCGGGTGACCCAGCCGGGTGTACGCACGCACGGCCAGGTCCAGGCATTTGTAAGGGACGAGGGCGGAGACAATCAGGTCAAATCCGCCGGGCTCGACATCCGCCGGGGTGAAGAACGAGGTGTCCACCGGCGGATAGACGACCGCCGCCTCGCGATCATAAAACCGGCGAATACGATCCTGCACGTGGCGGCTCAAGGTGACGAAATGGTCCACGCGATCCGAGGCGCGCCGGTCCCAGTCGCGCAGTTTCGCCAGGCGCGGCTCGAGCAGCCTCTTTTTCAGCGCGCTGCCGCCGAAGTATTCCTCGTAGAACACCCAGGCGTAGCGCATGGGGGTGAAGCAATAGCACAGATGCCGCGCGCCGGACGGCGGGATCAGGCCTTTGGCCACGCAGTGGCTGGTGCTGATGAGCAGGTCGGCCGCCGGCGCGCGCAACCGCTCCATCGCGCCGGGAAACAGCGGAAGGAAATAACGGTACCAGCGGAGAATGCCCGGCACACGCTGCAGCCAGCTCGTGTGCACCGGATGGGCGCGGATGGCCGCAGAAACGGCATCGGGTTTATAGAGGAGCGTATACAACGGCGCCCCGGGAAACCCGCGGCACAACCACTCCAGCACCCGCTCGCCCCCGCGCATGCCGTTCAGCCAGTCGTGCGAAAGCACCACGCGCAGGGAGGCCCACGAGTCCGGGAAGGCGGTGGGAGAATTCTCGTTCACGGCCGGGCGACCTCCTCGTAGGCCTTCAGTGTCAGGGCGGCCGTCCGCGCCCATGTGAACTGCCGGGCCCGCTCCACGCCCTGGTGGCTCAACTCCGCCGCCACGGGCGGCTCGTTCAACACGCGCCATAGGGCCTCCGCGGCGGACCCGGGATCGCGGGGATCCACCAGCAGGGCGGCGGCGCCGGCGACCTCCGTCAGGGCGCCGATACGACTGCACACCACCGGTGTCCCGCAGGCCATCGCTTCCAGGACGGTCAGCCCAAAACCCTCGTACTGCGAAAGCAACGCGAAGACATCCGCCTACTGGTAGGCCGCCAACAGGTCCGTCCCCCCGGCGTAGCCGCTCCATTCCACCGCGCCCTCCAGCCCCATGGCCCTGGCCTTGCGCGGGGCCTCGGGATAGCGCGGGTCCGGCGCGCCGATGATCCGAAGCCGCACCTCCGCCCCGCCGCGCGCGCGGACCCTTCGGAAAGCCTCGAGCAACCCCTCGACGTTCTTGT
>JAHJJH010000261.1 GCA_018823105.1 Verrucomicrobiota bacterium | reverse complement strand
TCTCATCGGCGGCCCGTCCGCTTGCTACTCTGCGAAGCCGCTTCGCTGCGCAGCACGAGCCGCGGCGGGCGGTATCAAGCTGTGGCGCCGGACTGCGAATCGGGGCCATCCAGCACACTGCGGATCAGGCGCGCCAGTTCGCCGGCCTCAAAAGGTTTCTTCAGCAGGGGAATCGAAGCCAGCTCCGGGTCCTTGCCCAAGCGCTCCTGGGAATAGCCGGAGGCGAACACGACGCGGAGCCCCGGCTTCTGTTTCAACAGTTCGCGGGCCAGGCTCACGCCGTCCATACCGGGCATGACAATATCCGTGAAAAGCAGATGGATCGTTTCCTGGGTTTTCTCGACCAGCTGCAGAGCGCTCTCGGCGCAATCGGCGGTGAGCACCTTGTAACCGAGATGAGCCATGATCCGGCCCGCGACCTCCCTGACCGATCTTTCGTCTTCCACCAGAAGCACGGTTTCCTTGCCGCCCGGAATGGTGGGCACCAGGCCCGTGGCGGCCAGATCGGCCGGCGGCGCGTATACCGCGGGGATGTAGAGCTTGAACACGCTGCCTTTGTCCAGTTGCGTCTCCAGCGCCAGCCGGCCGTTGTGCTGCTTAATGATCCCGGACACGACGGACAGGCCCAGCCCGGTTCCCTCCCCCTCGGGCTTGGTGGTGAACAGGGGCTCAAAAATCCGCCCGCGGATGGCCTCGGGGATACCGCAGCCCGTGTCACGCACGGCGATGCGGACATAGCGGCCGGGCGTGGGTTCCGGCGGCTCGATAAAATCGGCCGCGCTCTCGGAGCCCAGAGTCGTCAATGACGTGCTGACGGTGACTTCTCCCTTCCCTTCAATGGCGTCGCGGGCGTTCATCACAAGATTGGCAAGCGCCTGCTCGATCCGCGCCCGGTCAATTTGAGCGACGCACGGTTCGCGAGCGAGGTCGAGGACAAGGCGGACCCTTTCGCCCGCGATATGGTGAAGCATGCTCTCCATGCGCCGGACCACTTCATTGATGTTCCGCGGTTTCAGTTCGAGCGGATGCTTCCGACGGAAGGTGAGCAGTTCCCGGGTCAGCACGGATGCCCGTTTGGCCGTCCGGACGATCTCGTTCGCATCCTTGGCAAGTTTCGGGTCGGCGCCCACCGCCTCGGCCAGGAACTGGGCGCTGCTCAAGATGACCGTCAGCATGTTGTTGAAATCGTGCGCGATGCCGCCGGCGATCTCCCCGACGGTCTCGATTTTCTGCGTTTCCATGACCTGGTTCTGCAGCGCCACGCTCTCCGTCACGTCGCGCCGGATCGCCAGGTAATGGCTGACCCGTCCCGTGGCCTCCCGCACCGGGGAAATCACCACGTCTTCATCGCGCAGTCTCCCGTCTTTGCGCCGGGTCCGCATGCGTCCCCGCCAGCTTTCGCCGCGCCGCATGACCTCCATGACCTCGCGGACCTGATGGATCTGTTCGGGCCGGCCGAAGATCCGGACGCTCTGCCCCAGGAGTTCCGCCGCGCTATAGCCGGTCATCTGCTCCAGGGCGGGATTGACATAGGTAATGATCCCTTGCTGCACGTCGGCGATCACTACGCCATCGGCCATCTGCGCGATGGCGGTGGCCAGACGTTCGCGTTCCTGTTGAGCCTGAAGCCGGTCGGCCATCTCCCGCCGCATCTGTTCATTGGCGCTTTGCAGCGCGTGCTGCGCCTGCAGACGCTTGTTGATGTTGATCCCGTAGACCACGGCCAGCATCCCCAGGAGACCGGCCCCCGCCAGGAAGAACCACATCGTGCGCTTACTCATCAAATAGAATATTTCGGGCTGGTTGATCACCACGCTGCCGGCGGACAGTTGCGAAGCGGAAAGCCCGAATCGGCGCAACTGGTCGTCGTCAAACATGTACTGGTTCGGGCATTGCAGGATCACCGGGATATCCTCCGCCCGCTCCCCGCCCAGGATGCGAAGGGCCATCCCCGCGGCGGCCCGCCCGTGAATCTCCCCGCTGGTCAACATGCCGCCGACGATGCCGTCGCCCAAGTAGAACGCCCAGACGCTATAAACGGGCAGCGGGCTGCTGGAGCACACCAGGCGGGCACTATCCCGGTAGCGGAACACCTGCCCCAGCCGGTCGCGGTTGAACGACATCAGCAGGATCAGGCTGTCTTCCGGGAGGCCGCGAATATCTTCCAGCAGTTCCGCCATGCTCGAGGGCCCGGCGAAACGGAACGACACGCGATCGCTGTAGGCCGGGATGATCTCCTCGACCCGCTTGTTGTTGGCCACCCCCGTAGAGGTCTGATCGTTGACCACGAACACGAGGTGCGTTTTGGGATGCAGCGCCAAAGCGGCATCCAGCGTGCCGACCAGATCATAGGATTCCACCACGCCCGTGATCCCCGATGGGCCCTCCAGCATCCCGGGCTGGAAGTAATTCACGCCGCAGAACACCACCGGCGTGGCGTCAAACAGACGATCGCGGTACTGGAGCAGGAAACTGAAGGCATCGTCGTCCGACGCGATGATCACGTCGAACTCATCGGCCCGAAACTTCATCGCAAAGAGTCGCGCGAGTTCCTCGAAGTATTCCGGTGACGAGATTCGCTTGGTATCCATGAACTCGTGCTGGAGCACATGCCACCGGCCCTCAGGGCTCTCAAAAACTGCCTCGATGCCCCGGATAATGCTCGCGGCCCAGCGCATGCCGTAATGGTAGGAGTGCAGGACCAGCACTTTTTTGCCCTGCCGCGCGGGCGAAATATCGCGCGGCGCGTCAGCGGCGAACGCCAGCCCGGAACCCCCGGAAAGTGCCGCCCCGATAAGCAACCACAGGGGGATCCAACCCGCGCCCCTCCTCTGTCTCGTCACCATGTTCATGATATCGCCGGACCTCTGGCTCAATGCTTGTTTCTTATACCGGTCGGGGCCCCTCCTGCCAAACCCAAACGAATCCGGCCCTCGCGAACCTGCCCGCCGGCAATTCGCTTCTCCACCGTCCCGCAAATGGATAATCTCCGTTCCATGAGCCATCAGTACCGGGAGATAGACAGAACCTGCGACGTGGCGATTGTCGGGGGCGGGACGGCGGGATTGACGGCCGCACTGGCCGCGGTAAAGGGCGGCGGCCGGGTTATTATTTATGAGAAAATGGCCCGGCCGGGTCTACGGTTGATGGCCAGCGGCGGCGGACGCTGCAATCTGTCGAACACCTTGGACGCGGAGTCCTTCATGGCCCGCTTTGGCCGGCGGGGTCGGTTCATCCAGCCCGCGCTAGCCGCCCTGGACTCCAAGGCCTTGCGGCAGATGTTGAAACGCCTCGGCGTCCCCACCTTCTCGCCCGACGGGCTTCACGTCTATCCCGTTTCCGAATCCGGGGCGGATGTCCAGCGGGCGCTCATGCAAGCCTCCATCCGCTCCGGCGTGTGCATCCACGTGGATTGCGCGGTGACGGCGCTGGTCCTCCGGGGCCGCCGCCTGGCTGGACTGGAAACCACCCGCGGCGTCATCCGCTGCCCGCGGGTCATCGTGGCGACCGGCGGGCTCAGTTATGTCCCCTTGGGCGGCGGTGAAAGCGGATACGAGTTGGCGCGGCAGGCCGGCCATGTCATCGCGCCCCCCCGACCCGCCCTGGTGCCGCTGATCACGCGGGAGAAGTGGCCGGCCTCCTGCGCGGGGGCGACACTTCCCGAGGTCGAACTTCGTCTCGCGCCGAAAGGAACCCACACCGTGACCACGCGCGGGGCGCTGCTTTTCACGCACCGGGGTCTTTCCGGCCCGGCGGCCCTGGACCTGTCCGGCGCGGTCAGCGACCGGCTCCAGGACGGCGGTCCTGTTCCGGCTTTCCTGAACCTGTCGCCCGGCCTGCGCCCTGTGGACTGGATAAAGCGGCTGGACGAGTGGCCGCAGGCCGGCGGACGGCGCATGGTCCTAAAATGGCTGGACGGCTTTCTGCCGCGTTCCGTGGCCGAGGCGTTGATCGGGGTCGCCGGGTTGCCGCGGGATCTCACGGCCGCTCGCCTTTCCCGGACGCAGAGGAAAGCCTTGGGCGACCACCTGGCGGCCTGGCCGCTGACGCTCACCGGAACGGAAGGATTCGAGCACGCCATGGTCACGCGCGGCGGCGTCCGCCTGGAAGAGATCAATCCCCGGACGCTGGAAAGTCGCCGGGTGTCGGGCTTGTATTTCGCGGGGGAAGTGGTGGACCTGGACGGCCCCTGCGGCGGGTTCAACTTGCAGTGGGCGTTCTCCAGCGGGCACCTGGCCGGCCTGGCGGCCGCCGGAGACAAGTTGTAGAGGCGTTCCGACGCGGCGTCGGGACGCCGGACTCTTTGTGCGTGTCACACGCGCAACTACAGGTTGGCTTTCAGGGGCCGTATTTTTCCCAATGGAGGATTTTATCCAGTTCCCGCTTGGGCGCCCTCCGGGCGGGTTCGGCCGCGCGCCCGATGGCCACCAGGGAGACCAGTTTGAGATCCGGCGGCGCGCCGAGAAACTCGCAGACCTTCAGCGCATACGGCTTCTTGTCGCCGGCCACCCAGCAGGTCTGAAGATCCAGCGCCGTGGCCGCCAGCAGGATGTTCTCCGTGGCCGCGCATCCGTCCTCGAGATAGTATTTCGTCGAGCGGCATAGCACGGCGATGCAGCCGCCCGCCTCGGCAATGAACCTTCCGTGATCGGTCAGGCCGGCCAGTTCCACCAGGCGCGCGCACGCGGTGACGATCACAAATTCCCAGGGCTGCTCGTTCCGGGCCGTCGGCGCGCGCCGGCCCGCGTCCGCGATGATTTTCAGTTGTTCATGCGGCACGGGTTCGCCGGAATACTTACGCGTGCTGTATCGTTCCTCGATCGCCGTAAACAGGTCCATCGTGTCGCCTCCTGATTTGTTAGTCAGTCCATAATTGAATGGACATGCGGATGTAGGGCCGCCGCTCTTGTCTCGCCGAAGTTTGACGAAGGCGGATGCGGCGCGCCGAATTTCGGCCTCCGACAAGCGGAGGCCCTACATAAAACGTCTTTTCCAGTATGGCCCGACTTATATCAGCCAAGCCGCGCTACCCGACTCTCCATTTCAAGGGCCTGTGCTTGGCGCCTTGGACGGCTTGGGAAGAGCCACCACCCGGAAGCCGCCGTCCGAATACCGACCCGTGGACAGGGCCTTGAAACGGAAGGCGCAGCGCGAGAACTCGCCCATGTACCCCCAGCTCCCGCCCCGGACGACCCGGCACTCGGACGTTTCCTCGACCCGTTCCCCGCCGCGCCAGTAAATGACCGTCTCCTGCGATCCCTCGCGCACCGGCGACGGATCTTTTTGCCCGTCCTTCAACCTGCGATAGGCGTCCGGCACGTAGTAATCCAGGCACCACTCGAGCACATTGCCCGCCATGTCGTACAGCCCATACCCGTTAGGGGCGTAACTGCGCACCGGCCGGGTCGTTTCCTTGTAGGCGTCTTTTTTCTTGGCCAGGAAGATCCGCTGATAGGGCTCCCACCAAGACAGCCATTCCGCGTAATTCTTGAAGTCGGTTCTCCCGGCGAGCCGCTCGGCGGTATTGGCCTGGGTCCAATCCCAGCGGTCACCCCAGGGCCAACGGGGATCCCGGCCGCCCTTGACCGCCTTCTCCCACTGTGCCTCGGTCGGCAGATCGCCGCCGATCCATTCCGCGAACGCGCGAGCACCGTACCAGGATACTTCCACGACCGGATGGTCTTCGAAGCCAGGGTCCGGCATGAACTGGCCCTCCACCATGCCCAGCTTGACGGCCGGCCCCATGTTCACCCAGGTCACACCGGCCTCCGTCTGGTTGCCGTTTTCAATAAGGAATTCCGTGTACTGCTCGACGGTCACTTCCGACTCGCCGATCCAGTAGGTGCCCAGCTCGATGCGACGGGCAGGATGTTCACCCTCCCCGCCCACCCCGGGCGGACTGCCCATCGGGAAAGACCCGGCCGGGATCAGCATCAGGCGGTAAGCGGTCTTCTTATGCTCGATGATCCGGGGCAGGCCGCTGGCGGCATCCGTCTCCTGCCCGATCACGCGGTAGCCGTCCGGCAGGCTCGGCCAGCGCCGCCGCGTCTGACGGTCTTCCTCCTGTGCCCGCACCGACCTGGCCTCCTCGGCGCGGACGCGCATCGCGGCCAGCCCCACCTGCTCGGCCTGCCCGTACATCGGAATGGACCCTTGCCAGTCCTTGGACGCGGCGGCGTAAAGGCCGTCCTCCATCGTCCCGGCCGCCGCCCTGAATCGGTCCTCGGCGTTCGCCCACAAATCGGGGGCATCTTGCTCGGCACTGTGCCGCTTCGCGTTCCACCGCGCCTGCTCCGCCCGCTGTTTGTTCCGCAAGGCCGCGCGGCGTTCCTCCCCCAGCTTCAAGCCACGATCGCACTCGGCCGTGGCCTCGCGGAAAGCCTCCTTGGCCGCGGCGTAATCCGGGACCGCCAAGAACTGTTCGGCGCGCGCAAAAAGCGCCTCCGCGTTTTTGAGGGCTTTCTTCTGGTCGGGTTCAACGGCTTCGCCACGGAATTTTTCCAGCTTCTTCAATCCGTCGATCCTCGCCACCTCGGCCTGGGCCATGTCGCCGGCTTTTTCGATCTCCTTCTGCAGCGCCAGGGCCTCCGGTTGGCCGGGGACCAGGTCCAGCGCCCGCCGCACCAGCACATCCGCCTCCGGTATTTTTCGCAATTGGAAGGCGTCGCGGGCCTGCCGGATCAGCGACTCGGCCTCGGCCTGCCGTTCCGCCGCCAGCCGGCGCTCCTCGGCGCGCCGTTCGATCGCCGCCTGGACTTTCAGCCATACCCGGTAGCCCTGCCACGCCGCCACGCTACCCAGCACCAGCAACGTGAGGGCCACCAGGACGTTGCGCAACGCCCGATGGCTGACCGCCTTCTGTACGTCGCGCTGGAGCTCCACTGCGCTCTCATAACGGTCCTTGGGATCGGGCTGCAGGCATCGCTCCAAAATGGGGTCCCAGACCTTGCTGACCCCGTAGCGGGACGGGGGGACATACGTCGCCCCGGGCCGCCCGCCCGTGAGCATCTGGTACAGAATCACCCCGAGGGCGTAGAGATCGGTCTGCGGCGTGATTTCTCCGGCCCTCTCTTCCGGGCTCGTGTAGGCGTCGCTCTGCAGTCCCGCCTTTAGCCATTCCCGCAGCGGCATCATGCCGAATTCGGACACCTGCAGATCAAGCTGGTCCAGCTCATTGCCGCGGCCCGACCCTCCCCCGAGACGCCGATGCACGGTGCGCTGCGCATCGAGCGAACCGATCAGGATATCCGAAGGATGCAGGTACCCATGGACGACACCTTCCGCGTGGGCCTTTTCCAGCGCCTCGCAGATCTGCATTACGATATGCCGGACCTTTCGTTCGTCCCGGATGCGGCCGCCGGATTCCCTGATTTCATCCCGGAGCGCGCGCGACTCGCCGCGCGGACCCTCGATGTAATCCATGGCCAGGTACAACAGTCCGTGATCGGTCCCGGTCTCCTGCAGGCCGCGGATGTGGGGATGGCTCAACTTCTCGCTGGCGCGCACGGCTTCCCGGAGGATATCCGCGGCGCCCGGATTCGCAGTGATTTCGTCCGGCAACACGCGCAGCGCGCAGCGCTTCCGGGTCTCGACATCCTCCGCCAGGTAGACCTCGCCCAGGGCCCCCACGCCCAGCGGACGCAGAATCCGGTAGTGCGCCAGCCCTTCGCCCAGAGGGAGACGATAGCGATAGGCTTCCGTCTTTTCAGGCCCGCCACTTTTCTGGTCGCTGGATGCCATGAGGACTTGAGTTACGCGGGCCGGGTGTCGCTTATTTCGATCGTCATCCCCGGCTGACCCTGAAGCGACGGATCAACGAGTTCGTGGAGCCGTCATGGCGGAGATCCGGGTCCGCCCCGCTTTCCAGTTCCGGCAGGATCCGATGGGCGAGGACCTTGCCCAGTTCGACGCCCCACTGGTCGAAGGAGTCAATGTCCCAGATCACGCCCTGCGTGAAAATCTTGTGCTCATAGAGCGCCAGGAGCTGGCCCAGGACGCGCGGCGTGAGGGCCGGGGCCAGGATCGTGTTGGTCGGCCGGTTCCCCTCGAACGTCTTATGCGGAACGAGCTTCGCCGGCACGCCTTCCGCGGCCACTTCCTCCTCCGTCTTGCCGAACGCCAGCGCCTCGGTCTGGGCGAGGAAATTGGCCATGAGCTTGGCGTGGTGGTCGCCCAGGGGATTCTGCGAACGGCAGAACCCGATGAAATCGCACGGGACCAGCTTCGTGCCCTGGTGGAGAAGTTGGTAAAAGGCATGTTGGCCGTTGGTCCCGGGTTCGCCCCAGACGATGGGCCCGGTCTGGTAGCGCACGCGTTTACCGCGCCGGGACACGGATTTCCCGCTGCTCTCCATGTCCGCCTGCTGCAGGTAGGCCGGCAAGCGTGCCAGGTACTGATCGTAGGGCAGGATGGCCACGGTCTCCGCGCCGAAGAAGTTATTGTACCAGAGGCCCAGCAGCGCCAGCAGCACCGGCATGTTGCGCTCGAAGGGCGCCTCGGCGAAATGACGGTCCATCGCGTGGTAGCCGTCCAGCAGTTCGAAGAACCGCTCCGGCCCCACCGCGACCATCAGCGAGAGCCCGATGGCCGAGGGCAGCGAGTAACGGCCGCCCACCCAGTCCCAGAACTCGAACATGTTCGCCGGATCCATGCCGAATTCCGACACCTTCGCGGCGTTCGTGGATACCGCGACGAAATGCCGCGCCACGGACGCCGGCTCGCCCAGCGCCTTGAGCAACCACGCCCGCGCGCTCTGCGCGTTGGTCATGGTCTCCTGCGTCGTGAAGGTCTTCGAGGACACGATGAACAGCGTCTCGGCCGCGTCGAGGTCACGCGTGGCCTCCGCGATGTGCGTGCCGTCCACGTTCGAGACGAACCGCACCGTCAGGGCGCGGTCGCTGAACGGCTTGAGTGCCTCCGCCGCCATGACCGGTCCCAGGTCCGAGCCGCCGATCCCGATGTTGACCACGTTCCGGAGGCGCCGGCCCGTATGACCGGTCCACTCGCCCGAGCGGACCCGGCGGGCAAAATCCGCCATGCGATCGAGCACGGCGTTGACCTTGGGCATCACGTCCTCGCCGTCCACGCGGATCGGGGTGTTGGAGCGGTTGCGCAGGGCGATGTGCAGTGCCGCCCGCCCTTCGGTCTCGTTGATTTTGCGGCCGGCGAACATGTCCGCGATCGCCCCGCGCAGGTTGACCGCATCGGCCAGCGCCAGCAGAAGTTGAAGCGTTTCCGCCGTGATACGATTCTTTGAATAGTCCAGGTATAACTCCCCAGCCTCCAAGGAGAAACGCGAAGCCCGGTCCGGCTCTTCGGCGAAAAGCTGCCGCAGATGAATCCCGCTTACCAGCCGGTGGTGCGCCTGCAGGGCCTTCCACTCGGCATAGCTTGTCAATTGTTTCCTGCGGCGCGGCATGAGAAACCCCCTTACATTTTTCCCATCTTCAACGGATAAGACTTCGACACCATAGCAAGCGGCAAGTCCGACTGGCAAGACACGAGAAGGTTCCGCCTGCAGCCGCGACCGGCTTGTCCGCCGCCGTCTGCGACGAAGGCGGATGGTCGCAGAGGCCGGGATTACCGATCTCCCCTGTAGCCGCGACCGGCTTGTCCGCCGTAGTCTGCGACGAAGGCGGATGGTCGCGGGGCCGGGATCACCGATCCCGGCTACAGATATTCGGAGGTGGGGTTAGCTCTCCAGGTGCAACGACGGCTGCAGGATCACGGCCTCCCCGCGCGCCAAGCCGGTTCGCTCCGCCGCGGAGCCGTCGCGGATGGCCAGCTCCAGAGTTTCGGAGGATCCGAAGAGCGCGATCAACTCGCCGGGCTTCGCCTCGGCATAGGTCCGGCGCGCCGGGATGCCCGCGAAACGGCCCGCGGCGACCGTGAAGGCGGCCCCCACGGATTCCAGCGCCTGGTGATGCTGAATATTGGTAATCAAATTCCCGAACCGATCCACGTGCACGATCATCCCCCGCAACCCTTCCCCGGTCCGCTCCACCGCCGCCCACGGCGGCAACACCAGCTCCCGGATGTCCTCGGCCAGGTCATCCATGGAGGCACGCCCGGCGGCCAGCAGGCCCGCGGCATAGGCGAAGATGTCGCGGCCGTGAAAAGTGGCGGACAGTTCCTCCCGTCGGACGCTTTCCTTGAGTCGCTTCAGGACCACGTGGCGCGCCTGCCGGAGCACCCAGGTCAGCAGACCGTTGTCCGGGGCCAGGAAGACATGGCTGTCGGCCTGAACCAGAAGAATGGCGCGCGCGGTGCCCACGTCGGGGTCCACCACGGCCACGTGAATCGTGCCGGGCGGAAACAACCGCCAGTACTGACCGAGCGTCCACGCCGCCGAGGCCACGTCATGGGGGGGGATGTCGTGGGCCGCGTCCACGAGCGTGGCCCGGGGCGCCCGGTTCAACAGCACCCCTTTCATCGCGGCGACATAACCGTCGCGCGTTCCGAAATCGGTCAGTAAAGTGACTATGGGACCGCTCATGTCTGCCTGTTGGTTGACAATGTACCCGCGGTCGTCAGGCTTTTCGACTTTTTTTACCGGGAAAACGGGCGCGGGTTATGGTACGCGTATCAGGGAAAGCGGGCCCCCTTATCGAGAGGTCACGATGAACAAAACGGCGATGGAAGAGCTCACACGACAGTTACTGGTCGAGATCGGAGAAAATCCCGGGCGCGAGGGGCTGCGCAACACGCCGGAGCGCGTCGCGGAATCCTGGGCGTTCCTGACCCGCGGATACCACCAGGACGTGCAGGAAGTCGTCCAGTCGGCCATCTTCGAGGTTGAGGCCAACCACATGGTCATCGTCAAGGACATCGAGATCTACAGCCTGTGCGAGCACCACCTGCTCCCTTTTTTCGGGCGCTGTCACATCGGCTACATTCCCAAGGGCAAGGTCTTCGGCGTGAGCAAGCTGGCTCGCCTCGCGGACATATTCGCGCGCCGGCTGCAACTCCAGGAACGGCTGACCAACCAGATTGCGCGGGTGATGATGGACGCGCTGGCTCCCGAAGGCGTCGGCGTGGTCATCGAGGCGCGGCATCTCTGCATGATGATGCGTGGAGTGGAGAAACAGAACTCGTGCATGGTCACCTCGGCCATGCTCGGCAGCTTCCACGACTCCATCGCCACGCGCAACGAGTTCCTGCAGCTCATCGGCCATGAAGCGCGGGGCGTGTAGTTGTAGCTCCGCCGCCCCGTCGGCGGACGGCGAGTCCTACCGCACCTGGCACATGTTCCGGAAAAGCGCGGCGCGTCCTTCGATGTCCTCGCGCGTAAGACTGCTCAACCGCTCCAGGCTGAAGGCCTCGACCCCGAAGGAGGCCACGACGCTGCCGTAAAGCATCGCCTTGCGGATCGCGGCCTCGTTGACGCGTCCGCCGACCGCCAGGGCCCCGACGAATCCGCCCGCAAAGGCATCGCCCGCGCCGGTGGGATCCAGGACGTCCTCCAGGGGAAAGGCCGGCATCAGGAACATGCCGTTCCGTGAGAACAGCACGCTGCCGTGTTCACCCTTCTTGATCAGGACGTATTTGGGACCCAGTTCAAGCAGGCGGCGGGAAGCCTTGATCAGCGAATGCTTGCCGCTCAAATGCCGCGCCTCGGATTCGTTGAGCGTCAGCAGGTCCACGCGGCCGATGACCGCGCGCAGCGCCTCGACCGCCGTGGTGATCCATAAGTCCATGGTATCCACGATGATGAAACGCGGCCGCCGGACCTGGTCGAGGACATGCGCCTGGAGCTCCGGGGAAATATTGCCGAGGAAAAGAAACGGCGCGACCTGGTAAGCAGGCGGCAGCTCGGGCCGGAATGTGGCGAAAACGTTCAGCTCCGTGAGCAGGGTCCGGCGCTCATCCATGTTCTCTTCGTAGGCGCCGGCCCAACGGAAGGTTCGGCCCGGCTTGATTTGGAGGCCCTCCAGGTTGATCCCGAAGCGCCGGTATAACTCCATGTACTCGGGAGGAAAATCTTCGCCGACCACGCCGACCATTCCCACAGAGGTGAAAAAGGAGGAGGCGGCACAGGCATAACTGGCCGACCCGCCGAGCAGGTTCTTCCGCTTCGCCCACGGCGTTTCGATATTGTCTATGGCCGTGGAGCCGACGACGACCAGTCTGACGGTTTCTTTTTCGCTCATGGCGCGGTGATCTCCCGAAGGCCCGGGCGGGCCGTGGTTCAGCTTTCCATCAACTCTTCGACGCGCTCGCACAGGGCGTGGATGATGAACTGGTGGCCTTCCTGGATGCGCGGGGTGCTGGCCGTCGAGGTCACGCAGAGCGAGCGATCCACCAGCGGAAGCAGCCGGCCGCCCGATCCACCGGTCACGGCGACCGTCAGCAAGCCGAGTTCCTTCGCGGCCTGCACGGCGCGGCAGACGTTCTCGGCGTTGCCGCTCGTGGATATCGCGATAAGGACATCCCCTTCCCGCCCGAGCGCGTGGACCTGCTTCTCGAAAACCTGGGCAAACCCATAATCGTTGCCGATCGAGGTCAGCACGGAGGTGTCGGTGGAGAGCGCCAGCGCCGCATAGGGCCGACGCTCCTTCAGGAAGCGGTTGACCAGTTCCCCGGCCAGATGCTGGGCATCGGCGGCGCTGCCGCCGTTGCCGCAGACCAGGATCTTGGCGCCGCCGCGCAGGCGGCGGGCCATCTCCGCCGCCACTTCCTCGATGGGCGCCTGCAGGGTGCCGATCACCTCGTCGGCCACGGCCAGCATCTCCTCCGCCATGCGGTTCCAATTCATAAGAGATCCCCGGCGCCTAGGCGGCGCCTTCCTCCGGCTTCCGGCGCTCCCGCGCCGGCGACACGATCTCGCGGACGGTTACTTTGACTCCGCGGATCTCCGAAAGGCCCAGGTTTTCGCGGATGGTGTCCCGGACGCGGTCCTGCAGCATGCGGCACAACTCGGGGATCTGGGTCCCGCCGCGGACCTTCACATCGAGCCCCACCTCGATGCTGCCGCCAGCGGGACGGATGGCGCTCTCCAGGCCGAGGACGGCGGCAAATTCATCGCCGACGCGCGAAACTACCTCGCCGATGGCCCGGGTGCTCACGCTGACCGCGCCGCCTTCGTTCTCGAACGTAATGAACGGCTCGGCGAACCGGCGGGGCTTGATCCCGGCCATCCCGTAGAGAAGGACCAGACACAAGAGCGCCACGCCCGCGCCGAGCGCGATCAACCGCTCGCCGCTCAACGCATCCAAGGCCTGGTGCCAAGCGTCGGCGGAAAGCGCCAGGTAGATCATGCCGCCCGCCAGGGCGACCAGCACCAGGAACAACAGGAGACCGGACAGTACGCGCAGGGTTTTCATGGAGCCCTTCCTTCCTCATGAGCCGGATTCTTATCGGATTCAAACTGCAACGACTGGACCACGACGTTGACGGCCTTGACGTTCTTCCCCGTCATCTGTTCGACCGCCTGGCGCACCTCGCTCTGAACCTGCCAGGCGACCTGCGGGATCCGCGCGCCGAAATTCACGACCACGTAGAGGTCAATGACGACGCCGGCATCCTGCAGGAGGACGCGGATGCCCGTGTCGTCCGTCTTCTTCCCGAAGAACCGGGCCAGGCCCTGCGCGAAGGACGCGCTCAACGCGGCCACGCCCGGCACCTTCAGCGCGGCCAGGCGCGCGATGGTGGCGATCACGTGCTGATGGATCTTGATCTCGCCCTGATCGAGCTCCTCCTCCGCGTTGTCCTCGGAGGGCCCCGCGGCGCCAGCGGCCTGGAGCGGGTGGCGCGGGTCCATCGTTGTATTTTCTGCGGTCGGCATCTGTTCGGTCATGGCGTCGGCCTCCAACGGTCTTCGTCTCACGGCGTGATGAGAAAGACCTCCTGCATGAAGCTTTCCAGGAAGGCGGTGTTGTATTCTCCCCGCGCGAAGCGCGCGTCGCCCAGCACGGCCTGGCACAACGGCACCGTGGTCGAAACCCCCTCGATGACGAACTCGCTCAGGGCGCGCGACATCTTGGCGATCGCCTCCTGGCGCGTGCGCCCGTGGACGATGATCTTGGCGATCATGGAATCGTAGTGCGGGTTGATTTCGTAGCCGGCGTACACGTGCGAGTCCACGCGGACGCCCGGCCCGCCCGGCATGGAGACGAAGCTGATGCGCCCCGGGGAGGGGGTGAAGTTCTTGTACGGATTTTCGGCGTTGATCCGCGCCTCGATGGCATGGCCCCGGAAGCGCAGGTCCTTCTCGCGGACGGAAAGCCGGTTGCCCGCCGCCACGCTGATCTGCTCCTTGATCAGGTCCACGCCGGTCACTTCCTCGGTAACGGGGTGCTCCACCTGAATGCGGGTATTCATCTCCATGAAGTAGAACTGGTTGGCCTCGACGTCGAACAGGAATTCGATCGTGCCCGCGTTGCGATACTTGACCGCCTCGGCCCCGCGCACGGCGGCGCGGGTCAACTTCCGGCGGATATCCGGGGTGATGGCCGGGCTGGGCGACTCCTCCAGCAGTTTCTGGTGACGTCGCTGGAGGCTGCAATCGCGTTCGCCCAGGTGCAGGATATTGCCGAACAGGTCGCCGATGATCTGGACCTCGATGTGGCGCGCTTTCTCGACGTACTTCTCGAGGTACACCGCGGCGTTGCCGAAGGCGCGCTCGGCCTCCGAGGCCGCCGTCATGAAGCTCTGCGCCAGGCTGACATCGTTGCGCGCAATGCGCATCCCCTTGCCCCCGCCCCCGGCCACGGCCTTGATGAGCACCGGGTAGCCGATCCCCCGGGCGATCTTGAGGGCTTCTTCCTTGTTCTGGACCACGCCGTCGCTGCCCGGCGTCACCGGGACGCCGGCCTTCTTCATCGTCTCGCGCGCCTTGGCCTTGTCGCCCATCCGGCGGATGTTTTCCGCGGTCGGCCCGATGAAGGTGATCTTGCAGTTCTCGCAGATCTCCGCGAAGTGCGCGTTCTCGGCGAGAAAACCGTAGCCGGGATGGATCGCGTCCACGTCGGCCACCTCGGCGGCGCTGATGATGTTGGCGATCTTCAGATAGCTGTCGCGCGCGGGCGCGGGCCCGATGCAGATGGACTCGTCTGCCATCTGCACGTGCATGGACGACTCGTCCGCTTCGGAATGTACGGCCACTGTCTTGATGCCCATTTCCCGGCAGGCGCGGATGATCCGCAGCGCGATCTCTCCGCGATTGGCTATCAGTATACGCTCAAACATGACCGGTTTCCGTTCCGTGGATGAACAAGGTCCCGCCGCTAGGCCGGCTCGATCAGCATCAGCGTCTGGCCGTACTGCACGGCGGTGGCGTTATCCACCAGGATCTTCTTCACCACCCCCCGCGTCTCGGCCTTGATTTCGTTCATCACCTTCATGGCCTCGATGACGCAGACCACGGTCTCGGCTTCCACCTGTTGTCCCACCGTCGCGAACGGTTCCGCGTCGGGCGAGGTCGCCCGGTAAAAGGTCCCGACGATGGGCGACTTGACGGACACGCACTTGGCCTCTTCCGCGTTCTCGGCGGGCGCGGCCGCGGGCACCGGGGCCGGGGCGACTCCAGGGGCCGTCCCCGAGGCCGCCCCCGCGACCGGGGCCAGGGCCGCCGGCACGGCGCTGATCGCCACGCGGGGTTCCCCGGCCGCCGACCGTTTGATGGAGAGCCGGAGGCCCTTCTCTTCCACCTCGAACTCGGCCAGGTCGTTGTCCTTCATCAACGCCACTATTTGTTTTATGGTCAAAATGTCCATGCGTTCATTCCTCCGCGCTTGCCCGCCTCCCTGCTGCACCTTTTGTCCTGACCACCTTACCAGTCCCGGGGGCTGGGTGTCCATACGAAGTGCCAATCCAAAGCCACGGCGGCCTCGCCGTCCGCGGCTCGCGAGGCCTTTCGACTCCGCTCAAGGCAGGCCGCGAGCCCTTCATGAGCAACCATCTTGCCGTCGCGACGGAGCGCGACGGCCACCGCTCAAACCTTCTATCGCCCGCATCAATCCACCAGCCAGGCGTTCTCAAACGCCAGCTCGTCGGGGACATTGCGCTCCAGTTGCCGGTGCAGGATTTCCACGGCCTGGAAGCGCCGGAGCGCCCGCCCGTACTCCAAGCCCGCCGCCTGGCGCCGGATGAACTCCCCCTCGTCGGGATAATGAAGCTCCTCCGGACCCATCCCCAGGACCGTCAGCAGGACATCCCGGCGCCATTCCATCAGGCACCGCACGATGCCCGCCCGGGCTTCCAGCACCCGGGTCTTGACCCGGGCTTCAAACACATCCTTGACGACCTCGGGCCCTCGTTCATCCTCTTGCTCCTGCTCTTGCTCTTTCTCTGCCGCCTTGCGGATAGTGTCCAGGATGGCCTTCATCCGACTCGCCTGCGCCAGGGCCTCCAGCGAGTCCGCCGCCAAGTCCTTCCGCAGCACTTCCATGAGCGGCGCGCGCCAGGGCTCCGCCCGGCCGGGCTCTTCCGCCGCGAGAAGGAGGCGATGACAGCGGGAAACGATCGTCGGCAACAGATTCTGCGGCGTGTCCGTCAGAAGCAGAATCAGGCTGGAGCCCGGCGGCTCCTCCAGCATCTTCAGGAACGCGTTGGCGGCGTCCTCCGTCAGGCGATCGGCCTGAACGAGCACCCCCGCCTTCCAGCCTCCCCCGTACGAACTCTGGGCCAGGCGCGGAATCAGATCGTCGCGGATCCGATCGATCTTGATCCGGCGGCTCTTGCTCTCGGGCTCGATCCAGAGGATGTCCGGATGGACATGTTCGCGCACGCGCCGGCACTCGGCGCATTCGCCGCAGGGCCGCGGGTCGCCGGTGCAGAAGAGCAATTGGAGCAGGGCCTCGGAGAGGGCCAGGGCATTGCCCCGCGGGGCGCCGATCACGAGGTAGGCGTGCGCCAGGCGGCCCGCCGCGTGGCCCTGGCGGAGGCTCTCGAACAACTCCGAAAAACGATCAGCCGAGTAAACGGCGGACATGCCCCCAGATCTCCTGCTCCACGACGTCCATGTCCCGGCCGGCGTCCACCACCCGGAAGCGCTCGGGCCAGCGCCGCGCCAGTTCAAGATAGCCCCGCCGGACCTGTTCGTGGAAGGCGCGTTCCTCGCGTTCGATGCGGTCCCAAGTGCTGGCCGTGGCCGCGTGCCGCCGGGTCAGGCGCTCGAATCCCAACGAAACCTCGACGTCCAGCAGCAAAGTTAAATCGGGGTTTGCGTCGTTGATGGCAAATTCGTTGATCGCCAGCATCTGCTCGACGGGGAAGTTGCGTCCGAAACCCTGGTAGGCCGTCGTGGAATCCGCGAAGCGATCGCATACCACCTGCCGACCGCTTTCCAGCGCGGGCAGAATGACGTGGCGTACCAGTTGGGCGCGGCTGGCGGCGAACAGGAGCACTTCGGTTTCCCGGCAGATGGGTTCGCCGGCCTTGTCGTATTGCAGGATTTCCCGAATCGCTTCGCCGGTCGGCGTACCGCCGGGCTCCCGGGCGTAGAGCACGGAGTACCCATCCTTCTCCAGCCTCGCCAACAGGCGTCGCGCTTGCGTGGTCTTGCCGCTGCCTTCGGGCCCTTCAAATGTGATAAATTTACCGCGCATGAGGAGAAAGTTCTTGGTTCTTCGTTCGTGGTTCCTGGTTACTGGATGTGCAACTTTGGACCTTGGACTTGGGACTTTGGACTCTCAAGCTTTTTTAAGTTGCGGCCCCCGCGGAGTATCCTTCACCGTCCAGCCCAGGGCCAGTAGTTCCTTGCGCAGGCGGTCCGCCTCCGGCCAGTTTTTCTCCGCGCGCGCCTGCTGGCGCCGCGCCACGAGCCCTTGGATTGCTGCGTCGGCTGTCCCCTGCGCGCTCTGTAGAAGCCCCAGCACTCGGTCCATGTCCGCGAACGCGTCCAGCGCCGCGCGGGCCGCTGCGCCGTCCGTCTCCCCGGCATCCATCGCCTTGTTGCCGGCGTGGACCATATCGAACAGCGCGCCGAGCGCCCCGGAAATGTTCAGGTCGTCGTCCATCGCCGCGACAAAGCCGGCGCGGGCCACTTCCACCCAGGACGGCATTCGGCCGGCGACCGACCCCGCCGACGCAAGGTCCAGGCGGCGGCGGAACTCGTCCAGCCGGTCGAGCGCCGCGCGGGCGGCCTGCAGCGAATCGAACGTGAAGTTGAGCCACTGCCGGTAATGCGTGGCCATGAGCTCGTATCGGATTTCCCGCCCCGAGTAGCCGCGGCCGAGCAGGTCCCGGAGCGTGTAAAAATTGCCCAGCGACTTGGACATCTTGCGCCCATCCACGATCAGGTGGGCGCAGTGCAGCCAGAAGCGCACAAACGGCTTGCCGGTCGCGGCCTCGCTCTGGGCGATCTCGTCCTCGTGATGCGGGAAAATGTTGTCCACCCCGCCGGTATGGATATCGAAGCTCTCGCCGAGGTATTTCATGCTCATGGCCGAGCACTCGATATGCCAACCCGGCCGGCCGCGGCCCCAGGGCGCCTCCCAGCCCACCTCGCCATCCTTCTCGTCCCACGCCTTCCACAGGGCAAAGTCGGCCGCGTTTTCCTTCTCGTATTCATCCTGGGCCACCCGAGCGCCGGCTTTCAGGCCGGAAAGATCCAGGTGCGCCAACCGGCCGTAGGCGGGGAATTTCTTGATGCTGAAATAAATCGAACCGTCTTCCGAACGATAGGCAAACCCCTTTTTCATCAACTGCTCGAGGAGCCCGATCATCTCGGGGATATGGTCGGTGGCGGCCGGGTAGTGTTCGGCCGGCTCGACATTGAGCGTTTTTACGTCCTCAAAGAACATGTCCTTGAACTGCCGGGTGAAGTCGTTGAGCGAAAGGCCCGCTTCCCGGGCCCCCTTGATGGTCTTGTCGTCCACGTCGGTAAGGTTCATGACCTGGGTGACCCGAAATCCTTTGAATTTCAGGTACCGCCGCAACAAATCCTCGAACACGTAGGCGCGGAAATTGCCGATATGCGCGGCATTATAAACCGTCGGCCCGCACGTATAGAGCCGCACATGCCCCGGCTCCAGCGGCTCGAAAGGATCCACTTTCCGTGTCAAGGTATTGTAAAAACGTAAGCCCACTGGATGCTCATTATTAGGGTGGAAAGGCTGTAGGCTAGTAGGCTGTAGGCTGCTTATCGTTGTGCATTGATCGAGTCTTTAAATAGTCGGCAGCCGGATCAAAGCCCGCCAGAAGCGAGATAGATGCCATACATTTCGTGTGGTCACGCATCATTATTCCTACAGCCTAACAACCTACAGCCTTCCGCCGAAGGCGGATCCGCCTATGGCGGAAAACGACCTGATCTGTCCCCTCCACCAAACACCGCGCGGATTATAGGGGATAAAGCCGACCTGACAATCAAAAGAGGCTTTTGGGCCGCCGATTCCGGATGAAAGAGCTGAATAACACCACAACCACTTCTGATCTTTGGTTTCCTTGTGTCTCTGTTTCCTATGCCCGCGCCCCCTCGGCTCAATACGCGGATATCTTGTCAAGTAATATATGTTTGTATTACGCTTGACTGCTTCCATGAACGATGGTAACGTTATCACCAATGATAGGAATTCGTTCCAATCATAACAAAGGTTAATCCATGTACTTGCTGAAAAATAGCGGTGTTGTTCGCCAAAGGCGACGCACGCTCGTACTGGTGTCCTTTGCCACCCTCTTGACAACGGCCACCCTTCTTTTCCTTGACGCGCCGGCGGCCGACTCAAAACGGGTGCCGCCCAGCCTGCAATTCGAGAAGATGCCTCATCGCAACACGCTGGTGGCCAATGTCACCTTCGTGGCCTTTGACACGGAAACCACGGGTTTCAGTCCCAGCGGGGACCGGATCGTGGAAATCGGGGCGGTCAAGTTCAGGAACGGCCAGGTACTTGCCGAGAAAAGCTGGATCATTCACCCGGGCCGCCGAATCCCGTACTGGGCCACCGAAGTGCATGGGATCACCAACGAGGATGTCCAGGATAAGCCGTCCTTCAAAAAGGTTTATCCTGAATTTGCGGAATTCGCCCAGGGCAGCGTACTCATGGCCCACAACGCCCGGTTCGATGTGTCTTTTATGGCCGAGGAAATCCGGCGGGCGGAACTGCCGATGCTGAACAACCTGGTGGTGGATAGCCTGCCTCTCTTCCGGAAATGGTTCCCCGACGCGCGCTCCTACACGCTCTCCGAAGTCGCGCACTATACGGAAGTGGACACGGGGGTGCTTCACCGCGCCCTCGCAGACTCGATGTACGTCGTGCTGATCTTCGAGAAGGGGTTAAGCAAGCGCAACGGCCATCTGCGCCTGGGCGAGCTCTATCAGGAGAGCGGCGGCGCGATGTCCTTCTGATCGGGGACGTACTGCTCAACGCGCCGTTTGAACTCGGCCACTTCCTCCGGGGTCAGAACACGCCATCGGCGCGTGCGCAACCGCAAGTCAATCGCCTGCGGCCGGAGCACAAAGCTCGTGACGTGACGACCATCCCTGTTGAACGCGTGCGCCCTGGATTGCGGCCCGCAGGCGACCGTGGTGCCCGCTTTTTCGTCTTCGAAGGCCATGCCGGCCGCCACCGCGCGGACGTCTTCCAGGGCCTTGTGGACGGGACGCTGCTCCTGCCGTCGCCTTTCGACGTGATGCGTGCGGCGCGCCTCCTGCCGGCCACCCCGCTCCAACGACTCCGCCAGTCGGCGCATCACTCCAGGCACGCGGCGCAGGATCTCGCTCATGGACTCGGCCGTCCCGCCCTGCGCGGCCTCCCGGGCCAGCCGTTCCAAGCGCTCGATTTCCTGGGCCGCCGTTTTCCAGGCACGGTACAGGGCGGGCTGCCAGCCCGAGGCCAGTTGCTCGCGCAACTCGACCGGGTCGGTGCCGGCCACCAGGTTCAGGCGCAACAGCAGTTCCCCTTGCGCCCCACGTCCCTCGACGGCCTGGAAGGAAACCGCCAGGCGGGGGGCCGTCTCGCCGGTCGCGCCCCGCGCCATCTGGAAAAAACCGGCCGCGACCTGGGCCAGGATGGCGTACGTCCGCGACGACCGCCCGAAGGAGGAAAGCTGCCGGCTGCGGAGCAGGCGGCCGGGCTGAAACATGGCGACGATACCCCCCCCCTCCCGGTAGAGCCGGTCCACGCGGTCGTCCCCGGCGGCGAGCAAGGCCTGGGCCAGCTCATGCCATTCCGGCATGCCGTTGGGGGCATATTCCTTGAAGACCTCCAGGGGGGAAGCCGGCCGGGCGTGTTCGCATTCCGAGGTGTCGCAGCGGAAGCAGTAGGCCCGGCCTTCCCGGTACACATTCCGGCCGGCCTGCCAGTCGTCGAGTTGCGCCGTCAACTGTTCACCCAGCGAGGGATGGAAGGACAGCGCCCAGTCTTCGCCGGGCCGGGCCTTCAACTTCAACACCAACTCGGCTTCTTCCTGGCGGGGCAGCACACGGCCGAATCGACTCTCATGCAGGTCCCGCAAAAAAGTGCGCAACGCGTCGCAGGCGGCGTGTTCCCGGCGGACGGACCGCATAGGTCGGTTCACAGGTTCCGGGATTTCTGGCGAAGGCGGCAGCGATTCGCTGGGATTTTCGTCGTTCACGAAGTACCTGCCTTTTTTCTTCATATCCTGCCCGGAGTGCCCGCGCAATCAAAACCCGCGCCTATCTTGCGGTTGAAATCATCCCGAAAGCAGCCTACCTTGCCGTGAAAGGTGATTTATGTCCGCGGTTGAAATGTACGAGATAATGAAGGCGCGCCTCGGCCACGTCGTGCCCGACGTGGAACTGCGCTACAAGGCGGGCATCGCCGACCAGATCCTGCGGCTGAAGCAGGAGCGCAACGCCGTCATCCTGGCGCACAACTACATGGAACCCGCCCTCTACCATTCCATCCCCGATTTCACGGGCGATTCGCTCGAGTTGAGCCGCAGGGCCGCGCAGACGGACAAGGACGTGATCGTCTTCTGCGGCGTCCGCTTCATGGCCGAGACGGCCAAGATCCTCAATCCCGGCCGGACCGTCCTGCTGCCCGCCGAACGCGCCGGCTGCTCGCTGGCCGAAAGCATCACGGCGGAAGACGTCCGCCGGCTCCGCCTCGAGTTCCCCGGCGTGCCGGTGGTCACGTACGTGAACACGTACGCCGACGTGAAGGCCGAGTCCGACATCTGCTGCACCTCCGGCAACGCGGCCGCCGTGGTCGAATCGCTCCACAGCGACCGCGTGATTTTCCTGCCGGACGAATTCCTGGCAAGGAACGTCGCGCGAGAGACGGGCCGGCGCATCATCTTCCCGACGCGGAAAAGCCGGAGAAAAGCCGGGGCCCCTGAAAACCTGGATTACCAGATGATCGGCTGGACCGGCTCGTGCGAGGTGCATGTCCGATTCACCGTGGAAGACGTAAAGAATGCCCGGCGCCAGTTTCCCGACGTCGTGGTCCTCGCCCATCCCGAATGCAAACCGGCCGTGGTCAAGGCCGCCGATTTTGCCGGCAGCACGATGGCCATGGTCCGCTATGTCCAGCAATCGTCGGCGAAGCGATACCTGCTGCTCACGGAATGCAGCATGGGCGACAACATCGCCGCGGAAAATCCGGGCAAGGAAATGGTCCGCATCTGCAGCCTCCGCTGCCCGCACATGAACGAGATCACGCTGGAAGACACGCTGAACTCCCTGAAGCTGAACCGGTACGTGATCGAGGTGCCGGAAGACATCCGCGTGCGCGCCTTGCGCGCCGTCGAGCGCATGATCGCCATCGGGTGAGGTGATTACACGCTGGACGCTTTCCGGCCGAGCCGTCCCATCAATACCCGACGCGTACGCTGCGCGTATTCGTTGGTCAGCGCATAGGCCCAGCCCTGCTGCCGGAACAGGCCTGCGACCTGCCCGCGGTAATTCAGCGCATCGATCATCACTTCGTCCGCGACGGGCGCCACCAGTTCGGCCAGCCGCTCGGGATTCATGGGCAGCATGGGGCCGATGAACGCCCAGGTCGCCACCCCCGCCTCCTTCAGCCGTCGCAACGTCACGATCCGGCTTCCGATCGGCGGGGCCCCGGGCTCCGTCACGCGGCGCACGCGATCGTCATCGGTCGGGATCGTCAGGCCCACCGATACGCGGGGCAAGGTTTTGAGGATATCCAGATCCCGGAGCACCAGCGGGGAACGCGTCAGGATTTCGATCCCCCAGTTGAAATCGCGCAGGGCCTCGAGGCACCGGCGCGTCAGCTTGTACCGGCGCTCGGCCGGCTGGTAGGGATCACATACGCTGGAAAGCATCGCCGTGCCGGTCTTCCGTTTGCGGCGCAATTCATCGCGAAGCACGGCGGCGATGTTCGTTTTGACTTCCACGAATTGGCCCCACGCGGACCGGACATGGTGGCGGGAATACTTGGTCATGAACACGGCGTAACAGTAGCGGCAGCCGTGGCCGCACCCGAGGTAGGGATTGATCACGAATTCAACGCCCGGGATGCGAGAGCGGACCAGCGCCGTGCGGGTTGTGATTTCCTGTACGTCCATAGACATGGCAGATTGATTGCGCCACTGCATCGAGGTAGGGCGCGCTCGCCGAGCGCGCCGCGGACGGCTCAGCGAGCCGTCCCTACCAAATGCTTACATCTCCAACTGCGCCGGCCGGAAGCCGGCCTCCTCCAGCATCACCGCGTCCGCCGAGCGGCCCTGGCCCGGCGTGGTCAGATAGCCGTTGCTGAAAATGGAATTGGCGGCGAACATGGCCAGCGGTTGGAGGGCGCCCAGGCACGCCTCGCGCCCGCCCGCGGCGCGGAGGTCCCGCGCCGGGTTGACCAGCCGGAACAGCGCCAGCCCGCGCAATCCCTCCATCGCGCCCAGCTTGGGGCGCTCCGCCAGCGGCGTGCCGGGCCGGGGATTGAAAAAATTGACGGGAATGGAATCCACCTCCAGTGCGCGCAGCGCGAACGCCAGGTCCACACGATCTTCCAGGCTCTCTCCAAGGCCGAGGATTCCACCGCAGCATACCTCCATGCCCGCCGCTTTCACGACTCGAACCGTGGCGACCCGATCGTCGTAGGTGTGGGTGTCGCAGATGGTTGGAAAATAGCGCCGGGAGGTCTCCAGGTTATGGTTCACGCGATGCACGCCGGCCCGCGCAAGGGCTTGCGCCTGCGCCTCCGTGAGCAATCCGGGCGAGACGCAAAGATGAAGCGACGTCTGCTTTCGAACCCGGCGCGCGACTTCGCAGAATGTTTCCAGCGTCTCCTCCGCCGGGGCCCGGCCGCTGGTCACGACGCAATACTTGACCGCGCCCAGGCGCTGCGCCTCGACGGCGCCCGCGACGATCTCCTCCACGGATTGAAGCGGATAACGTTCGATCCCGGCGGCGGAAACGGCGGACTGACTGCAGAAGGCGCAGTTTTCTCCGCACGACCCGCTCTGCGCGTTGCGCAGGATATGCAGGTTCACGTTGCGGCCGAAGTGCGCACGGCGGACCAGGAAGGCCGCCTGCAGCACGCCCAGCAGTTCGTCGTCAGAGGAACGCAGCACGGCCAGGGCCTCATCGCGCGTCAAGGCGCCGCCCGCCCGCACCCTTTCCCCGTATTCCAGCCAGTTCATCCTTGCGCCTCCCGGGCAGGCTTATCATAAGGGTCGCATCCTGTCCACCGGTCGCTTAAACTGGCCGTCATGCAGGGCGAAAACTGGATAACCGGCGCTTTGGAGGAACTGCGCGCGGCGCATCTGGAACGCCGCCTGACCGGCTATTCCGGGACGGGCGGGAGGATTCAGGCGGACGGCCGGACGTTGCTGAATTTCTCCAGCAACGATTACCTCGACCTGGCCCGGCATCCCCGCGTGATCGAGGCCGCCGCGAAAGCGCTGCAGGAATACGGCGCCGGGGCCACCGCCTCCCGGCTCGTCACCGGCACCCTCCCGCTCCACGACGAACTGGAGCGAAGGCTGGCGGCCTTGAAAGGCTACCCGGCGGCCCTGGTCTTCGGCAGCGGCTACCTGACCAACGCCGGGGTGATTTCCGCGGTGGCGGGAACCGGCGACCTGGTCCTGGCCGATCGCCTCGCGCACGCCAGCCTTCTGGACGCCGCCGTCTTGAGCCGCGCCCGCCTGCTGCGCTTCCGTCATAACAACCCGGCCCATCTCGATGACCTCCTTTCCAGGCACCCGGCCCGGCAGCGGTTGGTGGTGACGGAGAGCGTATTCAGCATGGACGGTGACCTGGCCCCGCTGCCGGACATCGCTTCCGTCGTGGCCAAACACGACGCCATGCTGCTGGTGGATGAAGCCCACGCCACCGGCATTTTCGGGCCCGGCGGCGCGGGGTTGGTTTCGGAGCACCAGTTGTCGGGATTTGTCAACCTGTCCATGGGCACGACCAGCAAGGCGCTCGGCGGTTATGGAGGATTCGTCGCGTGTTCCGAGGCCATGCGCCAATGGCTGATCAACCGGGCGCGGTCCTTCATCTACAGCACCGCTCCCGCGCCGTCGGCCATCGGCGCCGCGCTGGGTGCGCTCGACGTGATCGCGGAGCAACCCGGCCTCGGCGGGGAATTGCTCCAGCGGGCGGCACGGTTCCGGAAACACCTTCAGGATGCCGGGCTCGATACGCTGAACTCGGCCAGCCAGATCGTCCCCCTCCGCGTGGGTGAAAACGCGAAGGCCTTGTCCCTTTCACAGCGGTTGCGGGAGGCGGGTATCCTGGCCGTCGCGATCCGGCCGCCCACCGTCCCGGCCGGCACGGCCCGAATCCGTTTCTCGATCAGCCTGGCCCACGCGCCGGCGGACCTGGAGGAAGCCGCCGACCGGATCATCGCCGCCGCGCGCACGGAGGGCCTGGCGTGACGACGCCCCTGCTGCTCGTCTCCGGCTGGGCACACACGGCCGAGGCCCTGCAACCGCTCGCGGATCGCCTGGCCCGTCAGTACACGGTCCGGGCACTGGCCGTTCATGATCTCGGGGGCTTGGCAATGTCGAATCCGTCCGAACTGTCCGACTTTGCCGCTGGCCTGTGCCGCGAACTCCAGCGCGAACAATGCCCGTGCGTCCTGGTGGGCTGGTCCATGGGCGGCATGATCGCCCTCGAGGCGGCCGCGGCGTTCCCCGAACGCGTGGCCGCCCTGGTCCTGATTTCCAGCGCGCCGCGCCTGGCCGCCGCGCTGGATTTCCCGCATGGAGTTCCGCCGCGTGTCCTGCGGGCCATGACCCTATCCTTCCAGCTGGCGCCGGAGCGCACGCTGTCAGAGTTTTTCATCAACGCGGCCTTCCCCCATCTGCTCACGCCCACCGTCCTTCGGGAGAAGGTGGCGGCGGCGATGGTTCTGGGCGCGGATCGCCTGGCAGAGCAGCTGCGCTACCTGACGGAGTCCGACCTGCGCGAGGCCGCGCGCCGATTGACGGCGCCGGTGCTCATCCTGCACGGGCGCCCGGACCGCATCATCCCCGTCGGCGCGGCTTCCTGGATCATCGAACAACGCCCGGGCACGGAAATGATCACCTGCAACGACAGCGGTCATGATTTTCCCCTGGATGAGCCCGATCGCGTGGCCGAGCCCATAGAACACTTTCTGAAGCATCCGGGATGAACCTTCATCAGCAAAGCGTTCGCGCCCGTTTCTCCGCGGCGGCAGACACCTACGCGACCCGGGCGGCCGTTCAATCCGCCGTGGCCGACCGGTTGATAGACATGCTGCCGGCGCCGGGGACGGTGCGCCGCCTCCTGGAAGTCGGATGCGGGACCGGCGTGCTGACGCGCCGCCTGGCTGGACGCTATCCGGGGGCCGTGCTGGAGGCGATTGACCATTCCGGCCGAATGGTCGAAACCGCGCGTCGCGAGACCGGGATGTCCGGCGACATCGCATGGCATGCGGCCGACATCCTCTCGTTCGAATCGAATACGCCCTATGATCTGATCGCGTCCAACTGCGCCCTGCACTGGATCCAACCCCTGGAGGCCGGCGCACGCAAACTCTGCGCCCTGCTGGCGGAGGGCGGGACCCTGGCCTTTTCCATCATGCTGGACGGCACGCTGGGCGAACTGCGCGAATCGCGATTGCGCGTGGCCCCGTTGAAGCCGCCGCTGGGTCGACTGCCGGCCCTCTCCGAAGTCATTCGCGCCGTCGAGGCGGCCGGCGGCCGGATCGCAAGCCACCGGGAGGAGACGCTCCAGGCGCATCACGAATCCGCCGCCGCCTTTCTGCGCCATATCCACGCCATGGGCCTCACCGGCGGCCTGGTTTCCCGCTCGCAGTGGCCCTTGAATCGCGGAGAAGTGGAGCGGCTGATGGCCGATTACGACCGGCATCACCGCGGGGGAGACGGGGTGGTCGCCACCTATCGTGTCGGGTATGTCCGGGCGCACCGCGCCGCATGAGTTGGTGATGCCCGCTGGATTTCCGGGCGCGCAAATGATATTTTGACAGCGCAGAGTGATTGTCCTATTTTCCGCGTCGTTCTGTTTCAGGGCCGGTAGCTCAGTTGGTAGAGCACGAGCCTTTTAAGCTTGTGGTCGTGGGTTCGATCCCCACCCGGCTCACCATTCATTTTTCCCAAAGAAGATGGCAGATCTATTTTTTGCACCCTTTGACGATGCTCCTGTTTTGCGCCTGAGGGCCGTTGCTTGTCCGAAATAATGTCAGAAAAGGTTAATAAAACCGTTTATCTGGAAGGCCGTTCGTCATGGGGGAACAACGGACGAGTCAGGAACTTCGGGGAGGCGCTTCGGGGACAACGCGCACTTCGATGTCGCCAGCGCTCCAGGGCGCATGGTCCATCATCGCTTGACCTCTCAGCCTCGTTCTGGCATCTTTTCCGCTATGAAAGCGCTCGTTCATGTCAGTTCCCGGGGGCACATACCCGTAGAGCCCGAAGAGCGATTTCCTATCAGCTACATATAAGGTAGAGATTATGAAAAGGTTATTCATCAGTATTTTGATGGCCGTCTGGATGTTTAGCCTGACAGGCTGTGAGTCGGACTATTCAAACAACTTTCGGCTCACGTTCGAAAACGCATCCAGATTCACTGTTCAAGTAATCCCCCTCACAACAGAATGGGGCGGTTTTTCTGTGGCTCCGGGTGAAATAGTGAAACTGGACGATATCCGTGACGTTGACTATAGATTCGAACCGGCCGACAACGTACAAGAGGGAAGCGCCTCAACGGAACGCTACATTATTTTCGTGGACGCTGCCCCCGAGTGAAGAATACGTGTTTTAAACAATACGAATTTGTGGCCGCAGCGTCCTTATGTAATGACACACCTTGAGCCAGCAGGATCCAACAGCGGCCGCGCCGGGGGTTTCATGGCAGCTCTTTCCTACTCGCCGGGGTCGCCTTGGCGCGCGAAATAGTCCATTCCCGAAAAAAGTCTTTAAAGCCAGTGGTCGTGGGAGCGAGCCCCACCCGGCTCACCAGTCATCCTAGCGTTCGAACGAGAGCTTGATGCCCCGCCGGAAGTAGGTCGGGATATCGAGGTTTTCACCTTCAATCACGGTCGGGTCCACTCCCCGGAAACGTCCCTTCTCTCCGTTGCGAAAAGGCAACTCGGGCTGGAGCGGCCGGGCCGGTCGGGTCGATGCCTCCCCAGGGGCCGGCGCCGACGAGGAGTCGGCGTCACGGGACGGCACAAGGCTCTCGTTCCACACTTCGGCCGCCAGCACTATGATCGCCACACGGCCCTTCCATTCCTCCTCAATCGCCGCGCCGGGGAAGAGACGGACATCCGGCCGCACAAGGCCGTTCAGTTCGTCCATGATCCGGGTCACTTCCGACAGCGCGAGGTCCGGCCCGCCCACGATGTTGACCAGCAGGGCCCCGGCCCGGCCGAGGATGCGCCCCTCGTCCAGCAGCGGGCTTTTCCGCAGACGGGCAAGGGCCTGCTCGGCTTTCCCCGGGCCGGACCCCTCCGCATAGCCGAACGTGCAAGGCCCGCCGCTGTGCTCGACCATGTTCCGCAGGTCGGCCAGGGTCAGATTGATGATGCCGGGCTGGGTGAGCAGTTTCCACACCGAACGAACGGCCACGTTGAGCATGGCATCGGTCCTGGAAAAGGCCTCGCGCAGACTGGACTGATCGTCTGCGAGGCTCAATAAATGCTGATTGGGTAACATGACCACCAGATCCGCCTGCAACCGCAAAGCTTCCAGGCCCTCCTCGGCCAATTGGCACCGGCGCAGTCCCTCGAATTCAAACGGGAGCGTGACCAGGCCGATCGTCGTGGCCCCCGCCTCGCGCGCGAGCCGAGCCACGACCGGCGCGGCGCCCGTGCCGGTCCCGCCCCCGAACGTCACCACCAGCAGGACCACCTCGACGCCAATCAACGATTCACGGATTTTGTCCGCGTCCTCCTCGGCGGCGAGTTTCGCAAGATTTGGATCGCCCCCGGCACCGGCCCCCCCACTCAAGGTCCGACCGATCAGAAGCCGCTGCGCGGGTATTCCGCACGCCGCGAGCGCCTGCGCGTCCGTATTGACCAGCAGCACCTCCGGCCCGTTTTCCCAGGCGGCCGCCATGCGGGCGACGCTGTTGCACCCTCCGCCGCCCAGGCCGAGCACCAGCACGCGGCTGGACGCCCCCTCGCCTTCTTCATGATGATCCGCGCCGCCCAAACGTCGCTCCTTCAATCCACTCATTTTCCCAATAATCCTCGCATCATGGATATCAAGGTGCCTCCGAGCCCCTGGTCCCGGGGCCTTGTCTTGAAAGCGTATTTGATCATGCCCGCCGGCGCGGCGTACTGGGGTCCCTCGGCAATCACCGCCAGGCCCGCCAGACCCACGGGAGCTCCGATCCGGCAGGGGAGTCCGAAGATCTTTTCCGCCAGCGGCACGATGTTTTTCATACGCGCGCCGCCGCCGGTCAGAACCACCCCGCCGCCAAAAGTGTGCAGGAGCTCTTTCTGCTCCAACCGGTTCCGTACCAGACTCAGGATCTCGTCCATCCGGGCATGGATAATCGTGTTCAGATCGGAAAGCTTCACGGCCCGGGCCGGCTGCCCGGCCTCACTCGCCAATACCACCTTCTGGGATCGAGCCGCGAGGTCCACCATGGCGTTCCCTTCGTTTTCCTTGAGCCGTTCGGCCTCGGAGACGGACAGGAACAGGCCGCGGGCGATATCATTGCTGACATGATCGCCGCCCACCGCAAAGCAGCCGGCATCCGCGATCACGCCGCGCGCGTAGACCACGAAATCGGTGGTGCCCCCCCCGAGGTCCACGACGGCCACCCCGCTCTCCTTGTCCTCCCGCGTCAGCACGGCCAGCGCGGAACACAAGCCGGAAAAAGCCACGTCCTGGACTTCCACCTGCGCGCTGCGCACCACCCGGACGAGGTTGCGAATGCGGTTGAGAAGGCCGTGGATCACCAGCATGTCCACGGACAATTTCGCGCCTTCCAACCCCAGCGGGTCCGGCACGCCCTCCTGGTCGTCCACGTAAAAGTGCTGGCAGATCGTGTGCAGGATCTGGCGATCATCGTTCAGGGCAACCGTGCGGGCGTGTTCCATCGCATGCTCGATGTCCTCGCGTATGACCTCGTGGCCGGTATCCATGATCGGCACGCTGCCGCGATTGACCAGGCTGTCGATGTGACCGCCGGTCACCAGCAGGTGTACCTGGTGGATGTGCAGGTGGCCGTTTTCCTCGGCATGCTGAAGGGCGGTGCGAAGGCAGGTCTCGGCGTTTTCGACGTTGACGATCTCGCCTTTCCGCACACCGCGCGAGGGACATTCCCCGAGGCCGGTGATCATCCAGTTGACGTTGTCGCGGGTTTCCCCGACCAGGGCCCGGATGCGGCTGGTCCCGATTTCCACGGCTACAACGGGAGGTTCGCTGCTCATACGCGGTCCGGCCCTCTCCTACTGGAACGTGACGGGGAAGTTCCGGTCCACCGTCATGTCCACCGAGGCGATGGCCCGGCCCTTGTCGGCCGACTGCTTGATGAACTCGCACAGCCACTCCAGCCGGGGCTGCAGGTTCTTGCGGGGAAACCGGATGTGCTCCCCGCGCTCGAGCTGCACCTCCAGCGTTTCCTCGCGAGACACATCCACCCGGCGGATGCGGATGAACCGGCTGAAGACCGGTTCGTCGCTGAGGTCGAGCAACCGGAGGGCCACCTGTACGCCCGGGTCCTCGATGCGGCTGCCCGGTCTCAAGCCCCGCGCGCGGTAGCCGGTGATCACGGGCAGACGGGTGGAAACGGAGCTGGGTCCCAAGGCATAGCCTTCCCGATCCACCGCCAGCGGCTGGCCGCCGGTCTCGTCACCGAGGCGCGCCACGGCCAGGCGCTCGGAGATCCGGATGCGCAGCGTGTCGGGCAGCACGCGCGTCACCGTGACCATGCCTACGATGGGCACGCTCTCGAGCTCACGGCACACCTTGCGCAGATCCACCGCGAAAAGATTCATGCCGGGTTCCAGCCGCGCATATTCCCGGATGTGCCACGACTGCAACTTGCCGTCGGACGCCAGGTCGAAATTCCGCAGTGTAAAACGCTCGTTCCCGGAGAACAGCGCATGGCCCAGCCGGCGCACCCCCTCCGTACCCAGCCAGAGCGCCAAGGCCGTGACCAGCAACAGCAACACGATGGCCCCGACCTGGTAGAGGCGCTCGCGTTGCCGCGCGCGGCGCGGCTTCTCCACCTGGAGAAGAGTCTCGCGCAGGCGGACCTGGCGTTGCACCGTCGCCCGTCGCCGATCGATTTTATACCGTTGCCAGTACCACATCGTGTTCACCTTCTGCCCGCCCGGCCCCCGCGGGTCGGTGCAGCGAAGCGAGCCGACCTCAATGTACCGACGCCTTGCGCATGATTCGATCACAAAGTTCGGAAAATGTCATCCCGGCCGAACGGGCCGCCTTGGGGAACAGGCTGGTCTCCGTGAAACCCGGGATCGTGTTCAGCTCGAGGACGAACAGGTCCCCGTTCTCCGTCATCCGAAAATCCACGCGGCCGAACCCTTCGGCGCCAAGGGCAAGGAATGTCTGGCGTGCCAGGTCGCGGCATCGGGCCGCCGTTTCCTCCGGGAGGGGCGCCGGGACCAGGTACTCGCTCCAGCCGGCGGTGTACTTGGCCTGGTAGTTGTAGAATCCCTTGCGGGGCCGGATTTCCAGCACCGGCAGCGGGGCCTGGTCCAGCAATCCGACCGTCAGTTCGCGCCCCTCGATGAAGCGCTCCACCAGCACTTCCTCGTCATGGACGAGGGCGTCGGCCAGGGCCGACACCCAGTCGGCCTCTTCGAAAACCCGGTGCACTCCGATGCTCGATCCCTGCCGCACCGGCTTGACCACCACCGGCAACGCCAAGGTACGGCGCTGCCCGCCGCGAATCAGCTCGAAGGGGGGCGTCGGGATTCCCTCCCGCACCAGGATCTGCTTGGTCAGGCGCTTGTCGAACGCCCGCCGACTGGCCTCCGG
>JAHJJH010000260.1 GCA_018823105.1 Verrucomicrobiota bacterium | reverse complement strand
TTTGGTATCAAACGCCTGCGCCAGCTTTTGTCCGGCCTGAAAGCTGTCCGATACGTCGCGGATATTGATTTTTGCTCCGGCCACGACAGAGTGTTCCAAGTGCACGGCGGTGGCCACCAGCGTCTGATCCCGCACCTCTTTCCCGCAGATTTCTCCCGCCGTGGAACAGCCCAGAAAATGAGCGTTTCGATAGATCTGTTTCAGATCCTTAAGCCGGGCGCCGTTTTTCAGCAGGGAGCGAGCCCCGAACAGCAGCACCCATTGCGCTGATTCGGCCAGTTGCCCCGGGGGGCCCATTGTCCAGGATTGTTTCGGCTCGGACCAACTGATTTGCTCAAGCTTCATAATGAATCTCCATTTATTCTAAAAAAGCACGCCCCCACCCACCCCGGACATTACAAAAAATGGAGCGAGTTCATCTCGCAAGAAAAACCGGCGGTGATGCTGCCCGCGGCGAGAAGAATAAAGATCAAGAGGACGATATGCCCGGCGCGGTACGACGGCCCATGAGCGTTCCCTGCAACGCCCAACTGATCGTTTGGCGAACTCATACACGACCCCATGGTCAGGCATTGCACACACCTGATACCTTCATGATGACGAACCGCGACCTGTTTGTGCAACTCTATTCGGCAGGAATCTGGCGCGTCTGGCGGTCAAGATGAGAATTTTTACGAATATAGGGCGAAAATGTTTAATAGGTATTTAGTGTATTCAACCGGGGAGGATTATGACCATGAAGACCGATGACTTCCTCAAGCTGCTCGGCAAAGCCCGCGTGTACGATCTGACCCAGCGATTGAACATCCACACGCCCCCCTGGCCCAGCTACATGCCGTGGGCATTCAGTATTTCAAGCGCACTGCCGGCGCCAGTGCGCCAACGGCCAGATCATCACCATGAGCAACCACGTCGGCACCCACATGGACGGCGAGATCCATTACCACGCCAGCGGGCGCGCCATCAGCGCAATTCCATCTTGAAGCCCGTCAGGCTCCGGACGCCGGCCGCCTCCGCGGCCTGCAGCGCCCGCCGTTGCGCGGGATCGATCTGACGGTGAAGCGCGCCGTCGTCCCGCAGCGCCTCCTCCGCCTTTACGCCGCGCAGGCTTTCCACGCCGGCGTTGAGAAAAAATCGCGGGGTTCCGTCCGCTTCATGGGCGTGCGGGCACACACAACTGTCGGCAAGGTTGTCGCAGCCGCTCCTCACTCTCGGACAGCGCGGCCCGGCTCCGCTCGCGCAAAGACCCGGGGTATCCGGCGCCAGAACGGAAAGCAACAGGTCGGATAGGAGAATCCACAGCCCGGCGAACAGGACATAAGGAAACACGATGCGCACGGTCGTCCGGGCGATCCGGGTGTTCATGATCGCATCGCCGGTCCGATTTCCCCGCCGCTCTCCATCCCGGCGGCCCTCCATTTACATCTTCCACTTGTCGGCGCCTGTCTCGCCCGTGGCGGGCGCCCGGACCGCCAGGATTTCATCAATGCGCTTCTCGATATACTTCATGTCCACCGGTTTGATCATGTACTGTTCGGCGTAATCCGACAGGGCCGTACGCACGCTCTCGGCATCATCATCGCCGGTGAGAACAATGACCGGCACGAGACAGATGCTTCTGTCCTCCCGGATATTTTTTAAGATGCGGAAGCCATTCTCGCCGGGCAGATTGAGATCGAGCACGATCAGATCCGGGACCAGTTTCTTCGCGAGATTGAAACCGGACGGACCGTCCTCCGCCTCGGCTACTTCGTATTTTCCGCCCCGCGTCAACTGTATCTTCAGCAATCGGCGAAGGCTTGGATCATCATCAATAACCAGCACGGTGGGCATACGCTCCTCCTCGCGCACATTCATCCTGTTGTAACTTGTGCCTGTCATCTTCAGGCCCCCGGAGCCCGGCCAGATGAGGCGATCTCATACTCATCATGCTGCGGCCCCGGGCATTTCAAGGCAAGTCCAATCCGAAGAACAGGCGGTTATGCTCAACAATCGAACGCCCCAACGAATGAAACAGGCGATGCCGTTGTTCGCGGAGGTGAGGCAAGGGCGCGAAGACCGGGCGAGGAGGGCGAAATCGTGAAGCAAGAACACTACCGTCCCATAGGCTAACGAAAAAAGTGCTGGAATGAGGCGTCGGGCCCTGCCATCCGGCAGGGATGAAAAAACGACACAACCACATTCCAGCAGGGCATTCGTACACGATTCTC
>JAHJJH010000021.1 GCA_018823105.1 Verrucomicrobiota bacterium | reverse complement strand
GCAGAACTAACTCAGCGCATCGATCATTTCGTTCAGCAGTACAACCACAAGCCTCACCCTTTCCTGTGGGTCGCTTCCGCCGACTCCATCCTCGCCAAACTCGAACGACTTTGCATGATTATTTCCGGGACACAACACTAGGACATATATTGCACTAACTGTTATATCTGTATAATAATTATTAGGTTATGCGCTATTTCCTCCTCGGAATATTTTTAGCTCACACTTGGATTGTGGCCAAGGCGGACACAATCGCTTTTTTTTACGCCTTGGACGTCGATCTGCAGACCCTGAAAAAGGACGCGCGGGAAATGGGCCAGCCCTTGGTGGTGGGCGAGCGAAGAGTTCATCGCTTTGCGCTTGGACCCCATGCTATCCAGGCGGTCAAGATGGGTTCAGGCAGCGTGGAGACCGCCGCATCAGCACAAGCCTTACTCTCTCGTTTCCGATGCGACTGGGCTTTTTCCCTGGGACCGGCTGGGGCTTTGTCCGAGCAGTTGGATAGCGGTTGCTGGTATCGCGTGGGCCGCGTCATTGCCTGGCAGCGTGGCACCGCAAGACCTACCGGTATGTCCATGTCGGAGTCCTCAACATGGGAAACGGATTGGGGCCGTTTCCCCGCCGCCACACTTCCCCCTGCTGTTTCAATCAACCTCCACCATCTCCGTAGCTTCCGGAGAATTATTTGTGGCTTCACCGAGCGAGCACGATCGTTTGCGCGCCACCACGGGCGCCGACGCGGTGGACATGAACAGTTTCGGCCTGGCCCTGGTTTGCGCGGATCATGGTGTGCCGCTCTTCGCGTGGAAGATCATCAGCGACCATGCCGATGAAAACGCCTCGGAGACTTTCCGGGCATTTGTAGCCGACTACCAGGGCGAGGGCGGAAAGGCGCTCGCGGAAATCATTGTGGCGTTACCAGAAAATCCGCACGATCCAACCTCGTATCCAGCCATTCAGAAGCTGCTGCGCGAGGAGTAGCGGGGGGGTAGGGCGGCTTGGCTCACGTGTCCGCCGAAGCGCAAAGCGCGAAGGCGGAAGCCGCCGCGGCGCGCTGGGCCAACGCGCCCTACCTCGTAGTGATGTGAAAAGTTCCCCGTGCTCGGATTGCCATATACCCCACGGATTAAAAAAAATGCCCCTTGATTCCATGAATCAAGGGGCGTTTGGATTGTCAGTTGCGGATGTCGGAATCAGGCTTTTGCCTTGGCCTTCTCCTTCGCCTTTTTCTCGGTCTTCTTCTCGGTCTTCTTTTCCGGCGCCTTGGCTTCGGGTTTCTCCCCGGGCTTTTCCTTCTTCTCTTTCTTCTTCGCCTTGGGCTGGGGAACGTAATTCACCCATTCCAGAATAGCCATCTCGGCGCCGTCCCCGGCGCGCTGGCCCAGGCGGACGATGCGGGTATAGCCGCCGGCGCGGTCTTTGAACGCGGGCCCGACCTGCTCGAACAAACTTTTGACCACGTCCTGACGATGGAGGCGGGCCACGGCCGCGCGCCGAGACGGCAGGGTGTTGCGCTTGGCCAGCGTCACCATCCGTTCGGCCAGCCGCCGGGCGGCCTTGGCCTTGACGACGGTAGTGCGGATGCGGCGCACCAGGACCAGATTGCAGACCAGGCTGCCCAGCAGCTCCTGCAAATGGGCCGAGGTTCGGCCCAGCTTCAATGTATCTTTGCGATGTCGCATAAGGGCTTCCTTCTCGGCGGATCTTACTCGACCGGTTCCTCGGGCTCGACTTCCATGGGCTTGAGCAGGTCGGCATCGAACGTCATGCCCAGCGAAAGGCCCATCTCGCTCAACTTCTGCTTGATCTCGTTGAGGGATTTCCGTCCGAAGTTGCGATACTTGAGCATCTCGGCCTCGGTCTTCTGGGCGAGTTGACCCACGGTGGTGATGTTGGCGTTGTTCAGGCAGTTCGCAGCCCGCACGCTCAACTCGATCTCGTTGACGCTGATATTCAGGCGCCGGCGCAGCTCTTCGTGCTCCGGATTGACCTCGGGCGTGGCCTCCGCGATCTCGATCTCCTCCAGCTCGGCGCTGACGAAGACGTCCAGGTGATGACGCAGGAGGGCGGCGGACACGGCCAGCGCCTCGTCGGGCGTCTGGCGCCCGTCCGTCCAGATCTCCAGGATGAGACGGTCGTAGTCGGTGCGCCGGCCCACGCGCGTATTTTCGACCGTGTATTTGACGCGGCGGACGGGCGAAAAGAGCGAATCTATGGGGATCAGCCCGATCTCCTGCTCATCTTTCTTGTTCCATTCGGCAGGGCAATACCCGCGGCCGATCTTGATTTCAATTTCGGCTTCGAACTTCCCGTCCTTGTCGAGCGTGGCGATCCGGTGGTCGGGATTGAGGATCTCCACCATGTTATCCACCTGGATGTCCCCCGCCTTCAGCTCGCCGGGGCCCTTGACGCTGATCCGCAACTTGCGGGGCGCGCGGGAATACATCTTGAGGAGCACCTGCTTGAGGTTGAGGATGACGTCGGTGACGTCCTCGACCATGCCGGGCAAGGTGCTGAACTCATGCTGGACGCCCTCGATCTTGATGGACGAGATGGCCGCGCCCTCGATCGAGGAAAGCAGCACGCGGCGCAGCGAATTCCCGAGGGTCCGGCCATAACCGGCCTCGAAAGGTTCCGCGACGTACTTGCCATAGGTGGTGGACGCCTCGGCTTCATCCTTCAGGATGCGCTTCGGCATTTCGAAACGAGCCAAACGTACCGGCATGACATACCTCCCAGAGCCGGGCGTTAGCCGACTCGTATGGTGTTAACTGCGACTTTCTACTTCGAATACAATTCGACGATCAATTGTTCGCGGACCACGGGCGCGATTTCATCGCGCGTCGGGATATGGAGCACCTCGCCCCGGGCGTTGGCCCGGTCCAGCGACAACCAGCTGACGATACCCCGGCTCTCGGCAACTTCCATGTGAAGGTTGGCGTATGCGCGGCTCTGCTCGCGGTCGCGCACCTGCACGACATCCCCCGCCTTGAGCACCATGGAGGGGATGTCCACTTTCTTCCCGTTGACCTGCACGTGCCCGTGCCGCACGAACTGGCGGGCCGCACGGCGCGACAAGGCGAAACCCAACCGGAAGACCACGTTGTCCAGCCGGCACTCGAGCGATTGGAGGAGCGTTTCGCCCGTGACGCCGCGTTTACGCAGGGCACGGGTGAAGAAAAGGTGGAACTGTCCTTCCTGCATGCCGTACATGCGGCGCAGGCGCTGCTTTTCCCGCAACTGCACCCCGTAATCCGACATCTTGCCGCGGCGCTGTCCATGCATGCCGGGCGCGGTCCGGCCGGTCTCGATGGCGCACTTGGCCATGAAACAGCGATCGCCCTTGAGAAAGAGCTTCATGCCCTCACGTCGGCATATCCTGCACGCTGGTCCGGTATATCTACCCATGAACGATTCCTCGCTTTCTCCCGGCGGGCCTTACACGCGCCGGCGCTTGGGCGGCCGGCAGCCATTGTGGGGGATCGGCGTCACGTCCCGGATGACCGTGACCGTTAGTCCGGCCGACTGGATGGCGCGGATCGCCGACTCCCGCCCGGCGCCCGGGCCCTGGATGCGCACTTCCACCTCGTGCATGCCGTACCCGACGGCCTGCCGGGCGGCCTCCTGGGCCACTACGGTGGCGGCATAGGCTGTACTTTTGCGCGACCCCTTGAATCCGCAGCGACCCGAAGTGCTCCAGCAGATCACGGCCCCGCGCATATCCGTGATCGTGACCATCGTATTGTTAAACGTCGCCCGGATGTGCACGATTCCAAGCGGCACGTTGCGCGCGCCCTTGGCGATCTTCCGTTTGACGGGCTTGGCAGCCTCGCCCTCCGCGCCCACCGCCACGGGGGCGGCGCTTTCTGCCGGCGTCGCGGCGGCCGCCTGCCCCTCCGGGGCCGCCGGCTGTTCCTTTACATCCTGCTTCTCTTTTTCTTCCGCCATACCCACCTCGCCCTTCAAAATAAGTTATTATCCCGTCTTTACCGCCGAGCGGGCATCCTTGCCGCGGACGGCGCCGACCGTCTTGCGCGGGCCCTTGCGGGTCCGGGCGTTGGTGCTGGTCCGCTGGCCGCGCACGGGAAGGCCCTTGCGGTGCCGCGACCCACGGTAGCTCCCGATACCGATCAACCGGCGGATGTTGGCGGCCACTTCCCGCCGCAGGTCGCCCTCCAGGTTGAAGGACTGCAGCGCGTTGGAGATGGCGGTGATCTCCTCGTCCGTCAGATCGTCCGCCTTCTTGGCCGAGTCCACACCGGCCTGCGCCACGACCTGGCGCGCCCGCGTCGGACCGATGCCGTAAATATACCTCAACGCAAACTCGACCCGTTTCTTTCCGGGTATCTCGATGCCGAGCACTCTGGGCATGACTTCCTCCGTTAACCCTGGCGCTGCTTGTGGCGGGGGTTATTGCAGATCACCCGCACCACCCGTTTCCGGCGCACCACTTTGCACCGCTCGCAGATTCGTTTGACCGAACTTCGTACCTTCATTTCGTTACCTCTTCACTGAAAATCAACCGCCCCCTCGACATATCGCAGGGCGACAATTCCACGCGCACCCGATCCCCCGGCTCCAGCCCGCCGGCCCGGCCCTTTTCCGCGGGGGCCGCGTACGCCACCAAGCGGTGGCCGTTGGCCAGTTCCACCCGCAGAACCGCACTGGCTATCACAGAAACGACCCTCGCGTCCAGCCGAATTATTTCGGGCCCGGACATGTCAGCACCTCGGCCGCCCCTTCCCCGATCGCGATCGTGTGCTCGAAATGCACGGAGAGGCCACGGTCCCGCGTGCGCACCGTCCAGCCGTCGGGCATCACGTCCACCTCGAACCGCCCCCGGTTGATCATGGGCTCCAGGGCCAGCGTCATGCCCGGCTTGAGCCGCGGGCCGTGGCCGGGCGGTCCGAAATTGGGGATCTGGGGATCCTCATGCATCGTTTTCCCGACCCCGTGGCCCACGAAATCCCGGACGACACTGTACCCGGCCTCGCTCGCCGTGGACTCGATCGCGTGCGAAATATCCGACAGCCGGCCGCCCGCCACCGCCTGTGCAATAGCGGCTTCCAACGCCCGGCGCCCCACGCTCACCAGGCGCATGACCTCGGGATCGCTGACACCCACCATCACCGTCGCGGCCGTGTCGCCAATATACCCTTCATAGACCACGCCAACGTCCAGGCTGACGATATCGCCCACCTGAATCCGGCGCGGGCCGGGAATCCCGTGCACGACCTCGTCATTGACCGACACGCAAATATGTCCGGGATAGCCCCGGTATCCAAAGAACGCGCTGTGCCCGCCGTGGCGGGCGATCAGCTCCCGGGCCAGATCGTCCAATTCCGCCGTCGTGACTCCGGGCCCAATTCGCCGGGCCAGTTCATCGCGCACCTCGGCCGCCAAGCGTCCGCTGACCCGC
Organism: Verrucomicrobiota bacterium; assembly: GCA_018823105.1. Lineage (GTDB taxonomy): Bacteria > Verrucomicrobiota > Kiritimatiellia > CAIQIC01 > JAGNIJ01 > JAGNIJ01. Next base: position 28,501 of record JAHJJH010000021.1, on the reverse strand, counting down.
ATCCGGGCCAGTTCCTCTGGGGTCTTGATGACGATCATGTTCCGGCTGCCGGCTTCCGCAGAGCGGCCAGGATTTCCGCCTGGACCAGCTCCCGGTGGCGACCGGCGTTGATCCTGACCAGCACGCCCTTTTTCTCGTAGTACTCGATCAGGCTTTCCGTCTGCTTCCGAAACACTTCCAGGCGGTTGAGCACGGTTTCCTCCGTGTCGTCCGCTCGCTGGTAGAGCTCGCCGCCGCAGGCGTCACAGACCCCGGCCACCCGCGGAGGGATGTTATGCACGTGATAGACCGCACCGCAGCCGCGGCAAATCCGGCGGCCCGCCAGGCGGTCCACCAGCACATCGCGCGGCACATCGAGCAGAAACACGTAGCGAACCCGCGTGCCGTGCTCCGCGAGCACCTGATCCAGCATGCGGGCCTGCTCGGGCGTCCGCGGGAAACCGTCGAAGAGATACCGCGCGTCCTTCGATCCGGCGTCCAACCGCTCCGTCACGATACGGATGATGACCGCGTCGGGGACCAATTCCCCCTTCTCCATGTAGGCACGGGCCTCCAGTCCGACCGGCCGCTCTGCCTTGACCGCGGCGCGCAGCATGTCCCCTGTCGAGACGTGCTCATAGCCGGCCTCCGTCTTCACGCCATCGGCCAGCGTGCCCTTGCCCGCGCCCGGGGCGCCGAGAAAAATAATGGCTTCCATGTCCGTGTGCCTATCGTCGCGATCGCAGGCGGCCCTTCTTGAGGAATCCGTCGTAGTGACGGGTGATCAGGTGCGCCTCGACCTGGCGCATGGTATCCAGCATGACGCCCACGATGATCAGCAGGCTGGTCCCGCCGAAGAAGGAAGAGACGATCCAGGGAATGCCGAACTGCTGGGCCATGACGGTGGGCAGGACGGCGATGACGGTCAGGAAAATGGCGCCCGCCAGCGTGATGCGAGTCATGGTCCGGTCCAGGAACTCGGCGGTTGGCCGTCCCGGACGGATGCCAGGGACATAGCCTCCGTATTTCTTCAGGTCGTCCGCGATTTGGATGGGATTGAACTGCGTGGCCACCCAGAAGTAGGAGAAGAACAGGATCATCAGGGCATACAAGACGTTGTAGAGCGTCGAGCCCACCTGGAGGGCGACGGCCACCCGTTTGAAGAAGTCCACAGGGATCATGTTCAGCAGGCGCGAGGGGAACATGAGAATCGCCTGGGCAAAGATGATGGGCATGACGCCGGAGTAATTGACGCGCAGGGGCATGTAGGTGCTCTGACCGCCATAGACCTTGCGCCCGATGACGCGCTTGGCGTATTGGACGGGGATCTTCCGCTGCGCCTGGGTGACCGCCACCACGCCGGCGATGACCAGGAACAGCATGACCATCATGCCGACCAGGTGGAACACGCCGAATTGCGCCACACCGTCCACCGGCTTGAACATCGTCAGGCCCGCCTGCACGGCGCCGGGCAGGCGGCTGGTGATGCTGATCGTAATGATCAGCGAGATGCCGTTGCCGATGCCGCGCTCGGTGATCTGCTCGCCCAGCCACATCAACAGCATCGTGCCCGTGGTCATCGTAACCACCGAGAGAATCCGGAAGCGCAGGCCGGGGATCATGACGATCTGCCGCGTAATGCCCAGCCCCTCGGGATGTTCCAACGCCACGGCCATCGCGTAGCCCTGGACGATGCAGAGGATGACGGTGAGGAGGCGCGAATACTGGTTGATCTTCTGGCGGCCCGCATCGCCCTCGCGCGCCAACCGCTCGAGGGACGGCACGACCGCGGTCATGAGCTGCATGATGATCGAAGCGCTGATGTTGGGCATGATGCCCAGCGCGCCGATGGCGACGTTCTCCAACGCGCCGCCGCTGAACAGGTCGAAGAGCCCCACGAAGCCGCCGCCGGCCGTGGCCCGCGCCTGCGCGACGAACTCGCGCAGCGCGACCGCGTCCACCCCCGGGGTGGGGATGATCGCCAGGATGCGGACCACGAAGATCAGGCCCAAGGTATAAAAAATCCTGGTGCGGAGTTCCGGGATTTTCAGGCTGTTAACGAAGGCGGAAAACATGAGACGTTCCTGGCATTATTTAAAGGGGACCGCTTCGCAGATGCCGCCGCTGGCTTCGATCCGCGCGCGCGCGGAGGCACTGAAGGCCTGCACTTGAACGGTCAGCTTCTTCGCCAGTTTACCGGTGCCCAGCACCTTGACGCCGCGCACGCCCGGGCCGCGATGGGCCAGCCGGGCCTCGCACAGGGCATCCACGTTGACCACGGCGCCGTCCGGGAAACGGTCCAGCGCGCCCACGTTGACCGGAATGAACCGTCCATGGCGGCCGCCGGTGAATCCACGCTTCGGCATGCGCCGCACGAGGCGCATCTGTCCGCCCTCGAAGGTCGGCTTGCGCTTGTGCCCGGTGCGGGACATCTGGCCCTTGTGGCCCTTTCCGGAAGTCTTGCCCTTGCCGGAGGACCGGCCACGTCCCACGCGGATCGGCCGATGCCGGGCGCCGGGGGTATTGGAGAGATTCGACAGGGTCAGGCTCATGATACGTTTTCCATTTGACGCAGCGCCGCGACCTCCTCGCGGGAGCGCAGTTGCTGCAGACCGTTAACGGTCGCCTTGACGACATTCAGGGCATTGGTTGCGCCGAGCGACTTGGCCAGGACGTCGCGCACGCCGGCCAGTTCCAGGATCGCGCGCACGCCGCCCCCGGCGATGACGCCGGTGCCCGGCGAGGCCGGCCGCAACATCACCCGCGACGCCCCCATCCGCCCGACGACGGCGTGAGGAATGGTCTTCTCCCGCATGGTGACGGGGAACATGTTGCGCCGGGCCGCTTCCGTGGCCTTGCGAATGGCATCGGCCACTTCATTGGCCTTGCCCAGGGCATAGCCCACGTGGCCCTTGCGATCGCCGACCACCACCAGCGCGCTGAAGCTGAAACGACGCCCGCCCTTGACGACCTTGGCGCAGCGGTTGACGTTCACCACCCGCTCCTCCATGTCCGAGGGCTCTCTGACTTCCCGCATGGCTGGCTTTCTCACGCGCTTCGCTCCTTTCAGAACTTCAAACCGGCGGCGCGGGCGGCCTCGGCAATGGCCTTGACGCGCCCCTTGTAGGCAAACCCGCCGCGGTCGAAAACGACCGTCGCGATGCCTTTTTCGCGGGCGGCCTTCCCGGCGAAGGTGCCCAGTTCCTTGGCGGCGGCGAGGTTGTTCTTGCCCTTCACGCTTTCCCGAACAGCCGGCGTCAGCGTAGAGACCGCCGCCAGGGTGCGCGACTTCACGTCGTCCACGAACTGCACGCGCATGTGCTTGTTGGAAACGTGCACGCACAAGCGCGGGCGTTCCGCCGTACCGCTGACCTTCCGGCGCACCCGCAGGTGCCGCCGGACCACGTAATCTTTCCTGGTTTTCAGTTTCATGATGATCAAGCCACCGTCTTGCCCACTTTGCGCCGCACGTACTCGCCCTTCAGGCGTACGCCCTTACCCTTGTACGGCTCCGGCGGGTAGAAGGAGCGAAGGCGCGCGCTGACGTCGCCCACGAGGTGCTTGTCGGCACCGCTGACGATGATGGTATTGTTCTCCGCCAGTTTCACGTCAATGCCCGCCGGCACGATGTACTCGATGGGGTGCGAGTATCCGAGCGTCAGGACCAGTTTCCGTCCCTGCAAGGCGGCACGGAAGCCGACGCCCTGGATTTCCAGCGTCTTGGAATACCCCTCTTTCACGCCCTGTACCATGTTGGCGATCAGGCTTCTCGTGGTCCCGAAGACGGCCTTCCCCTGCTTGTCCGTCCGCTCGCAGGCCACCTCGACCCGGCCGTCCTTGACGGCCACCTGCACGTACGGGACGCATTCCCAGGCCAGTTCACCCTTGGGGCCCTTCACCAGGATCTTCCGGCCTTGGACCGTTACGGTAACCCCTTGAGGGATGGTCACCGGTTGTCTGCCGATTCTGGACATGATCAAATCCTCAATGCTCTGCTTTTGTTGCCGCTACTTGCGCGAATGCTGTTCAAGATTTACCAGACGTAACACAGGACTTCGCCCCCGAGGCGGCCCCGTCGTATTTCCTGATCCGTCATAAGGCCCTTGGAGGTGCTGATGATGGCGATGCCCATACCGCCGATGACCCGGGGGGGCTTGGCCGCGCCGGTGTACCGGCGCAGGCCCGGCTTGCTGATGCGCCGCAGGCCCCGGATCACCGGGGTCCGGTTTGCCGCGTATTTCAGGTACACGCGGAGTAGTTTCTTGCCCGCCTGTCCCTCGGACACGTAGTCGGCGATATAGCCTTCCTTTTTCAGAATCCGGGCGATCTCGTTTTTCAACCGGGAATGCGGCATCTCGGTCGTCGCCAGCCCCGCCCGGCCGGCATTGCGAATCCGCGTCAGCATATCGGCAATAGGATCACATACGCTCATAGTCTTCTCTCTCCCGCGGCCCTACCAGCTCGCTTTCACGACGCCGGGGATTTTGCCCTCCAGGGCCAGTTCCCGGAAACAGATTCGGCACAGTTGAAACTTCCGCATGTAGGCGCGGGGCCGTCCGCACTTGCGGCAACGCCGCACCGTGCGCGCGGCGAATTTCGGTTTCCGGTTCGCCTTGACGATCAACGATTTCTTAGCCAACGCGTCCTTCCTTTCCCGCGGGTGCGTTTGCGAACGGCACGCCCAGGAGCCGCAGCAGTTCCATGGCTTCCTCGTCCGTGGCGGCGCTGGTGACGATGGTGACATCCATGCCCTGGGTCCGTTTCACGTGGTCCGCCTGGATCTCCGGAAACAAGGTCTGCTCCTTCAGGCCCATCGTGAGGCTGCCCCGCCCGTCGAACGAGCGCGGCACACCGCGGAAGTCGCGGATGCGCGGCAGCACGGCGCCGATCAGCCGCTCGAGGAAATCGAACATCATCGCCCCGCGCAGGGTCACCTTGGCCCCGATCGGCATCCCCGCGCGCAGCTTGAAATTGGAAATGCTCTTGCGGGACTTCGTGATCACCGGCTTCTGGCCCGTGATGCGGGCCAGGTCCTCGGCCACCCCCTTGAGTACGTCCTTTTCCTCCGTGGCCTTGATGCTCATGTTGACCACGATCTTGAGGAGGCGCGGCACCTGCATAAGATTGCGGTAGCCGCGCGCCTCCCGCAGGGCCTTGACCACTTCCGTTTTATACCGTTCTCTCAAACTCGACATGATTCACCGCCTGGCGTCGTGGTTCACTTCGCCTTCTTTTCCGGCCGGGGCGGCACGCTTTTCGCCGCGGACGCCTGCCGCTTCAGCTTCGATACGTGGAGGGGCGCTTCCTTCTTGATGATGGCGCCCTTGGGATAATCCTGGCTCTTGCGCAGGTGCCGGGTCACCTGGCGAATGCCCTCGACGATCGCACGGGCCTGCGAGGGGAACACCTGCAGGACCTTCCCGGTCTTTCCGGCGTCGGCCCCGGAGAGGACGAGCACCGTGTCGCCCCGCTTGACGTGCATTTTCACTCTTTCCGCTGGTTTTTTCACTAGATGACCTCGGGTGCCAGGGAGATGATTTTCATGAAGTTCTTCTCGCGCAGCTCGCGGGCCACGGGGCCGAAGATCCGCGTACCGCGCGGGTTCATCTGCTCGTCCACCAGGACCACGGCGTTATGGTCAAACCGCAGCAGGGAGCCGTCGGGACGGCGGATGCCCTGCTTGGTGCGGACGACCAGGGCGTTGTGCACCTCGCCCTTTTTGACCATGCCGACCGGCTGGGCTTCCTTGACGGCGACCTTGATCAGGTCGCCGATATGGGCGTAGCGTTTCCGCTGCCCGAGCACGTGGATGCATTGCACCCGGCGTGCGCCGGTGTTATCCGCCACGTCCAAACTGGTGCGCATCGCTATCATGTGGACTCCACGGGCGCCGTCACCCCACCCCGCCGGATGATCTCCAGCAGACGCCAGCGCTTCAGACGGCTCAAGGGGCGCACCTCCTGGATCCGCACCACGTCGCCCTTCCGCGCCTCGTTCTTCTCATCGTGGGCGTAGTGCTTGGCGTGCTGCCGGATAACCTTGCCGTACACGGAATGATGGAAGCGACGCTCCACCCGCACGACGACCGTCTTGTCCATGGCATCGCTCACGACGACGCCCTCTCGCTGTTTCCGAACACTTTTCCTGTTGATGGCCATAATCACCTGCCCGCCTTTTGCCGTTCCTGCAGCAGGGTGAGGTATCGGGCGACATCCCGCCTCAAGAGGCGCAGGCGGGAGGCCTTCTCGATCTGCCCCGTCGCCTGCTGCACGCGCAGGTTGAACAGTTCCTGTCGCGTCTCGTCCAGCCGCTGCCGCAACTCGTCGGCGGTTAATTCCTTGATTTCACTTGTTTTCATGCCGATTCCATCCCCGGGCGTTAACGGCCGCGCCGGATAAATTGTGTGCGGATCGGGAGCTTGGTCGCCGCCAGCCGCAACGACTCCCGGGCCTGCTCCTCGGTGATGCCGTCCACCTCGAACAGCATCCGGCCCGGCTTGACCACGGCGACCCACTTGTCCACGGCCGCCTTGCCTTTGCCCATGCGCACTTCCAGCGGCTTCTTCGAGATAGGCTTGTCGGGGAAGATGCGGATCCACATCTTGCCCTTGCGCTTCATCTCGCGGTTGATCGCGACGCGGCAGGCCTCGATCTGGATCGCGGTAACCCAGGCCCGCTCCAGCGCTTTGAGCCCGTACTCGCCGAATTCGAGCGAGTTGCCCGACTGCGAGAATCCAGCGCGACTGCCACGTTGTGCCTTGCGGTACTTCACCCTTTTAGGCATAAGCGGCATGGGTCTTCTCCTTCAACGAATCGTCCTCTTCCTTCTTGCAAATCCAGACCTTCACGCCGATCTTGCCGGTCAGGGTGTGCGCCTCGGTGAAGCCGTACTGGATGTTGGCGCGCAGGGTATGGAGCGGCACCTTGCCCTCCTTGTACCACTCGCGCCGGGCCAGCTCCGAGCCGCCCAGCCGCCCGCTCACGTGCACCTTGATCCCCAGCACGCCGAGTTCCATCGCCATCTGGACCGCCCGCTTCAGCGCCCGCCGGAACGACACTCGACGCTCCAGTTGCAGCCCGATGTTCTCCGCCACGAGCTGCGCGTTGGTATCCGGGCTCTTGACCTCGCGAATCTCCACGTAGATTTCCTTCTTCGTCAGGTCCGCAATCGCCGCGCGCACCTGCTCGATGGCCTCGCCCTTCCGCCCGATGACAATGCCCGGCCGCGCCGTGTAGATGGTTATTCGCGCGCGATTGGCATAGCGCTCGATCAGCACCTCCGGCACGGCGGCATCCTTCAGCTTTTTCTTGACCAGCTCGCGGATCAGCAGATCCTCGTGCAGCAGGTCGCCGAACTGACGTTTCTCGGCATACCACCGCGAACGCCAGTCCTTGTTGACGCATAGCCTGAACCCGATGGGATTGACTTTCTGACCCAAGACCGGTCTCCTTTCCAGCAAAAGCCGCCTTATTTTGCCGACGGTTTTTCGTCCGTCAATACAATCCTGAAGTGACTCATCCTCCGCAAGACCGGGCTGACCATGCCGCGCGAGCGGGGCCAGAACCGTTTCATCGCCGGCCCCTGCTCCACTGCCGATTCCCGGACATAAAGCTTATCGACCTCCAACTTCGCGTTGTTCTTGGCGTTGGCGATGGCGGATTTCAGCGTCTTCAGCATCAGGACCGCGCCCTTGCGCCGGCTGAACGACAGCTTCTGCTGTGCCTGGTCCACCGGCAGCCCGCGAATCGCCCGGGCGAGATCCACCGCCTTCGAGGCGCTGATCCTCACGAATCTCGTTTTCGCTACAATATCCATGGCTTCTTACCTCAACGTCCGTCCCGGCGGCGCCGGGATCACCCGGTCGCCAGCGGCGGGTTCTTTCCGAATCCGCGTCTCCTCAATCACCGCCCCGGCCACCGCGGCCCGCACATCCACGACAATCAACCGGGCCACCGGCTTGCCTTCCCGGACGACGACCAGCGGCATGCCGTTCCGCAACCCGCGCCGGGCCCCCCCGTCCAGGATCACCATCCGGAGCTCCGGGTTGACCTCGCGGATCCTCAACTCCCCGTCCAGGTCTCCGGCCGGCTGCCACTCCGCTTCCAGCCCGCTCTGGTCGAGCCGGGCCTTGTATAAATCGGCCTCGATCCGCACCACCGCCAGTGCTTCCGACAGGTAGCGCACCTGTTTTTTCAGGACTCCCAGATCCTGGCGCAGCGAGACATTCTGATCCGCCAACGACAAGGTCGCCAGCCGCGCCTCGCGGCTTTCCACCGACTCCCCGGCCTCCGAAGCCCCGGGACGAAGCTCCAGGTACGGCCCCGCTTTTCCAATCAAAGAACGTTCTTTCCCCGCCCACCAGCCGACGAGCACCGCGGCCAGCGCACCCAACGCCACACCGCCGGTGAACGCCCACCCGGCCTTGCGCCCCGGCGCTCTGGCCTGCCCATCCAGCTTGCGCCTCTCTTACTTCAGCGCCACGGTCTTATCGGTGGCGGCGCCGTGCTTGCGGAATATCCGCGTGGGTGAAAACTCGCCCAGGCGGTGTCCCACCATATTCTCCGTCACAAAAACATTTATAAAGGTCTTACCGTTGTGCACGGCAAAGGTATGCCCAAGAAATTCCGGCATGATCATCGAACGGCGCGACCAGGTCTTGATCGGCGTCTTCGCGCCGGACCGGTTCAGCAGTTCCACCTTCTTCAACAGCCGGCCTCCGACGTATGGCCCTTTTTTCAGAGATCTCGACATGTATTATTTCCTCCGCTTGAGGATCATCCGGCTCGATGTCCGCCGGCGCTTCCGGGTCTTCTTGCCCTTGGCCAGCTCGCCCCACGGCGACACCGGGTGCCCGCCGCCGGAGGTCCGGCCCTCGCCCCCACCCATCGGGTGGTCCACAGGATTCATCGCCACCCCGCGCACCGTCGGACGTATCCCCTTCCAGCGCTTCCGGCCTGCCTTGCCAAGCGAAACACTTTCATGCTCCAGGTTGCCTACCTGACCGATGGTCGCCATGCAGCGGATGAAGATCCTCCGGAGTTCGCCGGAGGGCAGCCGGATGTGCGCATAGTCCCCTTCGCGGGCCATGATCTGGGCCGACATCCCGGCGCCGCGAACGAGCTGGGCCCCTCTGCCCGGGACCATTTCGATGGCATGCACGGGCATGCCGAGGGGAATCTCGATCAGCGGCATGGCGTTGCCCTCGAGGGGCTCCGAGCCGGGTCCCGAGACCACCGTCCGGCCTACCGCGAGGCCGAGGGGCGCCAGGATGTAGCGCTTCTCGCCGTCCCGGTAGTGAAGCAGGGCAATGCGGGCCGAGCGGTTCGGATCGTACTCAATCGCCGCGACCGTCGCGGGAATACCGGACTTCTCCCGCTTGAAATCAATCTTCCGCAAGAACCGCTTGTGGCCGCCGCCGCGGTGCCGGATGGTGATCCGGCCCGCGTTGTTCCGTCCCGCATTCGACTTGCGGAAAATGCGCAGGGAACGCTCGGGCCGTTTCTTTGAGAGGCCCTCCCGGCTCAGCAGCGAGGTGGAGCGCTCGCTGGGCGTGACGGGTTTGTGCGTTTTCAAAGCCATGAGATCAATCCTTTCAACTGAACTCGATCTTGTCGCCCTCCCGGAGCGTCACGACGGCGCGCTTGGAATCGGCGGTCCAGCCGTACTTCATGGAGCGCAGCCGCTTCTGCTTGCCGGACCGGTTCATGGTGTTCACCCGGGTGACCTTCACCTTGAAGAGCTTCTCCACCGCCTGCCGGATTTCGATCTTGTTGGCATCCGGGCGCACCCGGAACAGGTACTGGTTCTCCTTCTCCTTGAGCGTGGTGCCCTTCTCGGTCAGCAGTACCTGCTGGATGATCGTGCGCGGGTCCTTCATGACGCGTCTCCGAGGCGTTTCTGCATCCGCTGTTCGATCAGCGCCATCGCCGGGCGCGAAACCACGAGCAGCGGGCTGGCCATGATTTCGTAGGTGTGCAGGGAGGTTGCGGTGGTCACGGCCACGCCGGCGATGTTGCGCGCGGCGCGCGTGACGTTCGGGTCCGCGGCATCCAGCACCAGCAGGGCCCCCCGTTTCGCCTTCAGGGCGTCCAGCAGCGCCTGCACGTGCCGGGTCTTCGGCTCGGGCAGCGCGAGGCGCTCCAGCACGGCGACCTGGCCGGCGGCGGCTTTCTCCGCGAACGCGCGACAGAAGGCCAGCTGTGCCGCCTTGCGAGTCAGCTTTTTCTCATAGTCGCGGGGATGCGGGCCGAACACGATGCCGCCACCGCGCCAGATGGGAGAACGGATCGAGCCCGCCCGCGCGCGGCCGGTGCCCTTTTGCTTGAACGGCTTCGCGCCGCCGCCCGCGACCTCGCCGCGCTTCTTGGTGGAAGCCGTCCCGGCCCGCCGCGCGGCCAAGTGCGCCGTCACAGCATCATGCACGGCCTGGAGGCCTTTTCCCTTCGGGAGCAGGTCGTCGGCCAGGCCGACCTCGCCCACCCGCTCCCCTTTCATATTATAAAGAGGTAGTTTGCTCATGATTTCGTCGCCGCCTTAGCCGTCTTCTTCAAGGCCTTGCGCACCACCAGCAGGGCGCCGACCGGCCCCGGCACCGCGCCGCGCACCAGCAGGACGTTATCTTCCAGGCGCACCTGCGCGACCTTGAGGTTCTGCACGGTCATCTGCACGTTCCCCATTTGGCCGGGCATGCGCTTGTTCTTGAAAACTCTCGCCGGCCAGGTTCGATTCCCGATGGCGCCAATCCGCCGGTGCATCATCGAGCCGTGGCCCGCCAAGCCGCCCGTCATGCCGTGCCGCCGGACCACGCCCTGGAACCCCTTGCCCTTGGTGACGCCGGTCACATCCACGTGCGAGACGCCGTCGAAAATCGAAACCGTTACCGCCTCGCCGGGCTTCAGGTCCTCGCCGGAGTCCAGCGGGAACTCGCGCAGCACGCGCCGGACAGGCACCCCGCTCTTCGCGTAATGCCCCCGCACGGGCTTGGTCATGCGCGATTCTTTCTGCTCCTCGAAGCCCACCTGCACCGCCTCGTATCCGTCCTTGGCGACGTTCTTGCGCTGCACCACGACGCAGGGTCCCACCTGGAGCACGGTGACATGCACCTGCACGCCCCGGTCGTCGAAGATTTCGGTCTGTCCGATTTTTCTGGCGAGTAAGCCTTGCATGGTCGTGCTCAAATCTTGATGGTGATGTCCACGCCGGCCGGGAGGTTGAGCTTCTTCAACTCGTCCACCGTCCGGGCCGTCGGGTCAATGATGTCCAGCAACCGCTTGTGAATCCGGATTTCAAACTGCTCCATGGATTTCTTATCCGCATGCGGACTGCGGTTTACGCTATATCGCTCGATCCGGGTCGGCAGGGGAATCGGGCCGGCCACCCGCGCGCCGGTGCGCTTGGCGGTCTCGACGATGTCCCCCGCGGACTGATCCAGTATCCTGTGGTCGAATCCTTTGAGTCTGATGCGTATGCGTTGTCCGCTCATGCGTGTTTCACCGGTTTAAGATATTCTTCTGCAGCGAGTCCGGCACGATCTCGAAATGGAAGGGTTCCATGGAACAGCTGGCGCGGCCCTTCGTGAGGGAGCGCAGCGACGTCGTGTACCCGAACAACTCGGCCAGCGGCACCTCGGCCTGGACGATCTGCACGCCTTCGCGCGCCTCCATCTTCCGAACCTGGCCGCGACGGCTGTTCACGTCGCCGAGGACGTCGCCGAGGAACTCCTCGGGGGTGATGATCTCCATCTTCATGATGGGTTCCAGCAGCGTCGGCTCGGCATGTTGGGCGGCCTCGCGCAGTGCGAGGACCGCGGCGGTCCGGTAACCGAGTTCGCTGGAATCCACGGGATGGAAACTGCCGCCCACTACCCGAACCTTGACGTCGGTGAGGGGATAATTGCCCACGATGCCGGTCATCAGTCCGTCCTGTAATCCCTGCTCCACAGCCTCCCGGAAGGTACCGGGGATCTGGGTGGCCGTGACCTTGAATTCGATCGTGTTGCCGACCGCCCTCGGCTGCGGCTCGATCTCGATCACCACGTGCCCCTGCTGGCCGTGCCCGCCGATTTCGCGCTGGAACAGGTGCTCCGCGCGGGCCGGCGCCCGGATGGTCTCGCGGTAGGCGACCATCGGCTTGCCGGCGTTGGCCTGGACATGAAACTCGCGGTTCATCCGGTCGCGGATGATCTCCAAGTGCAGCTCGCCCATCCCCTTGATGAGCGTCTGCCCGGTCTCCGCATCCGTCGCCACCTTGAAGGTCGGGTCCTCTTCGGACAGGGCGACTAGCGTCTCCGCCAGCTTCGCGCGGTCAGCCTGCGTGCGGGGCTCGATGGCCATGGCCATCACGGGTTCCGGGAACTCGATGCGTTCAAGGACGATCGGCTGGTTCTCGGCACACAGGGTGTCGCCCGTGGTAATCTGCTTCAATGCGGCGATGCCGCCGATCTCGCCGGCGTACAGCACCTCCACGTCCTCGCGGTGGTTGGCGTGCAGCAGCACGAGCCGCCCGACGCGTTCGCGGGTCCGGGTGCGCGGGTTGAAAACGTTCTGACCCTTCTTCAGTATGCCCGAGTACACGCGCACGAAAGTCAACCGCCCGACGTACGGGTCGGTGGCGATCTTGAAAGCCAGCGCGCTCATGGGAACCAGATCGCTCGTCTCACGGGTCTCGTTCTCATTGCTTCGCGGATGATGCCCCTGGACGGCGGCCACATCGAGCGGGGAAGGCAGGTACTCCACCACGGCATCCAGCAGCGGCTGGATGCCCCGGTTGCGCAGGGCGGCGCCGCCCAGCACGGGAACCAAGGTGCATGCCAACGTCGCGCGGCGCAGGCCGGCGCGAAGGATTTCCGCCGGGACGTCCATGTTCTCCATGAACGCCTGCATGACTTCCTCGTCCTTGTCGGCGACGACCTCCACCAGGGTGTGCCGGGCCTTCTCGGCGGCGGCGGCCAGTTCCGCGGGGATATCGCATTCCACGACCTTGGAGCCCAGCGAGTCGGCGTCAAAATCCAGCGCTCGCATCCGGACCAGGTCCACCAGGCCCCGGAACGACTCTTCGCTCCCCCAGGGGATCTGGAGGGCGACCACGGGGGCCGCCAGTCGCTCGCGCATTTGCTGCATCACGGCGTCAAACTTCGCGCCCGGCCGGTCCAGCTTGTTGACGAAGGCGAGACAGGGCACATTGAATTTCTTGGCCTGGTGCCAGACGGTTTCGGACTGGGGCTGCACGCCGCCCACGCCGCAGAACACGCCGATGGCGCCGTCGAGAACGCGCAAGGAGCGCTGAACTTCCACCGTGAAATCAATATGGCCCGGGGTGTCGAGGATGTTGACCTGGTGGTCACGCCAGAAACAAGTGGTGGCGGCACTGGTGATGGTGATCCCGCGCTCCTGTTCCTGGATCATCCAGTCCATGGTCGCGGTGCCTTCGTGGACTTCGCCCATCTTATACACGCGGCCGGTGTAATACAGCATGCGCTCGGTGACCGTCGTCTTGCCGGCATCGATGTGGGCGATGATGCCGAGGTTCCGGAGCCGGGGCAGACTCCGCCGGCGGCCCTTCGCTTCGCGAACGGCCTGCGACTCCGGTCCCTTCCGCTCTCTGGACTGTTCAACCACGGTACCCATGAAGACTGCCGATTCTTTTCTACCAGCGATAATGGGCAAAGGCCTTGTTCGCCTGCGCCATCTTGTGCGTGTCTTCGCGTTTCTTGACCGCGTTGCCCTGGTTCTTGAAGGCTTCCAGTACTTCCATCGCCAGTGCGCGGTTCATCGGGACGCCCTTGCGACCCTTGGAAAAATCAATAATCCAGCGCAAGGCGAGGCTGATCTGCCGTTCCGGGGCCACTTCCACTGGGACCTGGTAGGTCGCGCCGCCGACGCGGCGGGACTTGACCTCGAGCCTCGGCTTAACGTTGTCTATCGCTTGCGTGAAGACTTGCAGCGGATCCTCGTTTCCGGCCGCGCGGATCTGTTCCAGCGCGTCGTAGACGATCCGCTCCGCGACGGAGCGCTTGCCGCGCTCCATCAGGCTGTTGATCACCGTTGCCACAAGCAGGCTGCGATACCGGGGATCCGGTATGATCTTCCGCTTTTGTGCCCTGTGCCTTCTGGCCATGGTTCATCCCCTACGGTTTGGGTGTTTTGGCTCCGTACTTCGAGCGGCTGCGCCGCCGGGCGTCCACGCCGAGACAATCCAGCGTGCCCCGGATGATGTGGTACCGAACGCCCGGAAGGTCCTTCACGCGCCCGCCGCGCACCAAAACCATGCTGTGCTCCTGCAAATTATGTCCCACGCCCGGGATGTACGCGGTGATTTCCTCGCCGTTGGTCAGCCTCACGCGGGCGACCTTCCGCAGGGCGGAGTTGGGTTTCTTGGGTGTCTGGGTCTTGACCAGCAGGCAGACCCCCCGCCGCTGCGGGCATTCCCGCAGGGCCGGCGACTTGCTCTTGAAGCGCGTGGGTTTTCGCCCTTTTCTCACCAGTTGGTTGATCGTCGGCATACGTCTATTTCCTTAATTTTTCCGTTGGCACGAGCGCGGCACGATAGCAGACCCGCGCGCCGGTGGCAACTGAATCATGCGGTCTCCGGCGTTTTTTTCGGTCCGAAGATGTCCTCGCCCCGCCATTCTTCCACCGAGATCGGCTCGCCCAGGGGCACCAGCTTGATCTGGCGGTACATGCCGAAGCCCGTCCCCGCCGGGATCACGTGACCCATGATCACGTTCTCCTTGAAACCGCGGAGATAGTCCACGCGGCCCAGCGTCGCGGCGTCCGTCAGCACCCGGGTGGTATCCTGGAAGGAGGCGGCCGAGATGAAGCTCTCGGTCTCCAGCGAGGCCTTGGTGATGCCGAGCAGCACCGGCGAAGCTTCCGCCGGCCGCTTGCCCTCGGCCACCGCCTTCTGGTTGACCTCCTGGAACAGATGTTTTTCCACCTGCTCGCCCCAAAGGAACTCGGTGTCGCCCGGCTCGGTGATGCGCACCTTGCGCAGCATCTGGCGCACGATGATTTCGATGTGCTTGTCGTTGATCTCGACGCCCTGCAATCGGTACACCTCCTGCACCTCGTTGACCAGGTACTCCTGCAGTTCCTGCGGGCCGCACACTTCCAGCACCTCCTGCGGCACGACCGGCCCTTCTGTCAGCTGCTGCCCCTTGCGAACATGATCGCCCTGGAAGACCACCACGTGCTTGCCCATCGGGATCAGGTGCTCCTCCTGGTCGCCCGTCGCCGGGTCGCGCACGATGAGCTTGCGGCGCCCGCGCACCATTCCCGCGAACTCGACCAGGCCGTCGATCTTGGCGATCTCGGCAGCGTCCTTCGGGCGGCGCGCCTCGAACAGCTCGGCCACGCGCGGCAGCCCGCCGGTAATGTCCTTGGTCCGGACCACCTTCCGGGGCGTCTTGGCGAGCATCGCCCCCGCGACGACCGCGGCCCCCCGCTTGACCATTACGTGGGCGCCCGAGGGAATGGAATAGTAGCTGATGATACGCTTCGAATCGGACTCGCGCAGGACGATCTGCGGGTGCAGGTCTTCCTTGTGCTCCATGACGACGGTGCCCTCCAGCTTGGTGGACTCGTCCAACTCGCGCCGGACCGTGACCCCGTCAATGAAATCATGGAAATCAATGACGCCGTTCTGCTCCGACAGGATGGGCACGTTGTAGGGATCCCACTTGACGAAGCTCTGCCCCTTCTTGACGGCCCCGCCATCCGGGACGGCGACGACCGCGCCGATCACGGCGCTGTACCGCTCCAACTCGCGCCCGTCGTTGTTGTAGATGCTGACGGCCCCGTTCTTGTTCAGCACGATGAAACTGCCGTCCAGCGCCCTCACGGTGCGCAGGTCGTTGTACCGGATGAGGCCGTCGTGCTTGGCGATAATCTGGGGCTGTTTGAACACCGAACTGGCGGTCCCGCCGATATGGAAGGTCCGCATCGTCAACTGCGTGCCGGGCTCGCCGATGGACTGGGCGGCGATGATCCCCGCCGCCTCGCCCAGCGCGATCGGGCGGCCCGTGGCCAGGTTGCGGCCATAGCATCGCGCGCAAATCCCCTGCCGGGATTCGCAGGTCAGCAGGCTGCGGATTTTAACTTTTTCCATGCCGGCTTGCGTGATCTTTTCCACCGCGCGCTCGTCAATCTCCTGGCCGGCCGCCACGATGATTTCCCCGTCGCGCGTATCCCGCACGTCGTCCACGGCCGTCCGGCCCAGGATGCGCGCCGCCAGGGGCACCAACTCCTCGTCCCCCTCGTAAATTGAACACACCTCGATGCCGTTGAGCGTGTTGCAGTCCTGCTCCACGATGATCATGTCCTGCGCCACGTCCACCAGCTTGCGGGTCATGTAGCCGGAATCCGCGGTTTTCAGCGCGGTATCGGCCAGGCCCTTGCGCGCGCCGTGGGTGCTGATGAAGTATTCCAGCACGCTCAACCCTTCTCGGAAATTGGAGAGAATGGGCCGCTCGATGATTTCACCGGACGGCTTGGCCATGAGGCCGCGCATGCCGGCCAACTGGCGAATCTGCTGGCGGTTGCCGCGGGCGCCGGAATCCACCATCATGAACAGGGGATTCACGTCGTCGCGCCCCTCGTTGAACTCGATCGCCCGGGACATGGCGGCCGAGGTCTCCTCGGTCGCGTGCGTCCAAATGTCCACGATCTTGTTGTACCGCTCGCCGCCGGTGATGACGCCCTTGCGATACTGCACTTCGACCTCGGCAATCTGTCGTTGGGCCTGCTCGATGATGTGGGCCTTCTCCTTCGGAACAATCATGTCTTCCATCCCGATGGAGATGCCCGCCAGCGTCGCATGCTCGAAACCGAGAGCCTTCAGACGGTCCAGGACGCGGACGGTCTCCTCGTGCCCGGCGATCTGATAGCAACGCCAGATCAACTCCTCGAGCCGCTTCTTACTCACGGGGGAATTGACAAATCCCATGGCCTCCGGCCAGACCTCGTTGAATAACACGCGGCCGACCGTGGTCGTGATCACCGAGAGCTTCGCGGTGCCGTACCGGGTCTCCCGATGGCCATCCGGATTGCGGAAACGAATGCGATCATGGATCCGCACGGCGCCTTCGTCCCAGGCCGTGTGCACTTCCATGACGTCGTTGAACAGCGGCAGGTGCTCGATCTCGCCGGCCGGCGCCACGCGCCGGGCGCGGAGACGGTCCTGCTGTGAGTCGATCGTCAGGTAATAGCAGCCCAGGGCAATGTCCTGCGTCGGCGTCGTGATCGGCTTCCCGCTGGAGGGGGAGAAGATGTTGTTCGGGGCCAGCATGAGCAGGCGCGACTCCAACTGCGCCTCCACGGAAAGCGGCACGTGCACGGCCATCTGGTCCCCATCGAAGTCCGCGTTGTAGGCCGTGCAGACCAGCGGATGGATGCGAATGGCCTCGCCCTCGATCAGGACCGGCTCGAAGGACTGGATAGAGAGCCGGTGCAACGTCGGGGCGCGGTTCAGCATCACCGTATGCCCGTGAGTCACTTCGTCCAGGATGTCCCACACCTGGTCCACCTCGCGCTCGATCATTTTCTTGGCGCTGCGGACGGTGTGGACGACGTTCATCTCCTTCAGGCGCCGGATGATGAAAGGCTCGAACAGGACCAACGCCATCTTCTTGGGCAACCCGCACTGGTGCAACCCGAGCTCCGGGCCGATGACGATCACGGATCGACCGGAGTAGTCCACGCGCTTGCCCAGCAGGTTCTGGCGGAACCGGCCCTGCTTGCCGCGGAGCATATCGCTCAAGGATTTCAGGGGGCGGTTGCCCGCGCCGGTGACGGCGCGCCCGTGCCGGCCGTTATCGAAGAGCGCGTCCACGGCTTCCTGCAGCATCCGCTTCTCGTTGCGGATGATCACGTCCGGCGTCTTGAGCTGGAGCAGGTTCTTCAGCCGGTTGTTACGGTTGATCACCCGCCGGTAGAGATCGTTCAGGTCGGACGTGGCGAAGCGGCCGCCTTCCAGCGGCACCAGCGGGCGCAGGTCCGGCGGGATCACGGGCAGCACCTCCAGGATCATCCATTCCGGCCGGGTATGATTGGCGCGAAACGCCTCGAAGACTTTTGTCCGCTTGGTCAGTTTCTTGCGCGTCTGCTTGCTGCGGGTGCCCTCCATCTCGACCTCGAGCTGGTCGAGCGCCTCGTCCAGATCTATCTGCTTCATCAAGTCGCGGATGCCTTCCGCGCCCATCTTCGCCGTGAAGGCGTCGCCGTATTTCTCCTGGGCCTCGCGGTATTCCATCTCGCTGAGCAGTTGCTTCTCCTTCAGGGGGGTGTTGCCCGGATTCACCACGATGTAATCCTCGTAGTACAGCACCCGCTCGAGGTCGCGTCCCGAGATGTCCAGCACCAGGCCCATGCGGCTGGGCGTGCATTTGAAGAACCAGATGTGAGAGACCGGCACGGCCAGCTCGATGTGCCCCATGCGATCGCGTCGGACCCGGGCCTGGGCCACCTCGACGCCGCAGCGATCGCAGATGACGCCCTTGTGCTTGATGCGCTTGAACTTGCCGCAACTGCACTCCCAGTCCTTGCTGGGGCCGAAGATCCGCTCGCAAAAGAGCCCGCCCTTTTCGGGCTTGAACGTGCGGTAGTTGATGGTCTCCGGGTTCTTCACCTCGCCCTTGCTCCACGAACGGATGACTTCCGGCGAAGCCAGCTTGATGGTCGCCACATCAAACCCGGTCGCCGTCTCCATCCCCAGCAGGCCGCCTATGCTCGTGTTATGAACCATGGGACTCCTTCGCCTCGCCGCGCGCGCAGGGCTACTCCTGCCTCCGCTCAACGCGCACGTCGAGCACCAGACTATGCATTTCTTTCATCAACACGTTAAAGGACTCCGGCATCCCCGCCTCGAGGGAGTTCTCGCCCTTGACGATGGACTCGTAGATCCGCGTGCGGCCCAGGACGTCGTCGCTCTTGACCGTCAACAGTTCCTGCAGCGCGTAGGCCGCGCCGTAGGCCTCCATCGCCCAGACCTCCATTTCGCCAAAGCGCTGGCCGCCGTACTGCGCCTTGCCGCC
This sequence comes from Verrucomicrobiota bacterium, assembly GCA_018823105.1. GTDB lineage: Bacteria > Verrucomicrobiota > Kiritimatiellia > CAIQIC01 > JAGNIJ01 > JAGNIJ01. The sequence continues at coordinate 9,495 of JAHJJH010000021.1, read as the reverse complement.
CAGCGGCTGCTGGGTGACCAGCGAGTACGGCCCGACCGCGCGGGCGTGGATCTTGTCGCTCACGAGGTGGTGCAGCTTCATCATGTAGATGTTGCCCACCACAACGCGCTGGTCGAAGGGCTCGCCGGTCCGGCCGTCATACAGCACGCTCTTGCCGTCGGTTGGCAGGCCGGCCTCGTTCAGCATCTCGCGGACGCGCTTCTCCGGCACGCCGTCGAACACGGGCGTCTCCACGTGGTAACCAAGGAGCTGGCACGCCCGGGCCAGGTGGGTCTCCAGCACCTGCCCGACGTTCATACGAGAGGGCACACCCAGCGGATTGAGCACGATCTCCATCGGTGTCCCGTCCGGCAGGAACGGCAGGTCTTCCTCGGGCACGATCTTCGCGATCACGCCCTTGTTGCCGTGCCGACCGGCCATCTTGTCGCCCACCGACAGCTTCTTCTTGCTGGCCACGTACACCTTGACCTGCTTGATGATCCCGGCGTCCAGGTCGTCCCCGCTCTCCAGCCGGTCCTGGGCCCGCTCCTGCTCCAGCTCCAGGTCGGAGAACTTGTGGCTGAAATCGCTGATGATGGCCTGGATCTTCTGCTGGATCGGGCTCGGATCGATCTCGATATGGTTGCTCGCGGCGGCCAGCTTGCGGAGCAGCGTCTTGGTGATCTTGCGGTTCGCCGGGATGATGACCTCGCTGGTCTCCATGTTCACCACGTCCAGCGGAATCTTCTCGCCCAGCAGGATGTTGCTCAAGGCCTCGGTCAGGTCCTCGGTCAACTGCTGCTTCTTATCCTTGTACTCCTCCTGGATGCCCTTCATCTGCTTCCGGCGCTCGCCCGGGGTCAACTTGGCCCGCTGGATCTCCTTGCGGGCGGAAACCTTCACATCCATGACAATGCCGTACGTCCCGCTGGGGACGGTCAGCGACGTATCCCGCACGTCGGCGGCCTTCTCCCCGAAGATCGCGCGCAGCAAGCGCTCCTCGGGCGCCAGTTCCGTCTCGCTCTTCGGCGTGATCTTGCCGACCAGGATGTCGCCGGGCTTGACCTCCGCCCCCACGCACACGACGCCGTCATGCCCGAGGTTCTTCAGGGCCTCCTCGCCGACGTTCGGTATGTCCCGGGTGATCTCTTCGGGCCCGAGCTTGGTGTCGCGCGCGCCGCACTCGAATTCCTCGATATGGATGGAGGTGAACACGTCCTCGCGCACAAGCTTCTCGCTGATGAGGATGGCGTCCTCGAAATTGTAGCCGCACCACGGCATGAAGCCGACCAGCACGTTGCGGCCGAGGGCGAGCTCGCCATGACAGGTGGACGGACCGTCCGCCAGCACGTCGCCCTTCTTGACGGTCTGGCCGACCGTCACGATCGGTTTCTGGTTGACGCACGTGCCGGCGTTGGAGCGCATGAACTTGCGCAGATCGTAACTCTGGTATTCATCCTTGGCCGTCTTGCGCGTCGGCACCTCGCCCGTCCTCGACACGATGGTCTTATCGGCCGAGACGTACGCCACCTTCCCGCGTTCCCCGGCCAGCAGCATGACGCGCGAATCGCGCGCCACCCGCTCCTCGATGCCGGTGGCCACGTAGGGGCGCTCCGTGACCAGCAGCGGGACCGCCTGGCGCTGCATGTTCGCACCCATCAACGCCCGGTTGGCGTCGTCGTGCTCCAGGAACGGGATGAGGCCGGCCGCCACGCTCACGAGCTGCTTCGGCGACACGTCCATGTAGTGGATCCGCTCCGGCGGCACCTCAAGGAATTCCCCGCGGTAGCGCACGGACACCGACCCGGCCGTGAACCGGCCCTGCTCGTTCAGGGCCGCATTGGCCTGCGCGATCACGAAGGTCTCTTCCTGGTCGGCCGTCAGGTAGTCCACCTGGTCGGTGACCCGCCCGTTCACCATCTTTCGGTAGGGGCTCTCAATGAACCCGAACTCGTTGACCCGGGCGTACATGCTCAGGGAAGAAATCAGGCCGATGTTCGGGCCTTCCGGTGTCTCGATCGGGCAGATGCGGCCATAGTGGCTGGAGTGGACGTCGCGCACTTCGAACCCCGCCCGCTCGCGGCTCAAGCCGCCCGGACCCAGGGCGCTCAACCGCCGCTTGTGCGTCATCTCGGCCAGCGGGTTGGTCTGGTCCATGAACTGGCTCAACTGGCTGCGCCCGAAGAAATCGCGAATGACCGCGGCCAGTGCCTTGGGATTGATCAGCTTCTGGGGCGTCAGCTTCTCCGTCGCCGTGTCGAAGATGGTCATGCGCTCGCGCACCAGCCGCTCGGTCCGGGCCAGGCCGAGCCGGCACTGGTTCTCGATCAACTCGCCGACGGTCCGGACCCGGCGACTGCCGAGATGGTCAATGTCGTCCACCGTCCCCTCGCCGTTGCGTAGGTTGATCAGGTAGCGGAGCGCGGCGAGGAGGTCTTCCTTTTCCAGCACGCGCGAGTCGCGCCCCTTGTCCATGCCCAGCTTCTGCTGCATCTTGTAGCGCCCGACCCGGCCCAGGTCGTACCGGCGCGGATCGAAGAAGATGCGCTTAATCAACTGGCGCGCGTTGGACACCGTCGGCGGGTCGCCGGGACGCAGCTTGTGATAGATGTCCTTGAGCGCGTCCTCGTTCGACCGGGTGGCGTCCTTCTGGACGCTCTTCAGGAATATCCCCTCGTCCCAGGATACGTTCACCACTTCGATGGAGGTGAAGCTGGCGGCCTTCATCTGGCGGATCAAATCCCGCGTCAACGGCTCATAGCGCCGGGCCAGAATGGTCTTGGAATCCGCGTCAATGACGTCGTCATGCACGACGCGGTGCGCCAATTTACCCTCCTCCACGTTCTCCTTCAACGATATCTTTTCGAACGTGTAGAACAGCCCCAGCAGCTCCTCGTCGGTGCCGTAGCCCAGGGCGCGCAGGAACGTGGTGGCGAGGAACTTGCGCCGCCGCTTCTTGCGGTCCAGGTAGATCTGCAACAGGTCGGAGGTGTCGAACTGCACCTCGATCCACGAGCCGCGGTCCGGGATGATGCGGAACGAATACAGGACCGAGCCGTTCGGGTGGATCGTCTGCTCAAAGCAGATCCCGGGCGACCGGTGCAGTTGGCTGACGACCACGCGCTCCGCGCCGTTGATCACGAACGTGCCCGGCTCGGTGATCAGCGGCACCTCGCCCATATACACGTCTTCCTCGCGGACCTCCTTGCTCTCGCGGAGGCGGAAGGTCACGTAGAGGGGCGCCGAATAGGACACGCCCTCCCGCAAACATTCCAGGGGAGACATCTTCGTATCGGCGATCTCGTACTTGACGAACTCGATGGCGATCTGCCCGTCGTAACTCTCGATCGGGAAGACCTCCTTGAACACCGCCTGCAGCCCGACCAGCTTGCGGCGGGTCGGCGGAACATCCTTCTGCAGGAAATCCCGGTATGAGTTCGTCTGGATCTCGATCAGATCCGGCAGATCAATTACGCTGGCCAGCTTGCCGTATTTTATTCGTTCAGCCATGCCACACCTTCCGACGCAGTGCATCACCGGGTCCGCCCGCGCGGGCGGACCCCTAAAGGGGAAGACGTTTCAGACGTTACTTGATTTCCACTTTCGCACCCGCCGCTTCCAACTGGGCCTTGATCTTATCGGCCTCTTCCTTCGAGACGCCTTCCTTCACCGGCTTGGGCGCGCCTTCCACGAGATCCTTGGCTTCCTTGAGTCCGAGGGAGGTGACCGCCCGGACTTCCTTGATCACCTGGATCTTCTGGGCGCCCACCGCGGCCAGTACCACCGTGAACTCCGTCTTCTCCTCGGCCGGGGCCGCCGCCGCTCCGGCCGCCGGGCCCGCCATGACCATGGGAGCCGCCGCCGACACGCCCAGACGCTCTTCCAGCCCCTTGACCAGATGGGAAAGTTCGAGGACGGAAATGCCCTCGATCCACTTCGCAAATTCTTCCGCTTTGCCTTCCAGTTTCACGCCCTTCTCCTTCGTTTGCTCCGCCACCGCTTCCTGTACCTGCTCAGCCATGTTCGTTCTCCTCACATCCGTTGGGTTTACGCCTTTTCCTTCTGTTCCTGTATGGCCCTCAGCACATACAAAATGCTTGCCGTCTTGGCCTGCAATACGCCGACCAGCTGCACCATCGGCGCGGCCAGGAGTCCGACGAGCTGGGCCAGCAGCACCTCGCGGGACGGCAGGAGGGCCATCGCGTCCACGTCGCTCTTCGACAGCAACGCGCCCTGCATCGCGCCCAGCTTGATCGCCGGCATCTCGTTTTCCTTGATGAAGGTCCGCAGCACCTTCGCGGCCTGGGACAGGTCCCCCTTGCCATAGACCATCAACGAGGGCCCCTTCAGTCCCTCTTCGAACCCCGGAGGGACCAGGTCCTGGCCCGCGCGCTTGAACAGGCGGTTGGGCACCACCTGGGCCTCCGCCCCCACGCCGCGTAACTGGCGCCGCAAATTCTCGGTTCGGGCCACGCTCATGCCCCGATAATCGGCGAGGATCACGTACAGGGCATCCCGAAGTTTGCTCCGCAGCTCCTCCACGATCACTACCTTTTCCGGTCTCATGGTAAGGCTCCTTCGCGCGGCCGCTGTCAGGCCGCGGCTTCCTTGAAATCCAACCGCAGCCCCGGCCCCATCGTCGAACTGACGGTACAGCGCTTGATGAACACGCCCTTGGCCGTGGAGGGACGCGCCGCGCCGATCGCGGCCAGGATGGCCCGGCAGTTCGCCGCCAGCGCTTCCAGGCTGAAGGACAGCTTTCCGAAGGGCACCAGGACATTGCCGTTCCGGTCCATGCGGAACTCCACGCGCCCGGCCTTGCATTGCTGGACGGCCGTGGCCGTGTCGTCCGTAACCGTTCCGGTCTTCGGATTCGGCATCAGGCCGCGCGGGCCGAGTACCTTGCCGAGTTTCCGCACTTCCTTCATCGCCTCGGGCGTGGCCACCGCCACGTCAAAATCCATCCAGCCTCCCGTTACCTTGGCCACGAGCTCCTCGAACCCGACGTAGTCCGCGCCGGCTTCCTTGGCCGCCTCGGCGGGCGGGCCCTTGGCGAAGACCAGCACGCGCACCTTCTTGCCCGTGCCGTGCGGCAGCACCACCGTGCCGCGCACCATCTGCTCCGACTTCGTGGGATCCACCCCCAGGCGAACCGCCAGCTCCGCGGTCTCGTCGAACTTGGCCGCGGCGCTGGCCTTCAGGAACTCCAGGGCCTTTTCGAGTTCCCAGGTCGCCGACGGATCCAGTTTTTCCCGAACCTGACGATATTTTTTCCCGTGATAGGCCATGGTCATTCCACCTCGATCCCCATGCTGCGCGCCGTGCCTTCGATGATCTTCACCGCCCGGTTCAGGTCGCGCGCGTTCAAATCCTTCTGCTTGGTCTTGGCGATCTCGAGGACGTGCTGGCGGGTCACCTTGCCCACCTTGATCCGGTTCGGCTGTCCGGAGCCGGTGGCGATGCCCGCCGCCCGCTTGAGCAGCGTCGCGGCCGGTGGGCTCTTCGTGATGAACGTGAACGATTTGTCGTGATAGACGGTGATGACCACCGGGATGATCAGGCCGGCCTGGCTCTGCGTGGCCGCGTTGAAGGCCTTGCAGAACTCCATGATGTTGACGCCCTGCTGACCGAGCGCCGGCCCCACCGGCGGCGCCGGGTTGGCCTGGCCCGCCGGGATCTGCAGCTTGATGATGCCTGTGACTCTCTTTGCCATGGCTACACTCGGGTTTCAGTGTTCAGTTTTCGGTGTTCAGGTTTCAGGCCCCGGGCTTCATTCCCGATCCCTCTGCTCAGGCCCTTTCCACCTGCCAATATTCCAATTCCACGGGCGCGGTCCGGCCGAAGATGGCCACCGATACCTTCAGTTTGCCGCGGTCGGGATCCACTTCTTCGATCACTCCGCTGAAATTCAAGAACGGCCCGTCGTTGATCTTGACGGTCTCGCCCGGCTCGAACACGACCTTGGGCTTGATCTTTTCCTTCTTCTCCTCGATCTGGTGTAGAATGATCTCGACTTCCTGCGGCCGCAGGGGCACCGGCCGGTCGCCCCCGATGAACCCGATCAGCCCCGGCGTCTGCTGGGTGAAGTACCAGGTCTTGTCCACGAGCCGCTTCTCTTCGTCGTAGAGCCGCATGTGCACCAGGACGTAGCCCGGAAAAAACTTGCGCGTCGTGGTGGTCTTCCGGCCCTGCTTGACCTCGGAAACCTTCTCCGTGGGGATCAGGACCTCCCCGATGTAGTCCTGCATTTCCTCCTGCAGCATTCTTCGTTCGATGTTCTCCTTGACCTTGGCTTCCTGCCCGGAGAGCGTATGTAATACGAACCATTGTTTTTCCATGACCGCCACCTGTCCCTTGCTCCTCGGCGTGCGCCCTACCGGATCACCGTCCGCAGGAGGCCCGTCAACACCAGGTCGCTGAGGCCCACGAAAATCGCTATCATCACCACCGACACGATGACCACCATCGTCGAGTCCGCCAGCTCGGAACGGGACGGCCACGAGCACTTCTTCATCTCCATGCGGACTTCCTCGATGAACGTCCGCACCTGCGCCAGGCTCTGCTGCACTTTGCTCACGCGGTTCCCCCGTCGGATATCATGGCAGGCCAGGAGGGACTTGAACCCTCAACAACCGGTTTTGGAGACCGGTGCTCTGCCAATTGAGCTACTGGCCTGCCGGTTCGGACCTTCGTTACTTGATTTCCTTGTGCGCCGTATGCTTCCGCTCGAAGCGGCAATACTTCTTCAACTCCAACCGCTCGGTGGTCTTCCGCTTGTTGCGCGTCGTCGTATAGTTGCGCCGCTTGCACTCGGTGCACGCGAGCGTAATAATTTCCCTGGGCATGCTGGGCTCCGTCCGCGGGATGATCGGTCGGGCTGCTCATCGCCGCCCGCCCGACCTCCGGCGTGTTCTGCCTGGCTTACTCGATGATTTCCGTCACGCGGCCCGCACCCACCGTCCGGCCACCCTCGCGGATGGCGAACCGCATGGTCTTCTCCATCGCGATGGGCGTGATCAGGGCCACGTCCATGCTGATGTTGTCGCCCGGCATGACCATGTCCACGCCCGCCGGCAACGTGATGTCGCCGGTGACGTCGGTCGTCCGGAAGTAGAACTGCGGCCGATATCCCTTGAAGAACGGCGTATGCCGCCCGCCCTCTTCCTTGCTCAGGACGTACACTTCCGCCTTGAACTTCGTGTGCGGCGTAATCGACCCGGGCTTGGCCAGCACCTGGCCGCGCTCAACGTCCTCTTTCTTGAAGCCGCGCAGCAGACAGCCGATGTTGTCGCCCGCCTGCCCCTGGTCGAGCAGCTTGCGGAACATCTCGACTCCGGTCACGACGGTCTTCGCCGTGGGCCGAAGGCCGACGACCTCGATGTCCTCGCCCACCTTGACGACGCCGCGCTCCACGCGCCCCGTCACCACCGTGCCGCGCCCTTCGATCGAGAACACGTCCTCAATCGGCATCAGGAACGGCTGGTCAATCAGGCGGACCGGCTCCGGGATAAACGAATCAATGGCGTCCATCAACTCCTGGATGCACTTGGCCTCCGGGGCGTCCGCCTTCTCGGCTTTCATGGCCGCCAGCGCGCAGCCGCGGATGATCGGCGTCGTATCGCCGGGGAACTCGTACTTGTTCAGCAGGTCGCGGATTTCCATCTCGACCAGCTCGATCAACTCCGGATCATCCACCGTGTCCACCTTGTTCAGGAAGACCACGATCGCCGGCACGCCCACCTGGCGCGCGAGCAGGATGTGTTCGCGGGTCTGCGGCATCGGCCCGTCGGAAGCGCTCACCACGAGGATCGCGCCGTCCATCTGCGCCGCGCCGGTGATCATGTTCTTGATGTAGTCGGCGTGGCCCGGGCAGTCCACATGCGCGTAATGGCGCTTGTCGCTCTGGTACTCCACGTGCGACGTGGCGATCGTCAGGATCTTGGTCGCATCGCGTCGCCCCTGCGACTCCGAGGCCTTGGCGATCTCGTCGTAAGAGACGAACTTGCCCAGCCCCTTGGCCTCCTGCGCCTTCGTAATGGCGGCGGTCAACGTGGTCTTGCCGTGGTCCACGTGACCGATCGTGCCCACGTTCACGTGTGGTTTTGTTCGTTCGAATTTTTCCTTGGCCATGGTTTCCTCCTGCCTGTATGGCTTCTTTCCCGTTCCTTATTTCGTCTTCTGCTTCTTCCGCACGGTTTCCCGCATTTGCAAAATATTTTTCCCCCCGCTTCTCACTTCATTCGGCGCGATGGTCTGCCATGAGCAAACCCGCACTGCGGGACGCGTCGAATGGAGCCCACGAGCGGGATCGAACCGCTGACCTCGTCCTTACCAAGGACGTGCTCTACCAACTGAGCTACATGGGCGCGCCGACGGGCCTTCTATCCCATGTCCCGCCTTTTCTAGACCTGACGCCCGACAACAAATCCATAAAAAAGTGCCGGATCAAGTGACTTCCCGACAATAAATAAAAACAGACTACAACACTCCCCTCTTCCACTTTCCCTTCTCTTCCAGAAAGATGGAAGTGTCCGTCTCTTCAATTTTTAAGACCCCGGCACTTCCCGGAATCTATTTTTCACAAGCCAGAATACCCCAAAAACAAACTGCGTCAACAGCTTTTTTGCCAAAAAACTTGAAATCACCAACCTGGAATCAACGCTGAACGTTTTCCCCCGTAAAATGGGCCCGTTGGCTGGTCAGGTCTTTATCCTGGCCGGTCGCACCAGCAACTTCCGCACGGCCGACGGATCCAGCTTGTTGACCCGATCCTCGGGCAGGCCCAGCGCGATCAGGCGCTTGCGTTGGACCTTCTCCCGGCGGCGGCGGGCGGCGGGTTTTTTCTTCGGACGGTTCAGGTTCTTATCGCGAAGGCTCTTGGTCTGGCCCATGGGTGCTCTCCTCTTTCTTTATCTTGAAAAAGCCGCGGCAGCTTATCCGGCGATGGGCCGGGGCGCAAGCGTTATTCAGAACGAAGGTGGAGGCGCGGCGACCCCGCCGCGCAAGACAGTGCCGCTGCGTCAGCCGTAGAGCCGCCGTTTATCGGCGGCCGTCTTGTCGGCCTTCGACGAGCGAAGGCCCTACAAGCAATGGACAAGCGTCGGGGATGCCGCCGCAGTCCGTATCCGGCCCGGAATCCAGCGACATCGTGCGGGCGTAGGCATGCAGCTTCGACAGGCCGCTCTGTTTTCCCTTGTCAGCCCCGCTCGGTTGGCCCAAACTATTCTTGGCCACAGCACGGTTTGGAGGAACGGTCGGCGCGTGGAACAGGGGGCCATCCCGCATCTGTTGGCACGCTATTCAACACTTCTGCTTAGTACGCTGTTCGGAGCGGACGAATGGAGTGGCCCCATTAACTGTGTTGTGCAGTAGTTGCTTTGGGGGCCGCAATGGGGGGGGGGCTTATCATGAGATATCGCGTGTATCTGCCGCTGGTTCTTGTCATCCCCATGCTCGCGCTGTCCCCGGAGGTGTGTGAGGGCCTGACGACGACGGTAATAAACACGAACGACAACG
>JAHJJH010000259.1 GCA_018823105.1 Verrucomicrobiota bacterium | reverse complement strand
TTCCGGAAGGCGCTGGCCGAGCGGGCGCTGATCCTGTGGAGCACTTCGCGGAAGGAGTTGTGGAAAAAGGGCAAGACCTCCGGCGAGACCTTCGAACTGGTCGAGGTGCGGGTGAACTGCGAGCAGAACTCGCTGCTCTACCGCGTCCGACCGCGCCGCGCGGGCATCTGCCACACGAAAAACAAAAAAGGGCAGCCGCGAAACTGCTACTATCGGCGGCTGAATTTCGAGACGGGCAATCTGGAAAACCTCGATCCCTGAAAAACAGAAAACCGCGAATTAACGCCAATTAACGCGAATTGTTAGGATTTCTTAATTAGCGTAAATTCGCGTTAATTAGCGGTAAAGGATTTTGCGAAGTGAGCTGTTTCCCGGATAAAAAGGCGTTCCTGGAGAAGGCGAAACGGGGCAACCTGGTTCCGGTCTGGCGGGAATTGCTGGCGGACGAGGAGACCCCGGTCTCCGCCTACGAGCGGGTGCGGCGGGCCGCCCGCGCCCGGGGGGTGATGCCCCATTCCTTTCTGCTGGAAAGCGTCGAGGGCGGCGAGCACGTTGCCCGGTTTTCCTTCATCGGCGGCGTTCCGCGGGCGATCTTTCGGGCCACGGGCCGGACGGTCGAGATCGAGACCCCGGACGGCCGGCGGGAGCGGCTGGAGAATGTGGACCCGCTGGACACCCTGCGGGCGCACATGGCCCGCTACCGGGCCGTTCCGGACCCCGCCCTGCCCCGCTTCTTCGGCGGCGCGGTGGGGTACATCGGGTACGACGCCGTCGCGCAATTCGAACGCGTCCCGCTGGCCGGCCGCCCCGGCCTCGACTGGCCGGACATGATCTTCGCGATCACCGACACGCTGCTGATTTTCGATCGCGTCCGCCACTCGGTGAAGGTGGTGTCCAACGCGTTCATCGAAGGCGATCACGCGGCGGCCTACGACGCGGCCGTGGAACGCATCAATACGCTCTGCGGGCATCTGACCGAGCCGATGTCTCGCCAACTGGTGGACATCCGGGACGAGCCGCCACCCGTCGCCAGCCGCTCGAACATGCGCCGGGAAGACTTCCTGGGGGCCGTGGCGCGCTCCAAGGAGTACATCCGGGCGGGCGACATCATCCAGGTGGTGCTCTCGCAGCGATTCTCCGTGGATCGGCCCGCCGACGCGCTGGACGTGTACCGGGCGCTGCGCTCGATCAACCCGTCGCCCTACATGTACTGCCTCGACTACGGCGACCGCTCCATCGTGGGCTCTTCGCCGGAAATCCACGTGCGTTGCGAGAACGGGCGGGCGGAGATCCGGCCCATCGCCGGCACGCGGCCGCGCGCGGAGGATGCGGCGGAGGACGAGCGGCTGGCGAAGGAACTGCTGGCCGACCCCAAGGAGCGCGCGGAGCACATCATGCTGGTGGACCTCGCGCGCAACGACCTGGGCCGGGCCTGCCGGTACGGCAGCGTGAAGGTGCCCGAACTGATGGTCATCGAGCGCTACAGCCACGTCATGCACATCGTCTCGGACGTCGAGGGCGACCTGGCCGCCGGGCACGATATCTACGATGTCTTCAAGGCGAGCTTCCCCGCCGGCACGGTCAGCGGGGCCCCGAAGATCCGCGCCATGGAGATCATCGCGGAGCTGGAGCCCGACCGACGCGGGCCCTACGCGGGCGCGATCGGCTATTTCAGTTTCAACGGGAACCTCGATTCGTGCATCACCATCCGCACCATTCTTCTCGATCCGGACCACGCGCACGTGCAGGCCGGGGCGGGGATCGTCGCGGACTCCGACCCGGAGCGGGAATTCGAGGAGACGCAGAACAAGGCGCGGGGCATGCTGCAGGCGCTGGCGCGCGCGGGGCTGTACGCCGCGGCCCGCCGGAAGGCAAGTGCGCCATGATCCTGGTCATTGATAACTACGATTCCTTCACCTACAACCTGGTCCAATACCTGGGGGAGCTGGGCGCCGACGTGCGCGTGGTGCGTAACGACGCGGCGAACGTGGACGAAGTGGCCGCGATGGACGCCGAGCGCCTCGTCATCAGCCCCGGCCCCGGCACGCCGAACGAGGCGGGCATTTCGTGCGCCGTGATCGAACGGCTGGGCGCGTCGGTGCCGCTGCTCGGCGTCTGCCTGGGCCACCAGTGCATCGGCCAGGTGTACGGCGGCCGGGTGGTGCGCGCCGGGCGGCTCATGCACGGCAAGACCTCGCTCATCCGGCACACGGGCCGCGGCGTGCTGGCCGGGCTGCCCGATCCCTTTGAGGCCATCCGTTACCATTCCCTGCTGGTCGAGCGCGCCACGCTGCCGCCCGATCTCGAAATCACCGCCGAGACCGACGAGGGCGAGATCATGGGGCTGCAGCACCGCCGCTATCCGGTCTTCGGGGTACAGTTCCACCCGGAGTCCATCCTGACGCCACACGGCATGCAGATTCTTCGGAATTTCCTGGCTGTACCGCCCGGCTTGTAAGAGGCCGGGCGAGCGCGTAAGGTACAGGGGCGGCGAGGGCCGCAGGAGTGCCATCAACGTGAAAGAGCATCGCGATATTTACGAGTCCCGCGAAAACGGGGATTCCCCCAAGGGCCCCCCCCAGTCGGTGGACCCGGGATTGGGCGAATTGAAACGCCGCGCCTGGCTGACCACCGCGGTCCTGGCCGTCTTCATGCTCCTGTTACTGTCCGGGGCCGTGTGGCTGATCCGCGAACAGGAGAAAAAGCTGCGTCGGGAGGAAGTGCCGGCGGGGTCCGATGCCACAACTATGCCACCGGTTCCTCTTCCCGTGGCCAGCGATCTCGGCCAGGCCGCCCCGGCCCAACCGGCGATCCCGGAATCGGCGCTGCCGGACGTGCTGGAACCTCCCTCGCCGCCCACCGCCGGGGCAGGCGCCCCGGCGCTGACCGCCGAACAGTCCGCCCAGGCCATGACCGAGTTGCGCGCGGCCCAGGATTATCTCAAGGCCCGGGATCTGGACCGTGCCGAGGAGCATACGAAGCGCGCCCTGGAAATCTGGCCGGAATGGAACTCCGCCCTGCGGCTGCTGGGCCTGGTCTATACCCAGCGCGGGCAGTTCGAACAGGCCATCACGATACTCGAACAGGCCGTCGCGCAGAATCCGTTGAGCGTGGAGGGCGTGAACTCGCTCGCCACGGCCTACATGCAGAAAGGCTGGATGGGCCGCGCCGAGGAACTGCTGCAGAAAGCCGAGGTGATGAATCCCGAGTACTGGCCGGCCCATCTGAATCTCGGATTGCTCTACCTTTTGAAAAAGCAGTATGGCACGGCGGCCGACTATCTCGAGAGCGCGATCGAGTATGTCCCGAACGACGTGGGGCCGCGCAATAACCTGGGCGTGGCCCTGATGCGCCTCGGCCGCTTCGAAGAGGCCCGCCGGCATTTCCAGACCATCATCGAACAGCGGGCCGCCACCCCGGCGCCGTATTTCAACATCGCCATCAGTTTCGTGCTCGAGCGGGATTTCGAAAAGGCCATGGAATGGATTCGCCGCGGGGCGGAGCACTGTACGCCCATGACCGCACAAAACTGGCTGGCGGACGACGCCTTCAATCCGCTGCGTAATTATGCGCCGTTCCAAGCCATCATGTCCTCGTTCTCCCCGGCGTTGCCCGCGCCCCCGGTTCCCTAATGGCCCCGCCCCCCATGCCCCGCGAATCGCCCCGGTCTTCCCTCCTCGAGGCCGTGCTCCGGCGCGTGGCGGACGGCACCCTCGATGTCGCGTCCGCCCTGCGCACCCTTTCCACGGAGGGCACGATCGACCTCGGCTTCGCGCAAGTGGACGTGGGCCGGCTTCACCGGCGCGGCATGCCGGAGGTGATTTTCTGCTCCGGGAAAACGGCAGAGCAGGTGGTTGAAATTATCCGGGCCTTGAAAGAAGCCGGCCAGAACGTGCTGGGCACACGCGCCGACGCCGCGCTGTTCCAGGCGGTGAGCCGCGTTCACCCGCAGGCCGTGTACCATGAAACCGCGCGTTGCCTGACGCTGGAGGTCACGCCCCGCCCGCCGCCGATCGGCGGCGTCGCCGTGGTCTGCGCCGGAACTTCGGACCTGCCCGTGGCCGAAGAGGCCGCGCTGACAGCCGAATGGATGGGCGCGAAGGTGGAGCGCATCCAGGACGTGGGCGTGGCGGGATTGCACCGGCTGTTCAAACACCTCGACGCCCTGCGCAAGGCGCGCGTGGTCGTCGTGGTCGCCGGCATGGAGGGCGCCCTGCCGTCCGTCGTCGGCGGACTGTTGGACCGGCCAATCATCGCCGTGCCGACCAGCGTGGGCTATGGCACCCAGGGCCACGGCCTGGCCGCGCTGCTGGCCATGCTCAATTCCTGCGTGCCCGGCATCACGGTCGTGAACATTGATAACGGGTTCGGTGCGGGCGCCGCGGCCGCCCTGATTAACCGCATCGGGGAGCCGGCATGAACCTCCTGCATTTCGACAGCCTGGGCGGCGCCTCCGGCGACATGATCCTCGGCGCGCTGGTCGATCTGGGCGTCGAGGCCGCGGCCCTGCAGGAGGAATTGTCCAAGCTGCCGATCGGGAATTTTTCCATCGAAGCCACGAAGGCTCACGAAAACCACATCGCCGGGACGCGCCTGGTGGTGCACATCCCGCCGCCGGATCCTCACGATCATCAAGGCCGCCGGATCGGCGACATCCGCTCGCTCCTCGAAAAGGCTTCCCTGCCCGAGCCGGTCAAGGCCCTGAGCCTCCAGGTGTTCGCGCGGCTGGCCGAGGCCGAGGCAAGCGTGCACGGCATCGGGGCGGAAGAGGTCCACTTCCACGAGGTCGGCGCCGTGGACGCCTTCGTGGACATTGTCGGCAACTGCCTGGCGCGGCACTGGCTGAACATCGAGGCCGTCTCGTTCGGCCCGCTGCCCCTGGGCCATGGCATGATCCAGTGCGCGCACGGGACGCTCCCCTCGCCATCCCCCGCGGCCGTCGAATTGCTCAAGGGATATCCCGTGACCTACGTGGACGAACCGCACGAACTGGTCACCCCCACCGGCGCGGCGTTGCTGACCACCTGGCGTTCCCTGGAAACGCCGCCGGCCGGCAGTCGGATTCTGCGGGTCGGCTATGGTTTCGGACAGCGGAAGCTCGACCGCCGGCCGAACCTG
>JAHJJH010000258.1 GCA_018823105.1 Verrucomicrobiota bacterium | reverse complement strand
TGGCGGAGGGAGAGGGATTCGAACCCCCGGTACGCTTTTGGCGTACACACGCTCTCCAGGCGTGCCCAATCAACCGCTCTGGCATCCCTCCATCAACGTACAAGACAACATTACACGTGCCTCCGCCCCGATTTCATCGGGGCGGGGGCACCTCTCCGCGCGGCATGATCCAGTAAACGGGGATTGGGTGGGAAAAGCAAGTCCGCGTGAAGGAGGATCACCGGCACAATGAATGGCTTCCGACAGTTCCCGCGAGGCCCGGTCGACCCACCAACGGCCTCCGAACTTTGGACTCAATCCTTATCCCAGTGGCAGCGGTACACGACCTGGGGCGACCACGTATGACCGCTGACGAATTGTTCCTCGAAGACCGCGACGGGCTCGAAGGTGGCCTGGTCCCGGGTATAGGCGGGGTAGTACTTGGCGCCGACCACCAGATAGTCCACGCCGCGCTTTTGTAAGTACTTCTTCATGTAAGGGATATCCCGCACTGCATCCCGTCCTCGCAGGATGATCGGCCACATTTCGGGCGAGGCCAGACCGATCAGGTCGAGGATCTCACGGCGTCCGAAATACGCGACGCCCCCGATATCATTGACCGCCAGCAGCGCGTTCGGCTCGACATGCCGATCAATCCATTGCCCCATCTTCACGTACAGGCGCTGGATGGTGTCCACATCTTCCGCTGCTTTTTTCGTGGCGACTTTCCAGCCCGGGATCAAATTGACGCCAAGGATCAGCCCCGCGCCGAGCACGGCCAACACCCGCTGCCGGTACGACTTCCACAGCACGGCCAGCCCGAGGGCTCCGAGCACGGCGGTGTAAGGCATGAAGATCGCGTAGTACCGCCGGGCCGTGTTGGCGAGAGCATCCGGCGGAGCCATGACGCCCAGGGCCAGGGGCAACACGGCGAGGCTGACCGGCAGGAACCAGCCTCGCGCCCGCTCCCGGAAGCTCCGGGTGAAAGCCAACAGGCCGAGGGGAATCAGCAGGGCCAGGACCGCGCTCTGCTCAATGATCAGGCGCAGCAGGGCAAGAACCTGGAACTGTGGGCCCGCGAACAGCGAGTCCAGGAGGTCATCCCTGTCGCCGGTCTGCAGCGCGCCGATCAGCCCGATGCCTCGATGGCTGGCCTTGGCGTAGAAAGACGTGGGGAACGGGTGCCCGGTGGTTGAAAAATTGAAAAGGAAATAGGGCAGCAGAGCCAAGCCCAGGATGGCCATCTGGAGGACGATCGTATTCCACGGCAGCGCGCGGCGGGGAAGGCCGGGCCGGCCGGCCCCCTGGCGCCAGGTGTCGAGCAGGGCGAAGGGGATAATCGTGAACAGCTCCGGCCGGGTGGTCGCGGCCAGGGCCAGCGCCAGGGGCTCGAAAACCCGCCGCGCTTTCGAGGCGGGCTCCGTGAGGTAGTGGGCCGCAAAAACGAGGAGCACGGACAACAAAACCAGCGGCACTTCCATCCCCGAGCTGATCCCCCACAGGCTGATCGGGTTCAACAGGAGAAAAAGTCCCGCCGCCAACCCGGCGGCTCGCGAACCGCTAAGCCGTCGAACCAGTTCGCAGGCCACGATGACGGACAGCGCGCTGCAAAGAAAGGAGGCCGTCAGCCCCGCCGCCACCGGGTTCCGGTATACGAGGAAAAAGGCCGCCATCAAGAGGGTCCATGCCGGGCTGGTGGAGACGGCCATCGGGGTCCCGGGGTTGATGGAAAACCCGTTTCCTTCCACCAGGTTCCGGGCAAGCGCCGCGTGAATCCACGCATCATCCATGGTGAACCCGATCCGCGAGGCGACTTTCATCTCGCGGATCAAGATACGGCCCATCACCACGGCCACAAGGGCCGCCAGCAGCACGTTCCACACCAGCGGCCGGACGAAAATCCGGGCCCAGGAGAACCCCACCTTGATCGCCCCAAAACGAGAGTTCATGGCACCATCCACCTCACCCGACGGGGTTGTATTCCTGTCGGGCGCGGAATTCAAATCCCTACTTTTTTCATGAATCCGTCGCGTTCGCGGGCTTTGACGGGTCCGGTGGTCTTGGCTGGCGCCCGATCGGATCCTGATCATCTTGTTCGGCGTGCTGTATTTCCTTGCGGCGGACAACGACCCGGAGGCCTTCCGCTACCGGGTGTTCTGATCGGCCTGGGGGGATAGGGATTCTGGCCGTGGGGGTGGGACCAAACCCCGCGCGGTGAGATCATCGGCGATTGTCTCGGCCAGCCTGCGCGCCATGCGCGAGGTGTAGTGAGCGCTATCCACGTATAATTGCTCCTTCACGTCTTCCTGGATGTCCGCGCACCAGATGAAATTGGAGCCGGGGGGATTCGCCTGGACGTAGGCCGCCATGCGCTCATGTCCTTTCGCCCAGATCCTCTCCCGCCGTCCGAGTTTGGACGGGTTCGCAAACGGGTGGTATTTCAGGTCATACTTGTAATAGGCGTTCGGGGCCCAGACAAAGCACGCGGGAACGGAAAAAACATGGCAAATGGCTTCGGTCATTTTCTTGTTGGTCATATATTGTTCAATGAGAACCGCCAGCGGATCGCTCTCGGGCGTCCTCGACTCCGATTTCCTCGGGGGTTTCTTCTTCTGGCGTCTGTCCGAACGCGTCTCTGTTTCCGTTTGGGGCGACTTCATGGCGCGGAATAAGCGGACGAGTGGTTGCTGTTGGAGCCACTTGAACACATCGAATTCGATTTGGTCGTCTTGCTTGAAATTCTCGACCAGCTGCCGGATGCGGGCCGTCATGAATGGCTCGTCTCCGCCATCTGCAAAATCGTTGGAGCCATCCACAAAAAGTGCCAGATCGGGCCGATGGCCGGCCAGCAGCAGCTTTTCAATCAGCAGGCGTTCGAGCGTGGAGAAATAGAATCCGCGGCCGAAATTGTACAGCCGGATATCGCGGCCTGTTCGTTCGACCAACACATCCTGCAAGTGGGAAGCCAGCGTTTGGTCGTCCGGCACGCCATAGCCAAAAACCACGGAGCAACCGAACAGGAAGATGTTGAATGCGTCCGGATCGGGAGGCCATGGCCCCTGGTTCTTCGTCCGTCGAAAGCCATGCGCATCTACGTTCAGATAGCGTCCCGTGAACGCCTTCTCCCGGATCTGAACGAACGGCTCGTATTCAAACAACCGTCGGTTCCACGTCTCGTCCAGCAACTCGTTCACCTGCTTCAGGCTCAAGTCGGGATAGGACGCGGCCAGCACATTGGTACTGTAACGGAGGGCCACGATAGTCTGCCCGGCCTGCTTGCGATCCTTCGCCCGGAAATACAGCCCGCAGACAGCATTCAAAAGCACCAGGGCGACGGCGACGTGCACCACGCCTATGCACACCCCGCCATACCAGCCCGTCTTTTCCTTCTTCTCGTTCATAATCGGCCCTCTGTCGCGAACCCGTGCTGGCGCCCTTTTGGCCCACGGATTATTACGTCATATCTTGTGCGGCGCACCGTTTTTTACGAATTCTCTTGCAGTAACTCCCTGCAAATCCAATCATAAGCCAATAGTTACTACGTTAATACCTTGTCTGGTGGGTAGTATTAACGATATATCTGGTTGGGGTAAAGGTGATTTTTTTGTCCCATTGGCTCCGTATGCGCACCGGCTTTGGCCGGATGATCGAGGGCGGGGATGGACGCCTCGCATGCGGAGGATGGTGGGGGCTGGATAGCCGGGGACTGCCGCCTGAGCGTAAGCATCGCACGGCCACGCGAGTCTGGCCACGCCGAACGGGGAGGGGTTCATGTAGATGTGTATGAAAAAAAACCCGTTTTACCTGTCAATAAGCGCAATCACGTGCTCCCTTCTGATCAACGAGATCATGCTCGGTTCGATTTTCGTGATTCAATTGGGGACATTCAGCGCCATTGTGGCTATTTCAATCGCACTTTTGGGCCTTTCTGCCAGTGGGTTGCATATCTATTTGTCGAAGATAGTTGAACGGCCGGACGTATTTCAGGAGCACTATTACACCAGAATTTTATGGTATGTCGTGGCGGCCGTAATCTGTCCCGTCATCCTGGTGAATTTACCCATCCATTATGGGGATTTTATCATGGCGGGCAATTCCTCGGCTATTCTTTTCAAGAACCTGATATATCTTCTTGCGGCGATTCCCTTCTATGCGGGGGGGGTATGCGTATTTTACGCGTTTTCTGCCAATCCCGGGCAAATAAGCACCTTGTATTTTTTTGATTTGGCAGGCGCTGCGATCGGATGCGTGCTTGCGCCCATCCTCCTGTCGATGGTGGGTGCCCCCAAAACAATTCTCTTCTCGATAGTCCCTGTCATCCTGGCTGTTCTTTTCGCTCCCACCGCGCAGGTAATTCGGCGCAGAGCCTTTTGGCTGGCGCTGCCGGTGATCTTGGCGATCCTTGTCTTGGGAAACCACACGTCCCTATTAACGCCCAAGAAACTTAATTCGTATTCGGCCGTGGTAAATCCACAACAGAAAATATGTTCTATCAGGAAAGGCGACCTGGAATATGAAGAATGGGCCTTGGATGCCTGGACAATTATCCGGGCGAAGAAAATTCCTCAACAATGGGAAAATTTTGTGGGGTGGGGACTCAGCACGAATTTTAATGGCTTCATTCCCGAGATTCGTCTGATTAATTTCAACTCGCGGTATTCTACCTACGTGTCCAAGTTCGATGGTGATTTTTCAAGGATCAGCGAATGGTTGGATGCGGACTTAATCTCTCTTCATTATCTGCTCGGGCGCCCATATCAAAGCGTACTTAACGTCGGCGCCGGCGGGGGCCGGGAAGTCCTGAATGCGCTTCATCATAACGCCAAAAGAGTCCTGGCCGTAGATATCAGTCGGGTTACCGTGAACTCGCTGATGAAAGTTCGATTGCGCGAATTCAGCGGCAATCTTTACTTTGATCCGCGTGTCGAAGCCGTGGTCGACGAGGGCAAGAGTTATGTTGCGCGCCTCAATGAAAAGTTTGATTTGATCGACTTTTCCATTGTGGGCGGAGCGGCATCGGAAAAAATCGATTTGATCAACACGGATACGCTTTTCACCCAGGAAGCGCTGAACAGCTACTTTAACCACTTGAACTCAAATGGCGTGTTCTCCTATGGCATGTACGGACATCGGGTGGATTTGATCGATGGTATAGTGAAATCCGGCAAGATGGCGTTTCTCCCCTATATCCCGCACTTGAAAACTCTCGCGGGAATTCGACGGACACTGGAAGGAAGCGACTCATCCATACGATTTTCGGATCACGTTTTGATTGCCAGTCTATCCCATGTTATCGATCCAGATTATGACTTGGTTCATATCATTGTGAGCAAAGAGCCGTGGTCTCAATCCGAAGTAGATCTCTTTATTCGCAAGACAGAACAGCTGGGTTTTAACCGTCTTTACCCTGCGGATGGTAGCCGGCACAACATTTATAGCGATCTGGTTACGGCTGATTCTTTGCGGTCATTTGCGGAAACCTTGCCGTTCAATATTATGCCGGCGACGGATAACAGCCCTTTCTATTTTGCTCTTAACATTTCGGGCGCTGACGATTTTAGAAGGTATGCCATGGCCATTGTCGGGATACTCAACTCGCCGCTTGTACTGGGGGGATTTGCTTTTGCCGTAATAACGCTCGTCTTCCTCTTCGGGCCATTGTTATTATCAGGATCGCAGCGCCTGATCGTGAGCAGCATCCCTAAGTCGGTGCGAAAACTGGCGTACTTTGCCTGCCTGGGATTGGCCTATATGTTCGTCGAGATGGCGGCGATTTACCGAATCCAGGCGTATCTTGGTCGTCCAATATACTCTTTGAGTGTTGCGCTGTTTTCTTTTCTCTTGGCAAGCGGTATCGGCAGCGCCAGCACTCATATATTTGTCGCAAAGAAATCGCGCATCATCCTGATCGTCGGTTTCATTTGCTTGTTAGTACTGGCCTTTCATTATGTCGGCAGAGACTTAATGGGGCGTACCCTGGCGGCCCCCGTATGGGGGCGCCTGGCCATTGCCGCAATGATTATTTTCCCCATGGCCGTTCCTATGGGAATGCTGTTCCCCTTGGGGATCAAATCTCTTTATGGCGATGAGACCAGGATTATCTCGTGGGTTTGCGCTGTTAACGGCGCGGCCTCTGTTTTTGCCCTTTTTGCTGTACGTATTACGGCGCTACTGTTTGATATGAGTACGGCGCTGCTGGTCGGGGGGCTGTGCTATGTAGCCGCCGCCTTTCTTTTCAAGCCCAACAGACATCCGTTAAGCGATCCAAATTTGGGGCACTCAGCCGCGTGATTCACATTCCGCGCCTTCCGTCCCGTCTCGTTTGAATGTGGAAGCCGTATGTGCGGCGCGCAAAAAATCGAACCCTGCGGGCGCCCCCATGTCATCCTCAAACCCAATGCCGGTGCTTATTCTCGCCCCGTCAACACTGGCGCAGAATTACATCCTAGTGCATTCACTCGGTAACGCTCATCGGCCGACCTGGGCACGCCCCAGGTCGGGCAGATGTACAACCATCACCTGAACGGAAGCTCGTGGAAAACCGATCCGCGCGCTCGCCGTCTCAACGCCGCCGACAATCACAATGCGTATATCCCTACTAACCAGTTTTTTTCGTGAACAACGACGTCTTCACGCCGCCGGATCACTGGGACCTGGGAGTCTACGAGATGCACGTTGGCACCTTTGCCGCGCCGAAGCAGGACGTCGTCGTGATCGCGAATTTCGCGAACATGCAGCGGATCGGCTACGAGATCGGCTTCCCCTCGGCCGGCGAATGGTACGTCCACTTCAACAGCGACGACACGCGATACGGCGGCGACTACGACGGATTCGGGTCTGCCAGGGTCACCGCGGCCGGCCGGCACTACCGTATTCGATTGCTCAACGAGTAAGGCGGATATTGGCCTGTTGGCGCGCGGATTTTTTTATTCTACGGGCTGGCGGTTCCCTGGGGGAAAAGGATAAAGTACCGGGGCATGAAACGGTCTGGTATAACGTTTTTTCTCTCGGCAATTGGTTGGGCCGCGGCGGCCGGGGCCTGGGAGGTCCGGTACAGCCCGGTACATCCGTCGTTCGACCAGGAAATCCTGATACAGATCCGCGGGGCGAAGCAGGGCGCGATACTGCACTGGGGCGTCAACGCGGTCGGCACCCTCTGGGCGCAGGCGATCCCGGCGTACCGCCCGCCCGGCTCGGTGATGGAAGGGATCGCGACCCGGACGGAGATGGAGGGCCCGGACGAGCGCGGCGTGCTGCGGCTCCGGCTCGGGCCGTTCGATAACACGAACCAGCTCGTGCGCGCGCTGAACTTCGCGATCCACTGGAAGGACGGCACGTGGTCGAACAAGGACGAGAAGAACTACAACATCCCGGTCTCCTTCGGACGCATGGAAGCCAGCCCGGAGGAGCCGACGATCAACGATCGGGTCGTCGTCCGCGTCCGGCGCAGCGCGCCGGGCGGCTTGCTGCGCTGGGGCGTGAACGCGGAGAACCAGTTGTGGCAACCGCCGCTGAAGGCCTACTGGCCGCCGGGCACCTTCGCGACGAAGGACGGCCTGGCCGTGGACACACCGATCAGCAAGCCGGACAGCAACGGCACCTCCACCGTGGTGCTCGGCCCGTTCAACCGCGCGGAACAGGTCGTACGCACGCTGCACATGGCCGTGCACTGGGACGACGACTGGGACACGGACGCGGGCCGCAACTACAACGTCGAGATTTCGCTGGAGACCGGCGATGACGCGCCCGAGGTGCGGTTGCTGTCGCCGCAGGACCAGGAGGTCATCATCGACAACCCCCTGGTGCAGTTGCAGGCCGAGCGGGCGGAGCGGGCGGAGATGTGGCTGAACCGGCGCTCCATCGCGG
>JAHJJH010000020.1 GCA_018823105.1 Verrucomicrobiota bacterium | reverse complement strand
TCCACCGTCGTGATGCCTGTCGGCGTCTCCCCCACGCCGAACGCCACGTGAAAATCCTGCGCGACCGGCCCGATGTGGCGGATCGCCGCGTCCTGCGCCTTGTACTTCCAGGTGGTGATGGGCACCGCCGACAGCCGGTCCAGGATCTCCCGTCCATCCACCTCGCGGAAGTCCTCCTTGGCGTCGCGGTCGCTCACGCTGGTCCAGGCGCCCGCGCCGGCCGCGAGCTGCACCCCGGCGCTCATGGCGGCGTCAGAGTAGAAGATCGAGCCGCCCTTGGCACGGACCATGAACTGGTCCGTTGCCGTACTCACCAGGTCGGCATCCGTGGAATCCCCCCAGAGGAAGGTGCCGTTGTGACCGGCTTTCGACCGGCGCCCGGCCGCCAGGCTATAACGGCCGTCCGCCACGTTGTCGCGGCCGCCCGGCACGGTCGCGTAGGTGCCGTCCGCGTCGTTGTCCATGCCGCCGCTGACCGTGGAGAGATCGCCGGTCGCGCTGTTGTTCTGCCCGCTGCCTATGAAGGCCCCGAAACCCCGGACGTCGTTTTGGAGCCCGCCGCAGACCACGGCCACTTCGCCGCTGGCCATGTTGTTCTCGCCGCCCACGATACTGGAGCTGCGGACGTGGACCGCGTTGTTCGAGCCGCCGCCGATGAAACCGGCGTTGGCGTTGACGGAATTCCTGAAGCCGCCGCCGATGGCCGCCTGCCGGGCGTTGATGGTGATGACGTTCCCGAGGCCGCCGGCAATCGCCGAGTGGGCGCCGGCGGTCATGTTGCTGGTGCCCCCGCCGACGAAGGAGTAACTTCCATGATCGATCCGGTTGCGCCAGCCGCCGCCGATCGTCCCGCGGGTCGCGCTGGTGATCGTGTTTTCCTCGCCGCCCCCGATCACCGCGTTCGTCGCGTAGGTGTCCACCGCGTGGTACCGGCCGCCGCCCACCGCGGCATAGGGGGATAGCGAGTCGATCGAGTTACGGGCCCCGCCCGCGATGACGGATCCCGCGCTGGAGGCGCGGTTGGATTCGCCGCCGCCCACGGTCGCAAATTCGCCGGAGGCCAGGTTATTCGTGCCGCCGCCAATCGTGGAATTGGCGCCCGACGCCACGTTGTGGTTTCCGCCGGCGACCGTGCTGTTCGTACCGGAAGCCTCGTTGTACCGGCCGCCGCCCACGGAAGCAGCCACCCCGCTCGCTTCGTTGGCCTTGCCGCCGCTCACAGTCGCGTCCGGGGTATCGCCGGCATTGGTATTCCCGTTGCCCGCCAGGTTCCCCTGTCCGCCGCCCACCGTGCCGTAGGAATCGGAGACCCGGTTGGGGAGCGTGAATTGCCCGCCGCCGCCGATCGTCACTCCGCTGGCGCCGCCGGTAGCGCAATTATACCGGCTCCCGCCGATCAGCTTCTCTCCCACGCCATCGAGCAGCAAGACGCGCGTGTTACTCGCCCGCAGCTCCACGGGCGTATTCGGCGACGTGGTCCCGATGAAATGCACGCCGGTCACGACATTCGCGTTGCCGTCCAGGCGCCAGTAGGCCTCGGCGAGCTGGTCGGTGGTCACCGTGCCCGCCTGGATGTTCGCCCCGTCCAGGCCGATCAGGCCGGACCCGTCGCCGACGAAGGACTCCGCGTAGACGACCTCCGTGATCCGGGCGTCGCCGTCCACGGTCAGCGTGGCCGAAGGGGTGTTGGTGTGGATGCCCACCCGGCCGCCGTTGGGATTGATGATCAGATCATCCCCCGCGTCATAGTTGACATACACGTTCCCGCCCGAGCGCGCGTTCAGGAAGAGATGGCCCAGGGTGGACGCCCGGATGGAAGTCTGCGCGGGGAAGTTCGCGGCGCCCGAGTAGAGGTCGAGGTAATTCCCCACGCTCAACTGCTGACGCGGATTCGATTCGTTGAGCCCCACGCCGCCCGAGGCGCGGACGATGAACTGGTCGGAGGCCGTGGAACTGAAGTCCGCATCCGTCGAGTCCGCCCAGACAAACGCGCCGCCGTGAATGGCCTTGGCCCGGCGGCCGGCCGCGAACGCGTACGCTTCGGAGGCGCGGTTTTTGGCACCCCCCGGCACCGTGGACCAGGCCCCCACGGCCTCGTTGGAATACCCGCCGCCCACCGTGGCGTATTCCTGGCCTGCACCATCTCCCGCCGTGTTTGCCGCGCCGCCACCGATGGACCCATAGTCATCCAGGATCCGGTTCGGCCACGTCAACGAGCCGCCGCCGGCGATCGTGCAGCCGTCCAGCCCAAGGGTCACCGTGTTGGCATTATGACCCCCGATCAGGTTGGGACTGCGGGCGAAGAAATTCTCAAAGCGCATAACGCGGGCACTCCACACCTTGATCTCCAGCGGGTTGGTCGTGGTCGTGCCGACAAAGTGGGTCCCAGCCGTGACATTGTTGTTCCCGGTGATCTTCCAGTAGCTTTCGGTCAGCTTGTCCGGACCCACGCTGCCCGCGGCGAGGTTCGTTCCCCTCACGATGCCCACGCCCAACTGCGCATTGGAAATCGTGCCCGCCGTGATGTTTTGTCCGTTCAGCGATGTCACGCCCGACCCGTCGCCGACGAACGACTCGCCGTAAATCACTTCCGAGGCGCGGACGTCGCCCGCCACGGTCAGCCTGGCCGTCGGCACGTTCGTCCCGATGCCCACGCCGCCCGCCGCGCGGATGAGGAATTGATTGTTCGCCGTTGAGCCGAAGTCCGCGTCCGTACTGTCGGCCCAGACGAACGAACCCTGGTGATCCGCCTTGGCCCGGCGGCCCGCGGCGAAGGCGTAATTGTCGTTGGCCTCGTTGTCGCGTCCGCCCGGGATCGTGGCGTACTGGGAATAGTTCCCCACTTCGTTCTGCCCGCCGCCACCGATCGCGGAATAATAGGCCTGCGTGGCCACCGTGTTGTCCGCGCCGCCGCCCACCGCGGAATAATAGGCCTGATAAGCGATGCGGTTGCCCGTGCCGCCGCCGATGACCGAATCAATGGCGGCCGGCTCGACCTGGTTCCGGCCGCCGCCGCCGATGACGGATTCCCAGGCGCTGGTGCCGATGACGTTCGCGCGACCTCCCCCGATAACCGACGCGGCAGCGTAGACGATGTTTGTCTCGCCGCCGCCGACGGCCGAGCGGGCCCCGGCCTGGACGTTCCCGACGCCCTTGATCCCCGGGATCACCGCGTACGCCGTCGAGGCCAGGCGCTCGCGCGGCGCCAGGGCCGATCCGTTAACGAGCACCTGAATATACAAGTTGGTATTGTCGTTCAGGATTTGCGCCAGCGCGCCGTCGGGCATGTCGTCGCCGAGCAGCGCGGAGTACAGCCCGTCCACAACCGTCACGGTGTTCGAGTCCTCACCGAGCTTCAATCCGCCCGTCATCGCGCTCCAGAGCTGCAGCGACAGGCCGACCTGGCCGTTGTAGAGATTCGTGCCGTCGATCAGGCGCCCCTGGTAGTTTATCATCGCCGGAACCTGGGCAGAACACACCATGGAAACCAGTGTAAGGCCTGCACCCCACACAAACATGCGAGCTTTCATGTATTCCTCCTTGGAAAGCAGTCATAATACTCTCGGATTTCCACGCATGGCAATACAGAGGAAGACGGGGGCCGGAAGAACGGAACGGCCGGCGAGGCCGCCGGCCCTCCAGTCCGGATTTATGGAGGGCCCGCGGCCCCGCGGGCCAGACTTGGAGGCGGGGCGCCCTCGCCTCGCAAGCGCCGCGTGGACGGCGCCGCCGGTCTTTGAAATCAGGGCAGCTTGCCGCGGACCCGGAACAGGGCGCCGGTGACGTCCGTGAAAAGGATGTCCACGCTGTCCATGTCCCCGCCCGTGCCCTCCTCATATCCCGACGTGCCGGCCGTCCAGCCGTTGGTGACAAGGCCGGGGGCGTTCGCATGCTCCACCCGGTACTGCCGGTAGGCCGAGGACGGGAACGTGACCTCCGCGACACGAAACACGAGGAAGTCGAAGGTCTCCATGCCCACGATCCGCAGGTAGCTGGTGCCGTCCGTCGGGTCCGTGTCGCCGTTGAATTCGTCCAGGTTGGGCGCGGTGTCGTCGTCCCCGTGCCCGGCCGGGTCGCCGGCCGTCGGACTGCCGAAGTAACGGTTCTCCCACCCGTCCGGCATGCCG
>JAHJJH010000257.1 GCA_018823105.1 Verrucomicrobiota bacterium | reverse complement strand
TCCCGGGGGTCGCATTCCAGGTTGCGGGCGACCCGATCTTTGACGTCCTCGATGGAATCCACCTCTTTGTAGGAGCCCAGATCTGACATCCACATCCGGCCCTGCCAGATGCCCACCACCACGGCGTGGCCGTCCCGTCGTCCGCCGAGGGCAAAGTAAAGATGAACCTTGGCCTCGAAACCGAGCTGCTGACAGAGTATGGCCACGCTGGATGCGAAATCCTCGCAATCGCCGAATCCCCTCGCCCAGGTTTCCTGGAGAGACGCCCAGCGATCCACATCCTCCGTCCGGTATCCCACGTTCCGCGCCACGGCCCGGCAGACATCGCGGGGTTGTTTCGCTTCCCGTAGCACCTCTTCTACCGTCTGCCGGCCGAAGTGCCGCTTGAACCAGGACTTTTTCGGCGAAACAATCGGGATCGAACCGGTCACCCCCGACTCGGCAAAGACTTCCACGCCGCCTGCCGCCAACCATGCCACCAAGATCAGCGTCCGGAGCCACCAGTTTAGTCTGACATGCGCCCTCTTCATGCCTTCCCGTATTGCAGAAGGCATGCCAGCGGGTGCCTATATGTATAACATCTTTATTATAAATATATTATAAAAACGTTCATCCTCTGGCGATGTGTCATATT
Source organism: Verrucomicrobiota bacterium (assembly GCA_018823105.1). Lineage (GTDB taxonomy): Bacteria > Verrucomicrobiota > Kiritimatiellia > CAIQIC01 > JAGNIJ01 > JAGNIJ01. The sequence goes on along the minus strand of JAHJJH010000257.1, from coordinate 3,601 downwards.
GAGACGGCCTGCATCAGACTGCGATGGATACCAGGTTCGGATGTTTCCAAGACGTCCCACGGTTGGCCGATTCGCGCCCGGTGAGGTCACCGGGCCTACAAAATCGCGTGTTTTTTACGCTGTAGGCCGCGTGACCTCACGCGGCGCATGAATTGTGGGACATCTTATTTCGAGGTGTCTCGGCGCCGACAACGAGGCGCCATTCATCGGATCGCACGCCTTGGCCAAGATTTCTCCCATTGGATGGCGAGAAATCCGGGTTAGGGGGCGGCGGATTCGTTCAGGTCTTCCGCGCCTTCAGGCGCCGGTAGAGGGTAGCGCGGGAAATTCCCAGCGCTTCGGCGGCCTTGCCCTTGTTTCCACCGAAGCGATGAAGCGCGGCGCGAATCCGCGCGGCTTCGGATTCGGCCGGATTCAGGCCGAGGCTGGAGGGAGGTAAGCTGTTCGAGGAGGTCATCCCGGGGAAATGCTCCACCTCGAGCGGCTTCCCCTGCGCCAGCAGAAGCGCGCGCTCCAGAACGTTCCGTAGTTCGCGGATGTTGCCGGGCCAGCGATACTCGGCGAATTGACGCCGCACGTCTTCCGGAATCAGCGCCCCTGGGGCACCCAGTTCGCGCAGGAGATGCTCGATGAGTCCCGGCAGATCCTCCCTCGTCTCCCGGAGAGAAGGGACATGGATGGGAAACAGGTTGACCCGGAAGAAGAGGTCCTGGCGAAATAGGTTCTCCCGGCACAGCAGGTTCAGGTCGTGGTTCGTCGCGCAGATCAGGCCGAACCGGCTGCTTCGCTCCTTGACCTCACCGATCCGCCGGAAACGTTTTTCCTCGATCACCTTCAGGAACTGCGCTTGCACGGCCAGGTCCATGTCGCCGATCTCGTCCAGGAACAGCGTGCCCCCGTCGGCCAGCTCCAGCAGGCCGGGTTTATCCTGGACCGCCGAGGTGAACGCGCCCCGGGCATGGCCAAAGAGCTCACTGGCCAGGAGTTCACCGCGGAGCGAGGAGCAATTGATTTCGACATAGGGCTCGTTCCGGCGAGGGCTGTGCTCATGAATCCACCGGGCGAGCACGCCCTTGCCGGCGCCCGTTTCCCCCTCGAGGAGTACCGGCCCATCCCCGCGGGCGGCGACGGCGGCCAGTTCCATCATTTTCCGCCAGGCGGGACTCCGGCCGATGTACGGCGGCTCCCGCCGGACCTGTCGCTGATGCGCCAGATGCCTCTTCCGGAGCGCGCCGAATTCGAGGCCCTTCCGGAGAAAGACCTCCAGGTCGGCGAGATTCACCGGCTTGCAGAGGAAGTTATCCACGCCCCGGCGCATGGCCTCCACCGCCATGTCCACGCGGCCCTCGGCCGTGACCAGCACGATGGCCATGGCCGGGTGGTCCGCCCTTAATTCCTCCACGCGGTCCAGACTGTTGCCGTCGGGGAGAAAAATGTCGAGCACCAGCGCGTCAAAACGGCGTTCCAGCAGGAGCCGGCGCATCTCCGCATGGTTCGAAGCGGTCTCCACCTCGAAGCCGCGCCGGGCGAGGAAGTTCGAGTACATCGTCCGGATCGTTGGGTCGTCATCCACGACCAGGACTCTGGCTTTCGCCTCCGGGCTCATGGCTCATACGCCCGGCGAAGGCCCCGCGCCGCCCTTTTGCGGCAGCGTGAACCAGAACCTGCTGCCCCGGCCGACTTCGCTCTCGACGCCGATCCCGCCCCCGTGCGCTTCCACGGCCAGCTTGCAAAAGGCGAGGCCCAACCCCGCGGAGTACATCTTGCCGACCGTCCGAAGCTCTACCTGGCCGAACTTCTCAAAGATTTTCCCGTGGTATTCCGGCGGAATGCCCGGGCCGTTGTCGGTCACTTCGATGCGGACCCACCCAGCGTCCCCCCGGAAGGCCACACGGACGCACCCGCCGGACGGCTCGAACTTGATGGCGTTTTCGAAGAGATTTGTAAAAACCCGGCCCAGGATTTCCGCGTCGCACTGCGCCATGAACGACTCCTCCGGGAATACAAAGCGGATGGCTTTCTCGCGCGCCAGGACCTCCACTTCCTCGAACGCTTTCAACGCCGCGCCTTTCACATCGCAGGGCCGGATGGACAACGGCATCTTATTTTCCTCCAGCCGGCTCAAATCGAGGAGCGTGGTGGTCATGCGCAGGAGGCGCCGGGTGGCCGAGAGGGCTTCCTGCACGTATTCCAACAGGGTTTCGGACAAATGGTCTTTTCCATCGAGGAACAGCAATTCCAAGTAGCCGGCGATCGCCGTGATCGGCGTTTTCATGTCGTGCACGATCAGATGCATCAGGTTGTCGCGCAGCTTCTCCGTGTGCCGGAGTTGGTCGCAGCTCTGCTGGAGTTGGTCGTGTAGCTGATGGAGATGAACGGCATTGCGGACGCGCAGAACGACATCGCGGGTGTCAATGGGCTTGGTGAGAAAATCGTTGGCGCCGGCCTCGATGCCCCGGATGCGGTCCGAACGTTCGGAGAGGGCCGTGACCAGCAGGACGGGAATAGCCGCCGTGGCCGGCTGGTCCTTGATCCGCCGGCATACCTCGATGCCGTCCATGCCCGGCATCATGATATCGAGCAGGACGACATCGGGCGGCGCTTCCGACACCTGGCGCAACGCCTCCTCGCCGGTGGACGCCTCGACGACTTTGTGACCCCGCGCCCGGAGCAGGTCGTTCAGGAGCCGACGGTTCTTCGGATCATCGTCCACGACCAGTACCCGGCCGACCGGCTCTTTCGGTATCTCCATGCCCTGTCCGCTCATATTTCGTCCGCGGTTGGATTCTCCCGGCGGATGGGAAGGCCGAAGGTGAAGGTCGCGCCCTTCCCTTCGCCCTCGGTCTTCACGCGAATCCACCCCCCGTGAAGCTGCACAAATTCCCGGGCAAGGGCAAGCCCCAACCCCGTGCCCTCATGCGCCTTCGCCAGGGGCAAATCGCCCTGATAGAACTTCTCGAAGATCCGTTCCTGGTCCCCCAGCCGGATGCCGATCCCGGTGTCGGCGATTGACACCTCGAGTTCTTCGCCGCCCGCGCCCCGCGAAATACGGGCCTCGACCGTAATCCGGCCGCCGGTGGGGGTGAACTTGGCGGCGTTGCTCAAAAGGTTGAACAGGATCTGCCTCAACAGGCGCTCATCGGCGGTCATTCGGAGCCCGGCCACCTCCTCGGCCATGCGCAGATCCACCGACAGGCGTTGTTTCTCCGCGCGGCCCCGCACGGCCACCAGGCTGTCGGTCAGCAGACGGGCGACCACGACCTCACCGAGCCGCAATTGCATCCGGTTCGCCTCGATCTTCGACAAATCCAGGACATCGTTGAGGAGTTGCAGCAGGTGCCGGCCGCTCAAGAGGATGTCGTCAAGGGCCTTCTTCTGTTTCTTGTTCACTTTTCCATGAATCCCGTCTTCGAGCGCCTCGGAATAGCCGATGATGATATTCAGCGGCGTGCGCAGCTCATGACTCATCCGGGCCAGGAACTCCGACTTAATCCGGTTGGCCGCCTCGGCGGCCTCCTTGGCAATGCGGTATTCCGCCAGTTGCCGGCTGTCCGTGATGTCCACCAGCGACCCGCGGCAGCCCGTGACGCGATCGCCCTCG
>JAHJJH010000256.1 GCA_018823105.1 Verrucomicrobiota bacterium | reverse complement strand
GTCCCCTTCCGGCATCTACGAGCCGGGCGGATACCTGCGTAGCACGATCTGGCACGAATATACCCACGTGCTGATGATTGATGCGAAGTACGGGTTTGGCGATCTGCTCGGACGCTTCTTCGGCCGCTTCCTGCCGGAGGTCGGCGACCCGGTCTCCACGCTGATCGCCTTGTGGGCGATCCCGCCGGGCATGACCGCGCCGAACTGGTATCTCGAGGGCTCGGCGATCTGGTCGGAAACGGAATTCACGCGACAAGGCCGCGGCCGCCAGAGCCTGCCGGACATGGTCATGCGCATGGCCGTCGCCGACGGCCGCCCGCTGGATCCCCGGCAGTGGGAACTGGCCCACCCCGAGTGGCCTTACAGCGACGCGGCTTATCTCTGGGGGGCGCGCGCGATGCAGTACGCGCAGGAACAGTCCTCCGGCAAAGAGGAAAGGAACGTGATTGGCGAGTTGGCCGACTCGGTGCAGCACTCGCTTCCGTGGTTTTTTGATGACGCCGCGCGGCCGGTGGTGCGCAAGTCGTTCGCGCAACTGGCGCAAAAAGCCCTGAAGGGGGAGACGGAGTACCAGCAGCGCAGCCTGGCGAAACTGCGTGAGGAACCGCCGACGCCGCTGAAGAAGCTGACCCCGGATCGGCTCCTGGTTTCCCAACCGAAGTTTTCCGCCGACGGCAAGAGCCTGTTCTTCGCCGGGAACCGCGAGGCCGCCCGGGACGTGCTGTACCGTTACGATCTGGACTCCGGTCGGCTCCGCCCCCTGAAACGCGCCCGGGTGCAGGCGGGGATTTCCCGCCTGGCCAAAGACCCGGCAGGCGGCAAAATCTATTACACGCGTCTGAACATCGAGGGCCGCGACCGGGTCCGCAGCGAACTGCGCGTGATGGATGCCGCGAGCGGCCGGACGCGGCCGGTCACCGCTGCGGGGCGCTATCGTTTTCCCGCGATCAGTCCGGATGGAAAAAAACTGGCCGCCGTCCGAGATGTCGCGGCCGTCTGTCGGCTGGTCGAGGTGCCGCTGAAGGATGCGGGCCGGGGGAAGAAGGAACGAGTGTTGGCCGAGGGATCCCCGTTCGACATGATCGTGGATCCCGTCTACTCGCCGGACGGCCGCTGGCTGGCCTTTGTGCAGGGCCGCGAAGGGGAATCCGAACTGAAATTCGTGGAACTGGCCACCGGCGCCCAGGAAACCCTGTTGAAATGGCCCTGCATCATCCTCGGTCCCACGTTTCATCCGTCGGGGAGGGAACTGGTCTTCAGCGCGGATCGAAACGGGGTTTATAACCTGTACCGGATAACGTTCAGGTCGAGCGCCGTGCCCGAGGCCCTGACGCATGTGCCGGGCGGGCTGTTCGAGCCGGACTTTTCTCCGGATGGTTCCCGCCTGGCGGCGGTGGGCTACGATTCGTACGGCTTTTACCTGACCGTTCTCGATCGCGGTGAGCTCAAGCCGACACCCGGGGCACTGCCCTCCATCCGGCGCGAGTGGCCCGTTGTTGCGGAGAACCAGCGCCGCTTGCGCGAGGCCGAAGAGATGAAGCCTGCGATCGGACCGGCGCGGCCGTACCGATCGCTGGCGGAAGTCCGCTTGGACTACTGGACGCCCTGGGCGACGGGCACGGAGGACGCCTGGGTCGGCGGGCTGGCGGCGGGCTTTTCCGATCCCGTCGGATTCCAGGCGCTTTCCCTGCTGGGCGGTTACGACGGCGACCTGGAAATCCCCGTTGGCTCGGCCGTCTACTCGTATGCCGGGCTGTATCCCATCTTCACGGCGTTCGGTTTCCACGCCGCGGACGCGTATCCCGATCTCGTGCGAGATACGGAGGGCAATCGCTACGACTACGAGGAGAAGGCGGGCGCCGCCGGCCTGGCCGTGACCGTGCCGTGGCCCCGCGTGGATCGGGAGATGGCCCTGACGCTCGGCTACCGGTACATGGATCGCGAGGTATTGGAATCGGGCGAGACGAACTACGCCGGGCGCGTCCTGCTGACCACGAACCTCTTTGAAGGGGCGGAGGCTGCGCTGTTTGCCCAGCTCGAATATTTTGATGGGACCGCGTACCCCCGCAGTCACTCGGTCGAGGACGGGCGTTATATTTCCGCTGCCGTGGAGTGGAGCGATCGTTCGCTTGGCGGCGACCTGGACCGCGTGCGCGCGTTGCTGCTGTGGCAGGAATACTTCACGTTGCCGTGGGGCGAGAACCACGTGTTCAAAATGGACTGGGTGTACGGCACGGGATCGGGTGACAAGACGGCACAGGGCTTCTTCGGGGTCGGCGGGTTGGCCGATACCGTGGAAAGCGCCTCACCGGGCCTGATGCGGAGCGTCGCCCTGCGAGGCTACGATCCCAACACGCAGGTCGGCCGCCAGGTGACACGGTCCATCCTGGCGTACCGCTTCCCTTTGTGTCGTGTATACAAGGGGATGAGCGCCACGAAACCGGTGTACCGGCAGCAGCTCTTCGGGGAGCTTTTCTGGGACCTCGGCAAGGCGTGGGGCAACGAGCCGCCCGGCGAACCGGAAAACGACTGGCTCAACAGCGTCGGACTGGAACTCAACTACTCGATGACGCTCCTGCGCTTCCTGGACCTCGCCCCCGGCCTCGGTCTGGCCTACGCCTTCGATCGCGAACCCTCGGACGAACGGGCGCAGATTTATCTGACCATTAAGTCCGCGGTCAGTTTTTAACGGCAACCCCAGGCCCGGGGCCGGGCGACGCGCGCCGTGATCGCGGCCGTTACG
>JAHJJH010000255.1 GCA_018823105.1 Verrucomicrobiota bacterium | reverse complement strand
TGGCGGAGGGAGAGGGATTCGAACCCCCGGTACGCTTTTGGCGTACACACGCTCTCCAGGCGTGCCCGTTAAACCACTCCGGCACCCCTCCGCCCTTGAATATCTTTTTGGCCTTACGCTGGTTGCGCAAAAACAGTGCCCGCGCTGGAAATGTCGTCTGTTACAAGACTGCGTCAAACAGGCTCGATTATTCAGATCAAAGTCCTGCATGTCCGCTTACATTATTAAGAACTATGGCCAAGTTACCAACGCGCCGCAGGGGTGGCAAGCGGCAATAGGACTTGAGCGGGCTGGATTTTGCCGACTATCCCGATGTGTCCAGCTTCGCCGCGGATGCCCCGGCCCCCGGGTCTCCGGCCGCCACCGCTTGACGCGCCGGACCGATTTCGGGATATTTTAAAAAGAGCTTCTTCGGACGGGCCCGCAGGCGTCGGAGGCGCTGGAGCAGGCTGCATCGGTCTTTTTCCTGCAGACGGGCGGCGCCGCGGCGCCTGTCCATCGGAACAACTCGCGGGAGGGAAGTCGTCGATGCCGGGAAGCGTGTAATGCCATGGCCAAAACGCAAAAAACCCGCTCCCGCCGCGCCCATGGATATACCGCCTACGGCCTGGGTATCCGTTCCTCGCTTGTGCTGCCCGAACTCGTCCCCGCCGACCTGCCCGCGGACGTGGTGATTCGCAAGGGTCCCGTGGCCGGGCCCCGGCCCGCGCCGGACGTGATGTCCCGGTGCGTCCGTGCTTCGGCCCGGCGCGTGTGCTTGTACTGGAAAGGTGTGGGCATGTTCTCGGTCGCGCACGGCAGGGAGATTGTCATCGACGCGCGAAAGGGAACGCCGGCCGCCGTCCTGCGACTGTTCCTGCTGGGCCCCGTGCTGGGGATGCTCCTGCATCAGCGCGGCGCCCTGGTTCTGCACGCCAGCGCCCTGCGCATGGGCGACGGCGTGGCGGCGTTTCTCGGGGGCCCGCGGTGGGGCAAGTCCACCACGGCGGCGGTGCTGCATCAGCGGGGCCATGCCCTGGTGGCGGATGACGTCACGGCCGTGGACACGCAATCGGCGGGGCTCATGGTGGAACCGGCCGTGCCCCGGCTCAAGCTGTGGCCAGAAGCCGCCGCCCACCTCGGCCATGACCCGGAATCGCTGCCGCGTCTGCGCGCCGAGTTGGAAAAGCGCGACCGGCCCGTGACCGAGGCGTTCGAAAGCCGGGCCTTTCCGCTCCGCCGTCTCTATGTCCTGGCCGAGGGGCCGCGGATCAAGATCACCCGCTTGAAACCCCAAGCGGCGTTTATGGAGCTTGTCAAACACTCCTACCTGGTCGGCCTGTTGAAGCGGACGGGGAGCATGGCGGAACATTTCCGTCAGTGCGGACGGGTCGTCGGCGCCGTGCCCGTGAGCCGGCTGACCCGGCCGCTCAAGCTGGAGCAGTTGGCGGAGTTGGCCCGACAGGTGGAGGAAGACGTTGTCCTTTAAGAAGGAACAGAAGCCGGCCGGGGACACGCTGCCGGAAATGCGGCTGTTGCTCGGCTGCGCCCGGGGGGACGCCGATCCCGGGCGGCTCGACGAAGCCATCGCCGGCATTCGGGACTGGGAGGCGGTTCTGCAGGCCGCCTCGTTCCATCGGATGGTCCCGCTGCTGTATTGGCGCCTGCGCGACGCCTGCCCCGGCACGGTGCCGGCAAACGTTACGGAGCGGTTGCGCAGCCGGTTCGAGGAGAACGCCCGGCGCAACCTGTTCTGGGTACGCGAACTACGGGGCCTCCTGGACCTGCTGGCCGGCGGGGGCGTGGCGGCCATCCCGTACAAGGGCCCGCTCCTGGCCGAGATGATTTACGGCAATCTGGCCCTGCGGGATTTTGTCGACCTGGACATCCTCGTGCACGAGCGTGATTTTCCTGCGGCACGCGAGTTCCTGCGCCGCCACGGGTTTCATTCCGCCGTGGACATCCCCCCCGGCTACGAGCGCGCGCATCTGAAGTACAAGGGCGAGGAAATTTTCGTCCGCCACGACAAGGTCGTGGTGGAACTGCAGGCGTCGCCCCTCCCGTGGTATTTCGCCCTGCCGCTGGATCCGGAGCGCCTCTGGGATGAATTACAGCCCGTCCGTTTTGCGGGAAAGGACGTACAAACCTTATCCCCGGAAGTCCTGCTCCTGATTCTTTGCGTGCACGGCGCGAAGCATGGCTGGTACCGGCTGGACTGGTTGTGCGATCTCGCCGGCCTCCTGCGCGCTTATCCCCGGATGGAGGGACCGCGGATCCTGGCGCGGGCGGAGGCCTGGGGCGCCGGGCGCATGCTGCGGCTGGGGCTGTGCCTGGTTCAGCAGTTGCTGGGCTCCGAACTTCCCCCGTCCCTTCGTGAGTCCGTCGCTGCCGATCGGTCCCTGGCGGCGCTCCGGGCCGACGTCGAGCGCCGCCTGCTGCACGAACCCCCGAAGCCCATCACCACCCTGGCAAGCCTCCGGTTCCAGGTCCGCGCCCTGGAGGGAGTCCTGCCCAAGGCCCGCTGCCTCGCCCGCACGGTGCTGATGCCGACGACCCAGGATTGGAAAGCCGTCCGGCTCCCCCCGGCCTTCGCGGCGCTCTACTACGTCATCCGCCCTTTTCGCCTGCTGCGCGAAATGGCCGGGGGCCGGATCGATCACCCGATCTGAAGACGACCGGGCCGGGCCGGCGAAAGTCGACGCTTGATTTCAGCCGGCGCATGGCGTTACTACCGGTGACGCGAACCGGCGGGACCGGCTTTCCCGCGAAGGGGTTGTGGTCCATCCGGATGCGCAGGCGGGGACGAACGTATGGGCATTCCGTCCGACTCGGATATTACGATGGATTCGCTGGTGACGCGCGCGCCGGACCAGGTTTCCTGTAATCTCGGCGGGGAATCCGTCATGCTGAACATGAAATCGGGGGTCTACTTCGGCCTCAATCCCATCGGCGCGCGGATATGGGAACTGCTGGAGAGGCCCATGAAGGTCAGCGCCATTCGTGATGTCCTGATTCGGGAATACCAGGTAGAGCCGGAGCGGTGCGTGAAGGAGCTGTTGTCGCTGCTGGGCGATCTGCACCGGGCCAGGCTCATACGCAAGGAATGAACCGTCTCCGAAAGTTCCTGGCGCTGCCGTTCCGCTATCAGCGCCTTTTGCTCTCCACCAGCCTGCTGGTCCTGCTGATCCGTCTCGGCCTGACGCTCCTGCCGTTCCGCATCCTGCGCCGGCTGGTCGACCGGTGGGCGCGGCCGCGCGATCCCGCGACCGGGGAGAACCGCCTGCCCCGGGAGCGCCTGGTGTGGGCCACGGTCGAAGCCAGCCGGCACGTGCCCTGGACGGGCAACTGCCTGGTGCGGGCCCTGGCCGCGCAGATCCTGCTGGGCCGGTCCGGCTATCCGGCCGAACTGCGCATCGGCGTGGCCCGCGACGAAAGCACCGCGCGCCTGAAGGCGCACGCCTGGCTGGAAAGCGAAGGGGCCGTCGTGATCGGCGGG
>JAHJJH010000254.1 GCA_018823105.1 Verrucomicrobiota bacterium | reverse complement strand
TAAAGATATCCAGACGCCCCCCCGCCTCGTCCAGGATGGAGCGCACCACGGAGACCACCACGCCCGCCTCCAGCGGCGTGCTCTTCAACGGCGCGGTGGGCGCGCCCTCGGCCTCCGAGGCGGCAATCCAGATCGCGGCCGCACAACGGTCTCCGACATCGAAAATCGGATCGCCTTCCGCGGGCCGCCGGGCGCGGAGTTGAAGATACCCGGGGCGTCCGAGTTCGTCGGCGGCCAGTAACGCCAGGCTAAGGATGATTTGTTCGATCTGATTGCCGGGGAGGAGGGTGGGGGCGAGATCTTCCTGCACCTCGAGGGCGATCCGCCACTGGCTCGAGAGGCCGACTTTCAGCAGTTCAACCGTCCGGGTCACCTGGTCGGCGAGACGGAGGCACGGCTGACCCTGGGCCTCGGTCTGGCTCAAGCGGAGCACCTGCGCCGCCAGGGAGGCCCCGCGCCGGGATTCATGGGCGATCGCTTGCAGGCTGGCGCGCTGGTTCTCCGTCAGCACGTCCCGACGGACCAGTTCGGCGTGTCCCGAGACGGCGCAGAGGATGTTGTTGAAATCATGCGCCACGCCGCGCGCAATACGCCCAATCAGTTGCAGCGTCGCCACCTGCCGGGTGCGGATCTCCTCCGTTTTCCGCTGGGTGACATCGCTCACCAGGATCAATTGGATATCCTCGGACGGCTGGGAACGGAACCGCAGCGCGCGCAGGCCTTCAGGCTCCCGGGTGATGCACTCCACCTCCTGCGGTTCCCCGCGGCCCAGCAACAGGTTGACCTGCTCGACGCTCAAGGCGGTGAACAAGTCCCGCAGGCCGCTCTTGGGCCCCGGTTCATGACCGGCGAATCGGCGGGCGGCCGGATTGGAACCCGTGATCCGTCCCCTCCGGTCCACGGCCACAAGGCCGTCGCTCAAGTATTCCATGGCGTCCACGAAACGCCCGACGCGGCGGCGGCTTTCGATCTGCGACGTCGAGCGGATAGTCCAGACCCCCAGCGCGCCCGCCAGGAAAAGGAAGCCCATCGTGAGCGAGAGGATGGTCAGCGTGATGATGGCCAGGTAGTCCTGCAGGGCGTCCGGCGTCGCGGTCTGGGCCTGGAAGAGCAGGAACTTCTCGATCGAGGCCAGGGTGGACATGGCGGCGATCGCCGCGAGCACGAGCAGCAGCAGGATCAGCACCGTGTAACGCCATATGCCCCGTGGAAACCAGGCCATGAAAGTCCTTTCGCATCCTTGTCGTTGCCGGACCGTGCGATGGAGGCAATGTACCCGCAGGATCGCTTGTGCGCAAGAGCGCCGCGATGCAGGGTCGCGCGCGAAAAACGCCTGTCTCACACTTTATAAAGTGTGAGACAGGGGCGGCGGGACTCAAGAGCGCCGTCGAGCGCGCCGGCGCCCCGACGGTGTGCGTTTTTCGCGCGGCCGCCGGCACCGATGCTGGACAGGCGTCCGGCCGCGTGTATAGTGCCGCTCGGGACAACGTCGGGGGAATCGGACATGCAGATCGCTTTCTGGAAAATGCACGGGGCGGCGAACGACTTCATCGTCGCCGACGACCGGACAATGTCGTTCCCGGTCGACGACCGGGACTGGCTGATCCGGATCATGGCCCGCCGGACGGGGGTGGGGGCGGAAGGCGTGCTGTTGATCCAGCCGTCCAAGCAGTCCGATTTCCGGATGCGCTTTTTCAATCCCGACGGCGGCGAGGTGGACATGTGCGGCAACGGCGCGCGGTGCATCGCGCGGTTGGCCCACGAGATCGGCGCCGCGCCCCGGCAGATGCGCATCGAGACCCGCGCCGGCCTCATCCGGGCCGAGGTGGACGGCGAACAGGTGCTGCTTCATCTCACCGAGCCGCGCGACTGGCGGCTGAACCAGCGGATGGACGTCGCGGGGCAGGTCCTGGAGGCCCATTCCGTCAACAGCGGCGTGCCGCATGTCATGGTCGAGGTGAACGACTTGGACAGCGTAAACGTGACGGAGCTCGGCCGCGCCCTGCGATACCATTCGGCCTTTGCGCCCGGCGGGACTAATGCGAATTTTGTGCAGATCACCAGTCCGCAATCGCTGCGCCTCCGCACGTACGAGCGCGGTGTCGAGGCGGAAACCCTCGCGTGCGGCACCGGGATCGTCGCCTGCGGCCTGCTGGCCGGACGTCTGGGCAAGGTCCGCCCGCCGGTCTCCGTTCTCACCGCCGGCGGCGACCGGCTGGAGGTCAACTACACGCCGACCGACGACGGCGCCACGGACGTTACGCTGCGCGGCCCGGCCCTGCACGTGTTTCAGGGCACGTTGGATTATTCCCCGGCCCCGCGATGAAAGCCGCGCCGGTCCAATCCCGCACCGCCCTGGTCACCGGTTGCTCCACCGGCATCGGTTTGGCGACGGCGCATCTACTGCGGGACCGCGGGTGGACGGTCTGGCCGACCGCCCGAAAGGCCGACGACCTGGCCCGGTTGCGGGCGGAAGGCTTTGACCCGATCGCATTGGACCTGCTGGATCCGGAGTCCGCCCAGGGCGCCGCGGACGAGGCGCTGAAGCGGGGCGGGGGACACCTGGGTGCGCTGATCAACAACGCAGGCTATGGGCAGCCCGGGGCCGTCGAAGACCTCACCCCCACCGCCCTGCGCCGGCAGTTCGAGGTGAACGTCTTCGGATTGCAGGAATTGACCAGCCACGTGTTGCCCGCGATGCAACAACAGGGCTACGGCCGGATCGTCAATGTCAGCTCCGTGCTTGGGTGGGTAACCATTCCCTTCATGGGCGCCTACTGCGCCAGCAAGCACGCGCTCGAGTCCCTGTCGGCCGCGTTGCGCATCGAACTGCGCGGGTCGGGAGTGGCCGTTTCCCTTGTCGAGCCCGGGCCCATCGAAACCGAATTCCGGAAAAATGCCTTCGAGCACGGGCGCGAGCACCTGGACGCAGGCCGGTCCCGTTTCGCGAAACTATACGAGGGCCAGGGCCGTCGGAAGATGGCCAAGGGCTTCCGCAGCTCGGATCCTTTCACCGCCCCGCCGGAAGCCGTCGCGCGCCGGATCATTCACGCCCTGGAATCCGCGCGCCCTCGGCGGCACTATCCGATCACCTTCACGGCTCATGCCATGTACTACCTGCGGCGTGTGCTCCCCGAGGCGCTGAAGGACTGGCTCATGTCCTTTCGGCTGCGGTGAAGCCGGGTCTTTTGCCGTCGCGTCTTTTCCGGTGGCGCGCTACGGTAACGCCACCCCCACCCGGTACGACCGTTGCGTCGCGTCGGCCGGGTCCGTGAGCGACATGGAACCGCTCGCGTCCCCGGGGACGTTTGTTGCGCCATTCACCGCCCACCATTCACCCATCATCAGGTTCGTCGAGTAGCCCAGCGAGTACACGCGCGAGTTGGTGCAGACGAAGGTGACGGCAAAGGAGTTCGTGCGCCGGAGGCCCGTCAGGTGGAAGTACGACTGGCCGTTGGTCGGGATCGTGTCGGCGCCGTATTCATCGCCGTCGGGCACGCCGTCGTCGTCGCTGTGTCCACTCGCCGTGGCGTTGGTGGGGCCATTGAAGAATCTTCTCTCCCAGTCGTCCGGCAGGCCGTCGTGGTCGCAATCGATATCGGCTTCAAACGCCAGGTTGTCGATCGTAGCGAACGAGCCGCCGGGGTCGATCTCGACGAGCGCGATGCGGCCCGAGGAGGACATCAGGCCCATGAACTCGCCGCTCGGGTCGCTGGCCCAGTTCACCCGGTCCATCAGGGCGGTACCCGGTCCGTAAATGGTCACGGCGGCATACGGCCGAAACGTCTCGGTGAAGGTTTCCAGCGCGAAGGCCGCTGTGTTGCTCGGCGTGAAGTCGATGAACATGTGGGCGTTGTCGCTGGTTACGCGGAGCACCTGCGACGTCCCGAACCCGGAATCCTTCTCGAGTTCGAAGCCGCCGCTTGTGTTGCTGATGATCACGCCGCGGTAGATGTCACAGATGTCGAAGACGGCATTCTCCGTCTGATAACTGACATTTGTGCCCGAGAAACTGCCGAGCGTTCCGTCCTCGAAGTCCTCGACGGGCAGGTTGTTCGACGACTGGAAGGCCTCGCGCGTGGCGTAATACGTGAGCCAGCCGACCGGCGTGAACGCGACGTTGTCAACGTGCGCAAAGGAGCCGCCTGGATCTATTTCGACGCGGCTCAGAAGTGCTGTGTCCGTCACGCCGAAGAACGAGCCCGTAGGTCCGCAATATACTTCCTGCTCCAAAAGAACGATGCCGTCGGGGTCATAGATGACCAGGGTGGCGGGATTCGGAAGCGCTTCTACGTACGTATCGAAACCCAGGGCGAATACGTTCGAGTTCGGGAAGGTGATCTCCATCAGGTCGTTGTCCGAACTGCCGCGGAGGACGTATGTTCCGCCGTACACCGATTGACCGCTTCGGTCGTCGAGCTCGAAGCCCGAGCCCTCCATCGCGAACCGTATGCCGCTCTGGATATCGCCCGGCTCAAACACGAGGTTGTCGCTCGTGATGTCGACGGGGCTGCTGCAACTGCCCGGATCCCCCCGCTCGAAGGTCTCGAGGGCGAACGCCGGCAGCGCGGCATAGAACGCCTGCCGGTTCGTGTAGACCGTGGGCTGGGGCACGTAGTTGATCCAGAGGCGGTTGCCGCCGCTGTTGTTGGCGACGAGGGCGTCGAGCCGCAGGTTGCCGTTCACATCGCCCAGGGCCACGTTCCAGCTGTCGGAACTGCCGAGAGCCAGCCCGCTGTCCGAAAAGACGCCCTGCCCGTTGTTGGTCCAGACACGGTTGGGACCACCGTAGTTCGCGACAAATGCGTCCAAGTCACCGTCGCCTTCCAGATCGCCGAGGGCGACGCCTCGCCCGCTGTCCGTACCCAGGACCTGCCCGCTGTCGTAGAACATGCCCGTGCCGTCGTTGGTCCAGACTGTGTCCGGATCGCCGCCGCCGTTCACGACAAAGGCATCGAGCCAGCCGTCGCCGTTGAGGTCGCCCATCGCCACGCCCTGGCCCCGGGCCGTCCCCAGGCTCTGCCCGTTCCCGGAGAACACCCCGTCTTCGTTGTTCGTGAATACCCGGTTCGCGGCACTGAAGTTGGCAACGTACGCGTCCAGGAAGCCGTCGCCGTTCACGTCGCCGATCGCCACCGCGGATCCCGGGCCGTTACCGATGCCTTGTCCGCTGTTGGAGAACTGGCCGGTTCCGTCGTTTCGCCACATCTGGTCCGGGTCGTCGCGCTTGACGATGAAGATATCCAGATCGCCATCGCCGTCGAAATCCACCAGCGCGCTGTCCCGCCCGTCGTGCCAGGCCAGCAACTGTCCGCTGTCGTAGAAGACGCCCCCGTTGTTGGTCCAGATCCGGTCCTGCTGGTTCGCGTTGACCACGTAGGCGTCCAGGTCGCCGTCGCG
>JAHJJH010000253.1 GCA_018823105.1 Verrucomicrobiota bacterium | reverse complement strand
GGTCATGCCCGACCTGGAGGCCGCGCAGCGCGCCACCGCCTCGTTCCGCGCCATCGCCCTGCGCCGGAGCTACCGCAGCAAGGATGTGATCCTGGACGGCGTGAACCGGCTCTTCGCCGGGGTGTACGGGACGGACTACTCGGCCGATGAATACCTGACGCCGGCGCCGGAGCGCGGCGCGGACACGACCGGACGCGGAGAAGGTCCCTGCATCGAACTGCTCGAACCCGCGGAAAACACGGAAGGTGCCGAAGGAGCACCTCCCGACCGCGAAGCGCGTGCCCGCGCCGAGATGAACGCCGTCGCGGAACGCCTCCGCCTGCTCGTGGACGGGCCGGCCGAGTGGCGGCCGGCTTTCCGTTTCTCCGGGGCCGCCGGCCGTTTCGAGCCGGTCGGCGAGGCCAACCGCTTCCGCTACGCGGATATCCTCGTGCTGCTGCGCAGCACCACGCGCCAGCCGCTGCTCGAGCAGGCGCTGCACCGCTACGGCATCCCCTACCGCGTCGGCGGACGCGGTCGCGGCCTGTTCGCCCGGCAGGAGGCCACGGACCTTCTGCTGCTGCTCAAGCTGCTCACGCATCCGCAGGACAGCCTCGCGCTGATGGGTTTCCTGCGTTCGCCGTGGGCGGGGCTTGCCGACGAGACCCTGCTTCAGCTGGGGTGGAGCGGGGCGGGCTTCGATGAGACGGTGTTCCGGCGGCGCGTTTTCGAAGGTTTGGAAAGCGGCGCGGCGCTGGAACTGCCGGAGGGTTCTGCCGAACTCGAGCGCCTGGCCGGCGCGCGCGCGCTGATCCGGAAATACGGTGCGCAGGTGGATCACCGGCCGACGGCCGCGATCGTCCGCGACGCGATCCGGGAAACGGGTTATGACGCCGTCCTGGCCGCCACGTTCCGCGGCGAGCAGCGGCTGGCCAACCTCGATAAACTGCTGCGCTGGATCGAGCAGACGGAACGGAGCCAGGCCCGTCTGGCCGCGGAGACCGCCGCGGAGATGGAACGCCTGGTCAGCGAACCGCCCGAGCAGCCCGAGGCCGCACTGCTCGACCCGGACCAGAACGTCGTCACGCTCATGACCATTCACGGGGCCAAGGGGCTGACGGCGGGCGTGGTCGTGGTCCCGGAACTGGGCTCCTCGCCGACCGGCGCCTCGCCCTGGGCGCTGATGGAGGATGGGCCCGACGAGCGAACAGGTATCCTGCACGTCAAAACGGAAAGGGTGGATCGCACGCCCGTCACCACCCCCGGGTACGAGCAAGCCGTGGAGCGCGCGGGCCGAGTGCGCGAGGCCGAGACGAAAAATCTTTTTTACGTGGCCCTGACCCGCGCACGCGATCTCGTGATCCTCTCCGGCGATCCCGGGACGCGAAAACCAGCTCCGTGGCTGGCGGCCGTCCGCGAATTCCTCGGCGAACCCGCCGGCGGCGGGGCGCCGCTCCTGCGCCGACGAGCCTACCCGGAGGTCACCGGCGCGGTGCGGGAGGCGGGCCTGTCGGCCGGCAGGGCGAGCCGCCTCCGGACGTTACCCGACGGCTGGCCGGCCCCCGCGCGCCTGTTCGACGCGGCGGAGGAAGCCTACGCCGCGCCGGCGGGGCCGACGCCCATCCTGCGCTACCCGGCCACCACGCTTTCGGCCTACCTCCATGATCCGCCCACCTTCACGCCTACGGCAGAGGAAGCCGGCGAGGAACCCACCCCGGCCCGCACGCCCTACGAGGATGACGACGACGCCGCGGCGTTCGGCACGGCCGGCCACGAGATGCTGGAGCAGTTGGCTCTATCCGGATGGCCGGGGGAGGCGACGGCGCTGCTGACCGCTCTGGGCGCGGCGCGGACGCTGGACGAGAGCGCGCGCGGTGACTTGCTCCGACGCGTCGGGCGCGCGGCGCGGCATCTCGCGGCGGAAACCCGGGGCGCCGAGGTAGCCACCGAATGGCCGTTCGCCCTGAAGCTGGAGCACAACAGTGTCGTGGTCATCGTGGACGGCACGATGGATCTCCTGATCACCCGGGGCGGCCGGCGGCGCGTGGTGGACTACAAGTTCACCGAAGAGGCGCCGGAAAGGCTGGCCGCCCGCTACGGCCTTCAACTCAACCTGTACCGGGAAGCGATGGCGCGGCGCGACAGCATACCGGCCGAGTCCATCGCGGCCTCGATCCTGGCGATCCGGCGGGAGGGGATCGACGTCGTGGAGATTCCGCCCGAGCCGGGCTGTGCGGCGCGCGCGGTGGAGGCGGCGCAGGGGCTCTATAAGTTGCGGGGTCAGGAGTAAGCGAGGCCGTCGGCCCTCCGCCGGATGGATCAAAGATTGCGGAGGTGTTCAGTGTTCGGTGTTCAGGAGGCAAAACACTTTCTCGTCTTTTGTGTCCGTTTCGGATTTCGAGTTTCGTGCTTCGAATTTCCCTGAAGCGGCCGAAGGCCGCTTCAGGGGGCGGCCTGGGCCGCGCGGATGGCGCTGGCGTAATCGAGGATGCCCTTGGCGATGGCGAGGGCCAGCGCCTCGCGGTGCAAGGCATTCAGCATCAGGGATTCCTCGGTGCCGTTGGAAAGGAATCCGCATTCCACCAGGACCGCGGGGCGCGTCGATCTTTTCAGAACCACGAAACGCGCGCGGCGCAGACCCCGATCCGTTCCCCCGATTTTATCCATGAGCGCCTTGTGCAGGTAGTAGCCGAGGATCGTGTTGATCGAGTCGTTCCGGTTCCCGGGGAAGACGAGGCGTTCCAGCTTGGAGCCCGCGGCCGCCGCGGTGGGCGGATAGCCGGGGACGGCCAGCACATACGTTTCGATCCCCCGGGCCGAGGACGCGGCCGCCGCGTTGAGATGAATGCTGACGAACAGGTCGGCTCCCCAGGCCGCCGCCCGGGCGGCGCGATCCTCCAATTCAATGAAGCGGTCGGTGTCGCGGGTCAGGTAGACCTTGAGCCCGGCGTTGGCCAGGTGGGTGCGTGCGCGCTTGGCGATATCCAGCACGATGCCCTTCTCCTCGACCCCGCGTTTCCCGCGCGCCCCGCGGTCCTGGCCGCCGTGCCCCGGGTCCAGCACGACCACCCGCGCGCGCTGCGGACGAAGCAGCGCATTTTTCCGCAGCAGCGGCTCCAGCACTTTTCGAGCATCCGCCTCGGTGATGGCCCAGTGCTTCTGGACCGTGACCACGGGGGCGTGAAGCCAGAGGAGCAGCCCGTTGTAACGCACTTGCCGGCTGTTGGTCTCGAACCGGATTCTGGTCCACTGGCTGCCGAGTTCGATGATGCGGTTCGACGGGCCGTGGAGGGAAAATCCGTAGGCGGAGGCGAAGTCGCGCAGGGTCACATACCTTTCACGCCCCGCCGTGATTACGCGCAGGGGCCCGGGGTCGGCGGCGGTGGACGCGGCGAGCCCGCCGCCGCCCGCGACCAGGCCGAGGATCAGCCCTCCCCGCGCTATGGAGACCCATCGTTTCATGGCGTTCCGGCGGAGTGTAGGAAACAGGCCGTTGAGTGGCGAGGCAGATTTTTCGTTCGACTTTCCGCGGGGCGCGTGTAGGCTGAAACGTCCAGAAGAAGGAGCATCTTATCATGTCAGAAATTCTACTCGACGCCGCACCCCGCAAGTCCCGCGAGCTCTACGAAAAGGCCCTGGCCGCCATGGAGCGCGACAACCTGGACTACGCGATGGACATGTTCACCTCCGCGCTGGAGATCGAGCCGCGCCTACTCCGGGCGCGCAAATTCCTGCGCGCGGCCGCGGTCAAGAAATTCAAGGACGCCAAGGGTGGTGCGGTCACACACGCCATCAGCTCCCTCACGGGGCTGCCCGGGATGCTCGGCGTGATGTCGCAGATCAAGAAAAAGCCCACCCAGGCGTTGAAGGGCGCGGAAAAGCTGATCCGGAAGGACCCGCTGAACCTGACGTTCGTCAACCTGCTGGCCCAGGCCGCGGCGGCCGCCGAGATGCCGGAGGTGGCCATCCAGACGCTCGAGATCGCGCGGGACCACTACCCGAAGAACACGGCGCTGCTCAAGACCCTCGGCCGGCTCTACATCGAGACCAACCAGACCCAGGAGGCCCGCGCCACCTACGAGACGCTCAACACCCTGCGCCCCAACGATCCCATGATCATCAAGGCGCTGAAGGACACCGCCGCGCTGGACACGATGCGGAAGGGCGGCTGGGCCGAGGCGGGCTCCTACCGCGACGTGATGAAGGACTCCAAGGAGGCCACCATCCTCGAGCAGGAATCCAAGGCCGTGAAGTCCGATAAGGATATCGGCGAGCTGATCACCGAGGTGCAGGGCAAGGTCGAGCGCGAGCCGGAGAACATGAACTACAAGCGGCACCTGGCCGATCTGCTCTCCCGGGCTGACCGGTATGACGAAGCGATCGCCGTGCTGACCGAGGCCCACGAGAGCACGGGACGGACCGATCCGCAGATTGACCGGGCCTTGAGCGGTCTGCGGTCGAAGTATTTCGAGTTCCAAGTCGCCCAGTTGCGCAAGGCCGGCGACACGGCGGGCGCCGAGCAGAAGGAAAAGGAGAAGGACACGTTCCTGCTCGAGGATGCCACCGACCGCGTCAAGCGCTATCCCAACGACCTCCAGTACCGGTATGACCTGGGGTTGGTGCTCTTCGAGCACGACCGTCTGAACGAGGCCATCCAGGAGTTCCAACTCTCCCAGCGCAATCCGCAGCGGCGCATCCGTTCGCTCTATTACCTGGCCATGTGCTTTAAGCAGAAAAAGCAACTGGATATCGCCATGGAGCAGTTGCAAAAGGCCGCCTCGGAATTGAGCCTCATGGACGACACCAAGAAGGACATCCTGTACGAGATGGGCACGGTGGCCGAGCAGATGGGTCGCCGCGAGGAGGCGGCGAAGCACTTCAAGGATATTTACTCCGTGGACATCGGCTACCGCGACGTGGCCGAGAAGATCGAGAAAGTGTACTCCGGGTGAGACGGCGCCCCCGGCGGACGACGGCCCGCCACCCTTCCCAGCGCGTGAACACGACATCCTCCAGGGGCCGGGGCCGCGGAGGGGCACCCCTTTCCGCGTTCGTCGCCGCCGTCGCGCTGACCTTGGCGGCGGCCTCCTGCGGACGGGCGCCCGCGCCCTCCTCGCCGGACGCGGTCCTCACCGCGCCGGCGGACGACGAGTTCTCGGTCATGACGTTCAACCTGCATCTTTACGGCCCGGCGGATCGCAACGGCACGGGCGTGCTCGCGCCGAAACCCGAAATCGAGCGGAACGCCGTCGTGGCGATCATCGCGCGGGAGCGGCCCGACGTGCTGGCGGTGCAGGAGATCGGCAATCCGACCGTGTTCGCCGAGTTCCGCTATGCCCTGGAAAAGGCGGGGCTGGAATACCCGCACACCGAGTACCTGCAGCGCGGCCAGTCGGAATTGAACATGGCCGTCCTGTCCCGATTTCCCATCACCGACCCACAGCCGCGGACCGAGGATCGCTATGGCCTGGGCGCCGCGGAGGTGGCGGTGTTGCGGGGCTTCATTGACGTAGAAATCCAGGTCCGGCCCGACTACCGCTTCCGGCTCATGATGGCACATCTGAAAGCGAGGGTCTTCCACGCGCTCGGGCAGACGGAAATGCGCCGCAACGAGGCGCGCCTGCTCAACAAGCATATCCGCAATTACCTGAAGGACAACCCGGAGATCAACCTGCTCGTGCTCGGCGACCTGAACGACACCTTCCAGTCCGCCGCGCTGCGCGAGGTCATGGGGAGCCAGCAGCAATACATGCGCGACGTAAGGCCGGCCGATTCCGTCGGAGACGTGTGGACCCATTTCAATCCCGGGGAGGATGAATACAGCCGGATTGATTACCTGCTGGTCAGCGAGGGGATGCGGCCGGAGGTGGTCCCGGATAAAACCCGGGTCGTGCGCCACTCGATGAACGTCATCGCTTCAGACCATCGGCCGATCCTGGGGGTGTTCAAGGCCCGGGAATGCAAACCCGGCGAGGGCCATCCAGCCGAGGTCCCGGCCGTCACCGCGAACGAGTAGGCGGAAAAATCCCCCGGTGCAGACGATAGTAACGCGTCCGCCCTTCCAGGATCTGATCCTCGACCGTAATCGTGCCGCCCGTGCCGACAAGATTCTGCGCGGCGAGCAGAGGTTTCCACGGAACATCGGGCCGGCGGTCGTCGCTGTATAAGATCGTGTACTTCTGTCCCTTCTTTGAGGGCCAGCTCAATTGGGCACGATCTGCGGCACGCACGACTGTCAAGGTGGTCTGCTCGATGGGGCGCGTTCCGCCTACCTCCTCGCTCACACAACCGCCGGCGAGGCCACCGGCCACGAAAACGACGCCCAGAAGCGCCCGGGCGAATTGGCTATGGCGTATGAACATTACTTGACCGGGGACTCGGTCGAGACCGCTTTTTCCTGCCAGCCCTCCGGAGGCGTACCCGCTTCCGCCGGGGTCGAGACTTCGTTTTTCGCCTTTCCCTTGCGACCCTTCTTCGCCTCCGGCTCCTCCGCTTTGACTTCGGGCTCCACCGGGGGCTCCGGGATCGTCAACCGCGGCTCCACGGCGGGAGCGACGTTTTCGGCCGGCTCCTCGATCACTTCGGCGGGGGGGACAACGGTGGATGCCGGGGCCGAGGTTTCCGTGGCCGGCGTGGTCTCTGCATCGGATCTCGACCGTCCCCGGCGGTGGCGCGGCAGAGATTGCAGCCGCGGCGTCAACTCGTCGCGGTATCCCTTCTGGTCATACCAGCTTTCGTGCCGCCGGTCGGCGTTCAGGTCCTGCAGGTTCATATTGTAGCGCGACGCGATCCATTTCCAGTCGCTGCGCGTGAAGGCCAAGTGGGCGCCGAGCGCGTTGACGAGGCCGGCCGGATCCGTGGCCGGTACGGTCATGGTTTTCGGGCACCAACCGGCCGCGGACGTCACGAGCCCGGGGGGCAGCAGGGTTTCGTCGCCCACCAGGATCGCCTGGCCCGGCGTGACCTGGAGAAAATGGGCTTCGCGGAAATCCTGCATGGTGATGTACACCCACTCCGATCCGTTCCAGGCATGCAGCACCGGGTTTTCCGTCGTGGCCTCGCCCTGATAAGACACGAGCGCCACGGGGGCCAGCGAGGCCGCGTCGAACGCCACTTGCAGGACGTTGTAACGCGCCGGGACCACCAGCAGGGTCAAGTGCCTTTGCGTCAGCGAAGCCGCCGGGTAGGCAGTCCCCGCCAGCACCAGCATAAGGATGAATAGCGCAACCAGTCGGTTCCTCTTCATAACGCGCCCCTCTCTTCAATGCAATGAACGTACGAAATATTAACACTCCGTTCCAGCTCATGGCAAGCCGGAGATAGCCCGTCTTGATCTTTCCGTCCGGCCTTCGGTCGCATCCTCCTTGCTTTTATGGCCGCGACGGTCATCATGTCCCCATCATGGGCACGCGGGAAACCTACTTTGCCGCCGACAAGTACCGAAACGTGGAGGGCATTCTCCGGGTGGTCCGGGATGGCCTGTGCCACCGCTGCGGGGCCTGCATCGGGGTCTGTCCCGTCGGCACGCTCGGGATCGACGACCACGCTTACCCGAAGCAGGTGGACCAGTGCATCGAGTGCAACATCTGTGTGCGCGCCTGCTCCGGCCTGGCGGTGGATTACCCGGCGCTCGGCGAGGCGCTTTTTCCCGGCCGGTACCAGTTCGGCACGCTGATGGGGCCCGTGCGCGCGACCTGCGTCGCCCACGCGGGCGAACCGGAAATCCGGCGGATGGGCGCCAGCGGCGGCGTGATCACCCAGGTCCTCGCCCACTGGCTGGAGACCGGCCGGATCAAGGGCGCGCTCGTGGCCGTGGAAGATCCGGACGAGCCTTCCCGCGGCAAGGGGATCATCGCTCGCACGCGCGAAGACCTCTTGCGTTCGGCCCAGTCGCGCTACTGCACCGCGCCGTCCTTCTCCGCCCTCTACGACATCCGCGACGAGGACGGCCCTTTTGCCGTCGTCGGCCTTCCCTGCCAGATCCATTCGCTCCGCCAACGGCAGATGATGGACCCGCGCTGGAAGCAGCGGGTCCCGATGGTCATCGGACTGTTGTGCCACTATAATCTCCCCTTCGAATCCACACAGGCGGCGGGCCGGATGCTGGCCCCGAAGGGCGAGCGGCTGGCTCACGTTAACTTCCGCCAGCGCGACGAGCGCGGGTGGCCGCACAACACGCTCGAGATGACCTTCACCGACGGCTCGAAGTGGCGCTCCCCTTACGGTCCCGCCCAGATCTTCAACATCGTGGCCCGCGTCTCGCCGCTGGGCCGCTGCCTGATGTGCCTGGACGCCACGGCGGAGTTTTCCGACTTCTCCATCGGCGACCCCTGGATCCGCAACGAAAAGGGCGAATGGAAATACGACGAGCCCGGCGGCTGGTCCTCGGTGATTGTCCGCACCGCCGCTGCCGAGGAGTGGTTGCGCGAGGTGGAGCAGGCGGGCAAGCTCGTCCTCAAGCCCATCCCGCCCGACGAGGTCGAGCGCGGCCAGCACGCGATGATGACGGAGAAAAAGCAGCGCACGGCCTTCCGGATACGGCTCCGGAAGCGTCTGGGCCGCCCGGTCCCGGGCTATCCCATGCCGCTGCCGGCGACCTCGGCGGACATGCGTCGCAAGGAAATCGCCTTCTGGTTCACGCGCGTGATCCCGGCCTTCCCGCGCCTCGCCCGGCTGATGCTGCGCCTCGGGTTGTCGCCGCTGGGCGGCTACTTCATCCGCCGCCGGATGAAGGCCCGCCAGCGCGCGGCGGCCAGCGGGAAGCATCTCGTCAGCACATCCGATTTCGGCGACGCACGGGAAAAGAAGTGAGATGGAGCAGTGGGCGCTTCTCGATCCCCGGGCAACCGGACGGTTCCGATGACGCGCCCTCGCCCGGATGCAGTAGCGCCGTCTCCCTGTTGTATGGACCGGCGGGCAACCCTGCGGGCTTCCCCGCCTCGCACCGCGCAAAACCGTAACACTGATCCTCTGTCTCACACTTTATAAAGTATGAGACACTTCTTCCATATTTTTCTTGTCCTGCAAGGGGATTGCGAGCGATCGCCTGTCTCACATATTATAAAGTGTGAGACTTGCCTGAGCGTCGAAATATGCGGCTGGAGGCCATGTGTCCACCGTCTTGTCACCGCCCGGAAAGACGTTGTCGGCCAGGTT